>CANCXY010000258.1 GCA_947381875.1 uncultured Clostridia bacterium | reverse complement strand
GGGGCCCCGGCGTGTGGCGCCCCCCCCCCCCCCCCCCCCCCCCCGGGCGGGGGGGCCCCGGGGCGGGGCCCGGGGTCCCGCCCTCTGGGCAGGCGCGGGCGGCAGCCCGCCATCAGTGGATCCGCATGCCGGTGGGCACGTCGGCGGGGAAGAAAGCGACACTTGCGCCGCCATCGGCGGTGTCGGCGGCCATCACCATGCCCTCGGAAACGTATTTGCCGCCCATCATCGGGCGCGGGGCAAGGTTCGCCACAAAGCCGACTTTCTTTCCTGTCAGGTCTTCCGGCGCGTACCATTTCGCGATGCCGGAAAGGATGGTGCGTTCCCGTTCACCGTCGAACAGCGTCAGCTTCAGCAGCTTTTTGCTCTCCTTGATGCGCTCGCATGCGCGCACTTCGCCTACGCGCATTTCTACGCGGCAGAACGTTTCAAAATCCACCTCCGGCTCATGCTCCAGCGCCTCGGCGGGCGCGGCGGGGGCAGGGGCGGGCTTTGCGGGTTCGGGCGCGGCCTGTTGTTCCTGCGCTTTCGCGTTGTGCGCGGCCAGGGCTTCCATTTCCTTATCCAGGTCGATGCGCGGGAACAACGCCTCGCCTTTATGCACCGTGAACGGTTCGGGCAGGCCGCCGAACGCGCCCAAGGTATCGAACGCCAGGTGTTCCGGCGCAAGGCCAAGCTGCGCGGCCATTTTCGGCGTGGTGTCGGGGAGGAAGGGCGTGAGCAGCGCCGCCGCCGTGCGCAGGACCTCGCACAGGTTATACAGCACGCGCGCCAGACGGCCTTTCCGTGCTTCGTCCTTCGCCAAGAGCCAGGGGGAGGTCTCGTCGATATATTTGTTCGCGCGCTGGATCACCTTGAAAATCTCCGCCAGCGCGGTGGGCACCTGCAATACGTCCATGGCCGCCGTCACCTTGCCGGGCAGAGCCTCGGTCATGGCGATCAGCTCCGCGTCCTGCGCGGCGTCGGCGTCAGCGTGGGCGGCGTCGGAGGCGCGGTCGGCGGGCAGCGTGCCGCCGAAATATTTTTCCACCATCGCGACACTGCGTGAAAGCAGGTTCCCCAGGTCGTTCGCCAGGTCGGCGTTGATGCGGTTGATAAGCGCTTCATTCGTGAAATTGCCGTCGTTGCCGAAGGGGATTTCCCGCAGGAGGAAATAGCGCACGGCGTCCACACCATACCGGCTGCACAGCACAACCGGGTCAACGACGTTGCCTTTGGATTTGCTCATTTTGCCGCCGTCCAGCAGCAGCCAGCCGTGTCCAAACACGCGCTTGGGCAGGGGGAGGCCCAAGGCCATCAGCATGGCGGGCCACAGGATGGTGTGGAAACGTAGAATCTCTTTGCCGACAATATGCAGGTCCGCGGGCCAGTATTTTTCGTAATCGTTATACTTGCCGTTTTCGTAGCCCAAGGCGGTGATGTAGTTGGAGAGGGCGTCCACCCATACATACATGGTATGCTTCGGGTCGAACGGGACGGGGATACCCCATTTCACGCTTGTACGGGAGACGCAGGTATCCTGAAGGCCCTGTTTGATAAACGCGATCATTTCATTTTTGCGCGTTTCGGGCTGGATGAACTCAGGGTTGTCCTCATACAGCTTGAGGAGGCGGTCGGCATATTTTCCTGTCTTAAAGAAATACGCTTCCTCCTCGGCCTCGTACACCTCGCGGCCGCAGTCCGGGCATTTGCCGTCCACAAGCTGGCTGTCTGTCCAGAAGCTCTCACAGGGCTTGCAATAGTGCCCTTTATACACGCCCTTGTAAATATCGCCCTGCTCGTATAACTGCGTGAAAATCTTCTGGCAGCTCTCCATATGGTAATCATCCGTTGTGCGGATGAAGCGGTCATTGGAAATATTCAGCAGTTCCCAAAGCTCCTTGATGCCGGAAACAATTTCATCCACATACGCCTGCGGCGAGACGCCCTTTGCGGCGGCCTTATCCTCTATCTTCTGCCCGTGTTCGTCGGTGCCTGTCAGATACATCACATCATAGCCCTGCAAGCGCTTGTACCGCGCCAGTGCGTCGCACACGACGGTGGTATAGCTGTGCCCGATATGCAGCTTGTCGCTGGGATAATAAATCGGCGTAGTAAGATAAAACGTCTTTCTGCTTTCCATAAAAAATCAACCTCCTAAATAATATCAAAAAATCTGGTGCGCAACAATGAAATTGTTGCGCGTGATGGGTTTCCAAAGGGGGCTTGCCCCCTTTGGCGGAGTCCAGAGGCAGAGCCTCTGGGGCAGGTCAGCGCTCATCTATAAAGAACCGCTTATACCAGACGAGGAAGGTAAAGACCGTCCATATTTTGCGCTGGTTGTTGGCGTGGCCGTGGTAGTGGTCGTCCAGGAGCTTCATCAGCGCGTCGGGGCGGAAGAAGATAGCCGCGTAGCTGCTGGCGAAGTGTTCTCGCACGAGGTTGTAGTATTTTTCCTCGCGCAGCCAGTATCGGATTGGCACCGGGAATCCTTTTTTGGGGCGGTTGGCCCATTCGTCGGGAAGGGTGCGGTTGGCGGCGTGGCGCATCACTGCCTTTGTCTCGCCGCCCCGGATGCGGTAGGATGTCGGGATGCCGCTGGCAAATTCCATCATCTTCTTATCTAAGAACGGCACGCGCAGTTCGAGGGAATGCGCCATGCACATTTTGTCGGCCTTCAATAAAATATCGCCGGGAAGCCACATGTTCAGGTCTAAATATTGCTTTTTCGTCACCTCGTCCCATCCGGCGGCGCGCGCGTAAAACGTCGCAGCCAACTTGTGCGGGGCGGGGCCGAAGGCGTAGGCGTCCTGCAAAATCGCGCTGGCTTCATCCTCCGGGAATACAAGCGCCTGACCTAAGAAATAGTCCTCCGGGCGCTCGGCGCATTTGAGCAGGAAATTTTTCCCCTTAAAATACGGCAGATGTTTTGCCGCGCTGCCCGCCAGATGGCGCACGCTTAACGGCACCTTCTTGAACTTCTGCATAGCGGGGGTGTCGGCGTACCAGTCGTACCCGGCGAAGATTTCATCCGCGCCCTCGCCCGAAAGTACGACTGTCACATCTTCGCGCGCGAGTTTCGCCAAAAACCACAGCGGCACGCTGGAGGGGTTGGACTGCGGCTCATCCATATGATACTGAATATCGCTGAACGCGTCGAAGCATTCATCCGCCGTGATCAGCTCGCGGCGGTTGCGGATATGCAGCTTTTGGGAAAGCTCGGCGGCGTAATTCGTCTCGTCAAACTTGTGCTGTTCAAAGCCGACACTGAACGTCGTATCCGGGCGCAGCACCGCCGCGATATAGCTCGAATCCACGCCGCCCGATAAAAACGACCCCACCTTCACATCTGCAATCCTGTGCGCCGATACCGACTCATGCACCGCCGCGTCCAGCGCTTTGGCGCAGTCCTCGTAGCTCTGCTGTTTCGGTGCAAAGCGGCAGTCCCAGAAGCGCTGCACATCCATTTTCCCGTTTTCGTAGATGAAATAGTGCGCGGCGGGCAGCTTGTATACGCCCTTGAAAAACGTCTCCTGTGTGGCGGAATATTGCAGGGTGAGGTACGGGCGCAGGGCGTTCGGGTTCACGGCTTTCTGGAACTTCGGATGTTCTAAAAAGGCTTTGATTTCGCTGCCGAACAAAAGCCCTTCCCCGCCCGGCAGCGGATAATAGTAAAACGGCTTGATGCCGAAAATATCGCGCGCGCCGAACAGGCGTTTCCGCTTTGCATCCCACAGGGCAAACGCGTACATACCGCGCAGCTTATCGACAATTTTTGTGCCGTATTCCTCGTACCCGTGGATCAGCACCTCGGTGTCCGCGCCGCAGTGGAAGGTATGCCCCCGCGCCTCCAATTCCCACCGCAAAGACTGGAAATTGTAAATTTCCCCATTGAACACAACAACAACATTTCCGTCGTCGCTCCGCATGGGCTGTGCGCCCGCGCTGGACAAATCGAGGATGGAAAGCCGCCGGAACCCCAGCGCCACGCCGTCGGCGGTGTACGCGCCGCCCATATCCGGCCCGCGGTGTATGATGCGCGCCATCATGGCGTTCAGCACCGCTTCCCTGTTCGCAAGATGATCGGTAAACCCGATGAAACCACACATAGGCAATCTCCTTTTTCAAAGGTATCCAAACCACAGGGATATTTACGTGCATTCCCCGCCCGCAGGGCGGGGAATGCACAAACCACCCGGATTTGGCCGCTCCCCTTTTTCAAAATCCAACCGGCTCTTTCCCGCACGCGCGGATTGCGGCCCCGGCCAGCACTTCCATAGCATCTAAATAAAAGCCATCCAGCCCCTCGTCTCGCTTGACGAGGGAAAGCTCCGTACAGCCCAGCACCACGCGCTGGCACCCCTGCGCTTCCAGGCACCCGACGGCGCGGCCAAACGCGGCCATATTGGCGCGGCGGCCCTGTTTCACATCGTCATAAATCACGCCCATCAGCGCCTTCTGCCCTTCCGCGTCCAGCACGGCGCAGGAAAGCCCATACCGTTCACACGCCCGTTGATAGACGCCCGCCTGCACGGTGCCCGCCGTAGAGAGCAGCCCCATCTTCCGGCACCCTTCCGCCGCCAGCCTTTGCATCGTCAATTCG
>CANCXY010000257.1 GCA_947381875.1 uncultured Clostridia bacterium | reverse complement strand
GGGGGCAAGCCCCCTTTGGAAACCCATCATGGCGCGGCAATTTCATTGCCGCGCCGCCTTTTTCAGGCAAATTTCGCAAACTTGTCGAAAAAATTTGATTCTTCCTTCATTTTGCGGTAATATATATAGTGTAAAATCGAAAAATTCAGGGGGAATGGCGTTATGATTGCGGTTTTGCGTACTATCGTATGGGCGATGTATTTTGTTCTGGTGCTGATCGTCCTGCTCCCGCCCCTGCGCCGGGCTGAACGCATGAAGCGCGAAGGCGACACGGCGGGGTGCCGGAAGATTGTGAATAAATATGTCGTGATGTGGATGGGTACCCTGATGCGGATCGCGGGCTGCAAAGTGGAGGTGTCGGGGCTGGAGCATATCCCCGCCGGGCGCGCCGTTGTGTTTACGCCCAACCATCAGGGGGATTATGATATCCCCATCATGCTCACCGTGCTGGACCGCCCGCACCCGTTTGTCGCGAAGATGGAGGCCGATAAGATCCCCCTTGTGCGCTCCTGGATGCGCCTGTTCGACTGCGTGTTCCTCGACCGTGAGGACGCCCGCCAGGCCATTGGCGCGCTGCGTCAGGCGCAGAACCTGTTGGAGGGCGGCGAGAGCGTGATCGTGTTCCCGGAGGGCACGCGCAGCCGGGGCGGCGATCTGGGCGAATTTAAGGGCGGCGCGTTCCGCATGGCCTTCAAAGCGGGCGCGCCCGTGGTGCCCGTCGTCATTGACGGCAGCTACCGCATCATGGAGGCGAACCATAACCTCATGAAGCCCGGCACCGTCCGCGTGACGTTCCTGCCCCCCATCGAGACAGCCGGCTTGGATCGCGCCTCGCAAAAAGCGCTGCCGGAAGAAGTGCGCCAGCGCATCGCCCAGGCAAAGGACGGCGCGCCCGCCCCTCAGATAAAAGAGACCGCCGCGGCGTAAAAGTTTTAGGAAAAATATGTGTTTCTCCGCCCGAATGCGTATATCCCCGCCCAGAGGGCAGGGAAGCACAGAGAAAAATTCGTGTATCCTCTCTCGGAGAGCAGGGAAGCACAGGAAAAATTCGTGTATCCTCTCTCGGAGAGCAGGGAAGCACAGGAAAAAATTCGTGTATCCTCTCTCGGAAGAGCAGGGAAGCACAGGAAAAATTCGTGTATCCCCGCCCGGAGGGCGGGGATACACATAAAAAATAATTCTGAAGGAGCTGAAAAGGAATATGGCCAGTGCGCGTTACCAGGTACTGATCAAACCGGAGGACGTGGTGCCCCCACCGCCGCCCCCGCCGCTTACGCCCAAGGAGAAGCGGGCGAATTTCTGGTTTTATTACAAGTGGCATTTTGTCATTGGCGGCGTGATCGCGCTCATCTTAGGGACGATGATCTATGATGTCGTCACACAGGTGCGCCCGGACTACGAGATCGGGCTGATCACCACCATTGGCTACCCGCCCGATACAGATATCGTCCTCAGCGAGCAGCTCAAGCCGTTTTTCGACGACCGCAACGGGGATGGGGAAGTTGTGGTGAATGTTAATATTTATTCAATGGGCGAATTGGGAGGCATCACCGACCCCAATGTGCTGATGGCGAACCAGACAAAATTTGTCGGCGACGTGGACGCGGGACAGAGCATGCTGTTTATTGTGGATGAACCGGCCCTGTTAGACGCGCAGTACGGCCTTTTCAGCGACGACGAACCCGACGATACGCTTGCCGTGCCGGAGGAGGGCGACGACCTCATTAAAGTGGAGTACGACCCCGCCGACAACGTAAACTACGGCGTGCGCTGGGGCGACTGCCCGAAGCTGACGGCGCTGGAACTGGGCGAATCCACCGATTCCCTGGGCGGGCCGAACTATTCTTACCAACTGTTTTTAGAGGATTTCCGCATTTTGCCGCGCGTGTTCTACAATACCCATTTAGAGGGCAAGGAGAAGCAGGCGGCATATTATACCGCGTCGCTGGCAGCGCTGGAGAAAATGACAGAAGGGGCCGCGTGACGCGGCGTGAATAAATGAAGGGAGTGTCCAATGCGGGGTGTTTTTGTGTGTTTCCCCGCCCGGAGAACGGGGAAATACACGGCAATAGATCCGCGATGGGAACATCCCCTGAATGAAAAACGAAATGGCCGCTTCCACAGGTGTGGAGAGCGGCTGTTTTTTACTGTTACCATATAAAGTTTCCATCTGCCCTTTTCATTGCGCCCGCGGGCGCGTCCACGCGAGCAACCGCCGCGCGGCGGCCAAACGGTGTCGGAAAGGCAGGCGGGCGCATAGTATGGGGCAAGGCGGGAGAGTCGCCCGCCTGTGAAAGGAGCTAATTACATATGCAAGAAAACGAAATGGAACGGGGCACACGGTGCCGGTGCCAATTGGCGATCGCCACGGTGCCGATGCAGCGTTTCGAGCAGCTATATCCTGTGCCGGAGGCATGGGGGCGCGGGACGCTGTTTGCGGCGCTGGACCTGCCGTTCTGTCCGACGGAGGTGCGGCATGTTGTGTGAGAATACGTCTGGCGCGAGCTGCGCGGCCAAAGCGGCGCGCGAGCTGGGCCAGTTGAGCTTTGCGATGGATGATTTGCGTCTGTTCTTGGATACCCACCCGGAGGATAAGGCCGCTCTGGCGGCTTCCGATGAGGTGCGTATGCGGCGCGACGCGGCGGTGAAACAATATGAACGGCTGGTAGGGCCGGTGAATTTCTACCAGGCCGGCGGTACGCGCACCTGGAACTGGCTGCGCACGCCGTGGCCGTGGGAATGGGAGGGGTCGAACGATGTGGAGTTATGAGAAACGTCTTCAATTCCCTGTGCGCATCAAAACGCCCAACGCGGCGGCGGCAAAGGTGATCATTTCGCAGTACGGCGGGCCGGACGGCGAGCTTGGCGCGAGTATGCGCTACCTCTCCCAGCGGTTTTCCATGCCGTGGCGCAGCGTCGCGGGGGTGCTGACGGATATCGGTACCGAGGAACTCGCGCATTTGGAAATGGTCGGCGCGATTGTCCATCAGCTTACGCGCGGCCTGACCCCGGAACAGCTCAAGGAACAGGGCTTCGACGCCTACTTTGTCGACCACACCACCGGTGTGTGGCCGCAGGCCGCAAGCGGGACGCCGTTCACCTCGATGAGCTTTGCCTGCAAAGGCGACGCAATCACGGATTTGCATGAGGATATGGCAGCAGAGCAGAAGGCGCGCACCACCTATGACAACATCCTGCGCCTGGTCGACGACCCCGATGTAATCGAACCGATCCGCTTCTTGCGGGAAAGGGAGATCGTACACTTCCAGCGGTTCGGCGAAGCGCTGGAGATCGTGAAATCTACGCTGGACTGCCGGAACTTCTATGCGTTCAACCCAAGTTTTGACGGATAGGCGCAGGCGCGCTGTCCGTGAGATTTTCGGGCCAGCATAAAAACACGGCTGTGTGGATATTTCCACACAGCCGTGTTTTGGTTTTGACAGGCTTTTTTCCGCCGGACAGCGGTTCACGCGTTTTGCGTATCCCCGCCTGCCCCCAGCATCATCGTTTCCCCTGCCTTACCCTCGGATGTTCGCTTGCCTTAAAGTTATAAACAGGGCGGATGATCTTTTCCACCTTGGCCGTCCCCTCGATATTGCGCAGGATGCTGTCCATAGGCTTATACGCCATGGGGGATTCATCCAATGTATCCTGCGCGACTGATGTCGTGTAGATCCCCTCCATCTCCTTCTTGAACTGCGAAAGCGTAAAATGGTTTTCGGCGTCTTTCCTGCTGAAAAGCCGTCCCGCGCCGTGCGGGGCGGAGAAGTTCCAGTCCTCGTTCCCAAGGCCGGTGCAGATCAGGCTTCCGTCGCGCATGTTGATGGGGATCAGCAGCGTTTCGCCCGCTTTGGCCGAAACCGCGCCTTTGCGGAGGATCATCGCCTCTGTATCAATATAGTTGTGGACTGTGGTGAAGGACTCCGTTTCGTGCAGCTTCATCCCATCCAGGATCACTTCTTTGATGATCTGGCGGTTCAAATCGGCGAACCGCTGCATGAAAGCCATATCCGCGAGGTAATCTTCCATGTCCTGGCCGGTGAGCGGGGCCAGCTCGTAGGGGATCACTGTCTGCTTCCTGCCGCCCGCCGCCGCATAGGCTTTCTTTTGATAGAACTCCGCAAGCCGGAGGCCGGGGTTCCGGCTGCCAGTATGGATCACCAGATAGAGATCGCCCGCGTCGTCCTTATCCACTTCAATAAAATGATTCCCGCCGCCCAGGGTGCCCAAGCTCTCCTTGCCCCGTTTTGTATCGAACTTTTTGTAGCACCGCAGGTCCTCAAACTGGATCCTGCCGTGGCTCCTGTGGGCGCGCTCCCGCACGTCCCGCCCATGCGGGATATTCTGGCGGATAAAGCTGTCCAGCGCGGGAAGGTCCAGGCGCTTTTCTTTCAGCTTGATGGTCAGCATGCCGCAGCCGATATCGACGCCGACCATGTTTGGCACCACATAATCTTTGATCGTCATGGTGGTGCCGATTGTGCAGCCCTTGCCTGCGTGGACATCCGGCATGATCCGGATTTTGCTGCCCTCCATAAAGGGCTGCTGGCACATGGCACGGATCTGGCTTTCAGCGGATGGTTCCAGTTCCTCTGTGAAAACTTTTACCGCGTTATATTTGCAGTCAAGTGTTATCATACCGATTATCTCCTGTTTCTGACAGTTCTTTTTGG
>CANCXY010000256.1 GCA_947381875.1 uncultured Clostridia bacterium | reverse complement strand
CCGCCTCTGGACTCCGCCAAAGGGGCGCAGCCCCTTTGGAATCCCATCTTGTTCCAGAAATTTGACCTCTGTGGCTCCATTCCGGGCGTGCAAAGTGTTTTGGGTATTTTCCCGCCCGAAGGGTGGGGAAATACCTGGACATTCCGCGCAGCGTTCGGAATGGGGCGGGGGTAAAGAAGAAAGCAGGGATTTCCTATGAAACGAGCAGCGGTGATCGGCCTGGGGGATATTTCACAGATCCACTTGGCCGCGATTGCACAGAACCCTAAGATCGAGCTTGTCGCCGTGTGCGACGAGGACCCCGCCGCGAAGGAACGCGCGCCGGAAAATGTGCCGTTCTTCACGGATTACCGCGAGTTGGCACGCACCGCCCAGCCGGATTGCGTACATATCTGCCTGCCGCACTATCTGCACTATCCCGTTTCACGCTATTTCGCAGAACGGGGGATAGCGGTGCTGTGTGAAAAGCCCGTGGCGATGAACGCGCCCGAAGCGGCGAAGTTTACCGAGCTTGAGGCCGCGCACCCCGACGTGAAAATGTGCATCTGCCTGCAAAACCGCCTGAATGAATCGGTGGAGGCATTGAAAGCGGCCATCGACAGCGGCGAGTACGGCAAAGTAGTGGGCACCAAGGGCATCGTACCTTGGGCGCGCACGAAGGAATATTACGATGTAAAGCCCTGGCGCGGCCGGTGGCAGACGGCGGGCGGCGGCTGCATGATCAACCAGTCGGTGCATACGCTGGATTTGCTGTATTACCTCGGCGGACCCATTGAGAGCCTGCGCGCTTCCGTTACGCAGCTTTTGGACTACGGCATTGAGGTAGAGGACACCGTTACCGCGCGCCTCTCTTATGCGGGCGGCGGGCATGGCCTGTTTATGGCGACGAACGCCAACTATAAAAATGAGAGCGTGCAGATTAGCGTACAGCTTGAAAAGGCGGAATTTGTCATTGATAACAATATCCTTTACCGCGTAGAGGCGGACGGCACGCGCGAGCGCATCTGCGAGGACGCACGCATGCCGGGCACGAAGTTCTATTACGGAGCGAGTCACAAAAAGTTAGTGGCCCAGTTTTACCGTGCCTTAGAGGAGAACACAGACGATTATATCCATGTGCGGGATGCCGAAATGAGCATCCGACTGATCGACGCCATCCACACGGCGGGACGCACCGGCGAAGCGGCACAGGTGTGAGATACACAAAAACGTTTCGTTTTTCCGCCCGTGCGTGACGGACAACAATCCGCATATATCCCGCCCGGCGGGCGGGATATACATAAAAATCGCTGTGTGTGACGGATAACAAATTTACAACAGGAAAGGAAGGGGATCCCCATGAACAAAGGTTTGATCGGCGTGCAGATGAGCACGATCGCCCCCGCGAAAATGCCCAAATTTGACGCGTTCGAGTCTATGAAGCGCCTGACGGATATCGGCTACCACTGCATCGAGATTTCCCAGGTGCCCATGACGCCGGAGAACGTCGCGGGCTTCCGCAAGTCTATTGACGAGCTGGGCATGAACGTGTCCTCCTGCACCGCCTCCGTCGCGCCGATGGCTCCCGGCATGCCCGGCGAACACCTGAGCAACGACGAGGATTTCAAGAAGATCGTCGCCGATTGCAAAGCGCTGGACTGCGATATGCTGCGCATCGGTATGCTGCCTATGAACTGCATCGGCAGCTATGAAAAGGCCGTGGGCTTCGCGCGCCAGGCCGAGGAGATCGCCCTCAAGTTGAAAGAGCAGGGCATCGACCTCTATTATCACAACCACCATGTGGAATTTGTGAAGTACAACGGGGAATACCTGCTGGACATCATCCGCGCTAACGCGCCGCACTTGGGCTTTGAGCTGGATATCCACTGGATCCACCGCGGCGGCGAAAACCCCGTGGAGTTCATCAAGAAATACGCTGGTTCCATCCGTCTCCTGCACCTGAAAGACTACCGCATCGCCGAAGTGAAGATGCCCGATATGTCCAAAGGCTTTGATATGAAAGCGTTTGGTTCGGCGTTCTTCTCCGAGCCGGTACAGTTCGCCGAGGTGGGCGAGGGTACGCTGCCGGTGAAAGCGTGCATCGAAGCCGGCCTTGCGGGCGGCGCGGAATACTTCCTGGTAGAGCAGGACGACTGCTATGGCCGCGACCCGTTCGAGAGCCTGAAGATCAGCCGCGACAACCTCGTGAAACTGGGCTTCGGCGACTGGTTCTGAGGGGCTCCGCCCCTTGACCCCGCCGGGCGCTGCCCGGACCCGCCAGAGGGCGCTGCCCTCTGGACTCCTGCCACCTTTAAAAAGGTGGACGAAACTTTTAATCGCCCTCAAATTGCATTTGAGGGCACAAAAGAAGGGGAAGGCCAAAACAGAACCTTTGTGTCTTTTCCCGCCCGCAGGGCGGGGAAAGACACGGAAAATATCTCTGCGGCTTGGACATTCCCCCAAAGAAGGAGGTCGATTCCAATGAAACCCTTTATGGATAAGGATTTTCTGCTCTCCACCCCCACTGCGCGCACGCTGTTCCACGACTACGCCGCCGCGATGCCCATTATCGACTACCACTGCCATGTCAGCCCGAAGGAGATTTATGAGGACCGCCATTTTGAGAATATCACACAGGTATGGCTGGGCGGCGATCATTACAAATGGCGCGTGATGCGCTCCAACGGCGTGGAGGAAAAATATATTACGGGCGACGCCTCCGACCGCGAGAAGTTCCAGAAGTTCGCCGAGGCCCTGCCCCGCGCGATCGGGAACCCCATGTACCATTGGTGCCATTTAGAGCTGAAAAAGTATTTCGGCTATGAGGGCGTGCTGAACGGCGATACCGCCGAGACAGTTTGGAAGCTGGCAAAGGAAAAGCTGGCGCAGCCGGAAATGGGCGTGCGCGGGCTGATTGCGCAGAGCAACGTTGCCTTTATCGGCACCACGGACGACCCTGTCGATTCGCTGGAATGGCACCAGAAGCTGAAAGAGGACGACACGCTGAAAACCATCGTCGCCCCCTCGTTCCGCCCCGATAAGGCTGTGAATATCGACAAAGCGGGTTGGAAGGAATATATAGGCACGCTGGCGGATGTATGCGGCTTTGCCATCGACAGCGTGGAGACGCTGAAAAAGGCGCTCGAAGCGCGCATCGACCACTTTGCCGCCGCGGGCTGCCGCGCCTCCGACCACGGGCTGGATTACGTCGCGTACCGCCCGGCAGACAGCGCCGCCATTGAGGCCGTGTTTGCCAAGGCGATGGGCGGAGAGGCCGTCACGGTGGAGGAAGCGGAAATCTTTAAGACGGAGCTTGTCCTGTTCTGCGGGCGCGCTTACGCGAAACGCGGCTGGGTGATGCAGGTACACTACAACTGCCTGCGCAACCCCAATACGCGTATGTTTGAAACGCTCGGCCCCGATACGGGCTATGACGTGATCAATACAGTGAACTGCGGCGCGTCTGTCGCGGGCCTGCTGAACGCGCTGGAAGCCACGGGAGAGCTGCCCCGCACCATCCTCTACAGCCTGAACCCCGCCGATAACCAGCTTTTGGATACCATCATCGGCGCGTTCCAGGGCAGTGAGGTGCCGGGCAAGATCCAGCACGGCAGTGCCTGGTGGTTCAACGATACCAAGACAGGCATGCAGGAGCAGATGAAGAGCCTGGCGAACCTGAGCCTGTTGGGCAATTTTGTCGGCATGCTCACAGACAGCCGCAGTTTCCTGAGCTATACGCGCCATGAGTATTTCCGCCGTATCCTGTGCGACCTGGTGGGTACATGGGTAGAGAACGGCGAATACCCGGCGGACGATATGGCGGCGCTGGGCGGCCTTGTGCGCGATATCAGCTATAACAACGCCGCGCGGTATTTCGGTATCGGCGCTTGATGTTCCCTTCTGTTTGAATACGGATTTTACGCTTGACAGGGCGTCCGTTTGGTACGCCCTGTCTTTTTTTGTTTTATTTGTTAAAATAAACAAAAAATCCATTTGTTTGTTTTTTTTTTGTTCAAAACGACCAATAATTACAATATAACCCGCAACAATCACATATGCGGCCCCACGCTCAAACTGGTACAATGTATACGTTATCCATGCGGCATGAGAAATTAAAGGAAAGGTGAACAGAACTATGGCAAGAAAACCATTGGAAGACCCAAAATCTGGTATCCATCGCGCTAAAACCTGGGAAATCGCGTTCTATTCCATGAACAACCTCTCCACAAACCTGTACATGATGGCGTTCATGTATGTTACCTACTTCCTGACAGGCTTTGTCGGCGTAGGCGTGGTGCTGGCTGGTTCCATCACGACCATCATGCGTATGTGGGATGGCGTGACCGACCCCTTCATTGGAATGATTGTAGACAAGACCAACGGCAAATTCGGCAAGAACCGCCCGTTTATTGTGTTGGGCAATGTGATCCTGGCCGTGTTCTCCGGCTTGATTTACTGGCTGATCCCGGTTATGCCGGAATCGTCCGCGATCCGTTTCTCGGCCTATATCATCCTGTACATGCTGTACATCATCGGCTATACCTGCCAGTGCTGTGTTACCAAGTCGGCGCAGACCTGCTTGACGAACGACCCTGAGCAGCGCCCGGTATTCTCCATGTTCAACATGGTTTTTGGCGCGCTGATGATGATGGGCTTCCCGATCATTGTTACCGATTACCTCATGCCCAAGTATGGCACT
>CANCXY010000255.1 GCA_947381875.1 uncultured Clostridia bacterium | reverse complement strand
GTCCAGTTGGTGGCTTGCCTGGTGCTATCCCAATGGGAAACACCAGGACGCCTATTATGAGGATGTGCCGGATTTTAAGCATATGAATCCATGCGCTGTTGATCTCGTCGAAAACCAGAAACGCAAAGACTTTGTGAAACATGCGGTAAGGGTCTTTGAAGAACATCTTCTAAAATATCTTTTGTAAACAGCGCTGGAAAAAGCAGGTGGAGCCGTGGGATTGGGTTATTTTTTCCTGTTTGTCATGATATTGGGGGCAGGGGCCGCAGCGGTCAGTTTATTAAAAACCGCGTGGGAAATCTGGAAAAAGCCCCGTATAAAAATCTTTGCCATTATCCCGTTGCTTTTCGCCGGGTTTTGTGCTGCCGCCGCATTATATTTTCTGGTGATTGTCTGGCGGGAACCTCCCTGGGCGTTTCGTTTTTAGCAGCCTTATTTCAGGATTTTTACAGCGCTGGAAGTGCCCAGACGGGACGCGCCCAGCGCAAGGAATTTTTCCATATCCGCCGCGCTGCGGATGCCCCCCGCCGCTTTGACCCGGCAGCGCCCGGCACAGCGGCGCGCGAGGAGTTCGACATCGGCAAAGGTAGCGCCGCCGCTGGAAAAGCCGGTGGAGGTCTTGATGAAATCCGCCCCCGCGCGGCATACGATATCGCACATCGTTTCCTTTTCCGCGTCTGTCAGCAAACAGGCTTCTATGATGACCTTCAAAACCTTGTCGTCCACAGCGCGTTTAACAGCGCGTATTTCATCCTCTACAAAGGCCGTGTCGCCCATTTTCAGCCGCCCGATATTGATTACCATATCAAACTCCGCACAGCCATCCGCCAGCGCGATTTCCGCCTCCGCCACCTTGGCCGCCGTCGACGCCGCGCCCAATGGAAAACCGATCACGGTACACACCGGCACACGCCCGCCCAGATATTCCGCCGCCCGCTTTACCCAGCACGGATTGATGCAAACGGACGCGGTGCCGTTTTCCACAGCCTCGTCGCACAGGCGGCGGATATCTTCCCATGCTGCGTCGGGTTTTAGCAGTGTGTGGTCGACGTGCGAAAAAAGTTCAGATTTTGTCATAAAGTATATCTCCTTTATCGTTTGTAGAGACAACAAACCCGGAGGAACGCGCAAAGGGACGCCCGCGGCGTCCCTTTGCAGATTACCGGCTTTTTTTGATCTGCGTTACAATAACTGCCTTAACAGGCAGGTCGGCAAGGGCAATCGGATTGCCCTCGGCATCCTCGTTTGTGAGGATATTGGAGGCGATGTTGTTCGTGTTGTTCTGCATCGCCGCAAACAGCGCGTCGTAATCGGCTTTGGTGAAAGTGGAAAACTTCGCGGTGTCCATTGCAAGTGAAATACCGTTATTGGCCGCGTTGAATACAAGGTTCTCGCCGCCGGGGAAACTGCCGTCATAAAACGCCTTGATCATGTCATATACAGCGACGCCCAGGCCCTTTGTCGCGGAGGTAATCACGGCGTCCGACTGGCCGGATTGATCTACGTCTACGCCGATTACCTTCGAGCCTGCCGCCTCGGCTGCGGTCATCACAGAGCCGCCCAGCGCGCCGCCCGCCGCAAAAATAATCTCGGTGCCGTTGCCGTACCATGCGGCGGCCTGCTCCTCTACCTCGGTCGAGGCGGCAAACTCGCCGGTATAGGTATACATCAGCTCAATGCTGCCGTCCGCCATCCCCAATTCCTGCGCGGCGTATTCCGCGCCCTGCACAAAGCCATAGCCGTACTTGACAACAGGGGAGATCTCTATGCCTCCCATATAGCCTAACTTGGTCATGCCCTCCCGCACAGCCGCGTAGCCCGCCAGGAACCCAACCTGCTCCTCCGCATAGGTAATCGCCACGGTGTTGCTGTTGGTTCTGTAGTTGTCGGACCCGTCATGCGGGGTGCCGTCAATGAGGACGAACGTCGTGTCGGGGTACAGGTCCTGTGCCTGCCAAACGGTCTCCTCAAACATCGCGCCCGGCGCCACAATGAGCTTTGCGCCGTTCTGCACCGCCGCGTCGATGGCCTCCAGGTAGGAGGCGTCGTCCTGTTCGGCGGGCTGATAGTACTGGTGGGAGATCCCTTTTTCCTCGGCATATTTCACCAGCCCTTCCCACGCGCCCTGATTGAAGGATTTGTCATCCACAGCGCCGGTATCGGTGATAAGGGCCAGCTCCGCGCCCTTGCGTGAACCGCCCCCGCAGCCCGCGAACAGGGCCAGCATGAGCAGCGCGCACAGGGCAAGTGCAAAAATCTTTTTCATCGCATTTCTCCTTTTCCATGTAAGCGCCGCCCGGAGCGGCGCATTCGGCCAGAGCCGGCAACCGGCCCGGCATGCGCGTCCGTCCGCACCAGCCGCAAAACGACGCCCGCGGACGCTCCACCTGCATAGTATACAAAAATCTTGTGTCTTTTTCAAGCGGAAACGCGCAAATACCCTACCAAATTTTAGAGGATGCCCCCAATACAGCGGTAAATTCCGTATATTCCCCCGCCCTATGGGAGGGGGAATATACAAAGATGGGCAGGAAAACATGGCCGTTCCCGTGCGGCCCAACCTAAAAAGGGAGAAAAAAACTCCCGCCCTGTGGGCGGGAGGGGTCTGTCAACGGCGGGCGCTGCCATAGCGCCTGCGCGGCTTTACTTTTTTCGGACGGGGATCCATATTTCACTGTAATAGTTTTCGTCTTGCGTGCCTTTTGCATAGTCGGCGGGGTCGCTGTACATTTCGACGTGGTATCCGGCGGCAATCTCATAATCCCTGTTTTGGGGCAGCCATTCTGTAAAAATCTTTTGGTGGATATCCTGCAAAGCACCTGTACCGGCAAGCGCGCCTTTGCAGGAAAAGACGGCCCAGGTATATTCGGGTATACAATGCGTAACAAAACCCGCAGGGACCTCCCTGTTCGGATCATAATGATCGGCGATCCAATATTCAAATTCATTCCCGCCCATATCTTTGTCGATAGAGATCCCATACATGCTGTTGATCTGTGTGTTTTTTCCTGACTGGTTAAATTCCTCCCAGAATTTGGGGATTTCCTGACCGGCGGTTTCATATTTGAATATTGCCGATACCCCTATTACAGTAAATGGGGCTTTTTTCATAATTTTGTAATCCATCGTGTAACCTCCTGTTAAAATCAGCTTGATTTTCAGAGGAGCAAATGACTTTACCATTGCTTCCCCTTTGCGTACAGCAGTCGGGGTAGCGCTATGAAAACGGTAGAATGCTTTGGTAAAGCTGTCTGGGGAATCATAACCATACGAAAGCGCAATATCAATGATTTTCCTGTCGGTGGAAACAAGCTCGCTTCCCGCAAGCGTCAGCCTGCGCTTTTTGATATATTCGCCCACCGTAAAACCACAAAGCATCGAAAAACCTTTTTGGAAATAATAGGGTGAAATGACTGCCTGTTTCGCAATATCCGCAATCGTCAGTTCTTCTGTGATGTGGCTTTCGATATAGTCGATAGCTTTACAGATGCTTTCGCTCCATTCCATGCCGCCGCCCCCCTGCATGTATAGGTTACACTTTTTGGAAATTGTTTGCCCGATTTTTTATGCTCATATTTGTCCAGCCGAAGGGCGGGGAAATACAGAAATTATACAAGATTCAGTGTTACTTTTATGGACAGGGAATCCACGTCCATTTCCGCGTGGATACTTCCACCCATCGCTTCTATAAACTGCTTGCATAGATAAAGCCCAATCCCGCTTCCTTTGCTTCTGGATTTATCCTGCGTATAAAACCGGTCGAATATACGGGCTGTATCAATTTGCGCGTTTACAGGGTTCGACACGTTTATGTGTATTTGCCCATTTTCCTGAAAAACACGGAAGAATATATCCCCAGTTGTATATTTCACACCGTTTGAAATCAGATTTTGAATTACCCTGTTCAGCAGGGCAGGGTCTGCGGAAACGATCACCGGTTTTTCTGAATCCTCAAAATGCGGCGTTATGCCTTTCCCCTCAAAGGCGGGATGATTTGCAAGTATCTGTTCACAAAGCATCCCCGCTACATCCACATTTTCCAACACGGGTATGCAGCCCTGCGATTCCAGTACAGACAGCTCGAAAAAATCATTGATCAAGGAATTGCAATAATGCGCCCGCTCCAAACATATCTTTATACGCTCTTGTGTTTTTTTATCATTACATTCCTTTTCCGCCAACTGCAAATACCCAATGACAGATGTCAGCGGCGTCTTCATATCGTGGGATATGTCCGCTATGGAAGATTTTAACGCGGCAGAAGACACCCTGCTTTTGATGATCGTCTGGCGTATCCTCTCCAGCAGCCCGTTGATTTCCAATACGACCGCTTCCATATCGCTGTCTATAAACGCAACCGTCACAAGCTGATTTTGTTCATCCTTTAGCTGTGCGGCAATCGCCTTTAGCTGTTTTTTCAGAACAAGATATTTTCCCGCCCAGAATATGACGGCGGCGAAAAGTATTAAAATGATCACATATTCCACCGCCGCGCCATCTCCTTCTTTTGAAAAATGTCCAAAATTTTTGTACACATCCCCGCCCGAAGGGCGGGGATGTGTACATTCAAGCGCTTTCACGATATATCGGCTTTTCTGAAAACGAGGTGCGCCGCCGCCAATGCAGCGGCTATTACCGCCGCTGCAAACACCGCCGATAAAGCAAGCGTCTCGCTGTCGCTCGTTTGCGCAAGGCTGAAACAGGTCAAGATCGGAAGAGCACACGTCTGAACTCCAGTCACGCACGGA
>CANCXY010000254.1 GCA_947381875.1 uncultured Clostridia bacterium | reverse complement strand
CAAGCCCCCTTTGGAAACCCATCACGCGCGGCAATTTCATTGCCGCGCACCTTATTTTTGGGATGTGTGGGCGCAAACTGTTAAAAGCGGAAATCGCGCTTTCCTTCTTCTCGGATAGCGCGCAGGTTCGCCGCCGCGATTTCGCGCGTTTTCTCCCGCGGGATGCGCGCTAACTCGCGTTCGATTAACGCCCAGCCCTGCGCTTTTGTTTCCGGGGAGGCGTAATCCTCTAAGAACTCGGCCAGCGTCATCAGGGCGTTGGGGTGGCAGCAGTTGAGGATCTGCCCGGTCTTGCACAGGCTCATAAAGCGGTCGCCCGTGCGTCCGGCGCGGTAACAGGCGGTGCAGAAGGAGGGGATATGGCCCTGCGCCATCAGCCAGCGCACCACTTCGTCCAGTGTGCGCTGGTCGCTCACCTCAAACTGTTCGGTATCGTGCGGACGCTCGGCTTCCGTATAGCCCCCCACGGAGGTACGCGACCCGCCGCTCACCTGTGATACGCCCAAACGCAGCAGCTTGGCGCGCACGGCCTCGCTCTCGCGCGTGGAAATGATGATGCCGGTATACGGCACGGCCAGGCGGATACACGCGGTCAGTTTGGCGAATGTCTCGTCGTCGATGCCGCCGGAAAATTCGCTGGGGTCGATATCGTCCGCGCGCTTCACACGGGGTACGCTGATGGTGTGCGGCCCCACGCCATGCACGGCTTCCAAATGCTCTGCGTGCATCAGCAGGCCGCAGAACTCATACTTATAGCGTTCCAGCCCGAACAGCACGCCCAAACCCACATCGTCGATACCGCCTTCCATTGCGCGGTCCATAGCCTCGGTGTGCCAGGCGTAGTCGTGTTTTGGGCCTGTGGGGTGCAGGGCCAGATAGCTTTCTTTATGGTACGTCTCCTGAAAGAGGATATAGGTGCCGATGCCCGCTTCCTTGAGCATGCGGTATTCCTCCACGGTAGTGGCGGCGATATTCACATTGACACGCCTGATATCGCCGTTTTTGTGGTGGATGCTGTAAATCGTGCGGATGCACTCCAATATATACTCAATGGGATTGTTGACAGGGTCCTCGCCCGCCTCGATGGCAAGGCGCTTATGTCCCATATCCTCCAGCGCGATCACCTCGGCGCGCACTTCCTCCTGCGTGAGCTTTTTACGGGGGATATGCTTGTTTTTGAGGTGGTACGGGCAGTACACACAGCCGTTCACACAGTAATTGGAAAGATACAGGGGCGCAAAGATTACAATGCGGTTGCCGTAAAACGCCAGCTTGATCTCCTCGGCAATCTCATACATCTTCTCGACCTTTTCCGGGTCGTCGCACGCCAGCAGCAGCGAAGCCTCCCGATGTGTCAGACCGGCGCACACGCAGCCCGATTCCGTTTTCCGGGGCCGCGCCTTTTCTAAAATCTGGTCGATCAGCGCGCTGTTGTTTTTGTTCTCCTCCGCCCAGGCCAGTGTCTCGTTGATCTCCTCGTCACTGATAAATACATCCGCCTGCATGGATTTTGGGTCATAAGACGCCATTTTGCCGTCGCTTCCTTTCTTTCATTGTCAGGTGTTTTTGTGTATTCTCGCTTTCAGATCGACAAATACACGCAGATATCCCGCGGCTTCGATGCGCCGCGCTCACTCATCCCTCAAAAGGGGTGCGCGGCAATGAAATTGCCGCGCGTGATGGGTTTCCAAAGGGGGCTTGCCCCCTTTGGCGGAGTCCAGAGGCAGAGCCTCTGGGCAGGTTTGGGTGCCAGCCCAACTATAGCCGGATGTCGCCGCGATCCGTCACGACCTGATACCCGATAGACTGCATGCGCTGCCTCAGGCGGGAAAGGCATTGGGCGGATTCCGCGCCGGTGGAGAGCTTGCCGTCGTAGAGGGCGTATTTTTTGCGCACCTGTACGGGGGAGAGGTTGGGCATCACTACGTTTGCGCCCGACTGGATGCCCTTTTCCCGCCCGGTGGGGTCCGCCGTGCCCAGCGCCGTGGTGGCGGGCAGGAGTACGGGGGGATGGATCAGGCGGATGATGGAGAGCAGATAGCATGTCAGCGCGGCGCTGCCCGCAGGGCAGGTGCCGAAGGGAGTGTCCTTCTGGGGGAGGAATGGGCCGATACCGCACATGTCGGGGTGGAACGTTTCAATCAGCGCGAGGTCCTGGGCCAGTGTCCGGCTTGTCTGGTATGGGCTGCCGACCATGAAGCCGCAGCCGGTCTGATAGCCCAGATCGCGCAGGTCGCGCAGGCATTGTATCCGGCGCGCGAACGACATTTCCGGCGGGTGCAGTTTGGCATAGTGTTCCGCGTCCGCCGTCTCGTGCCGCAGCAGATAACGGTCCGCGCCTGCCTCCCGCAGAAGCGCGTAGCTCTCGCGGCTGCGCTCGCCCATGGAGAGTGTCACCGCGCAGTCCGGGTGGCGGCGCTTGAGTTCCCGGACAATGGCGCAGAGTATGCCGTCTGTGAAAAAAGGATCCTCGCCGCCCTGCAAAACAAACGTGCGGAAACCTAATGTATACCCCTCGTCGGCGCAGGCGCAGATTTCCTCCTGCGTCAGCCGGTAGCGCTCACAGTGCGCGTTGGAGCGCCGCAGGCCGCAGTACAGACAGTCGTTTTTACAAATGCTGCTGATTTCGATAAGCCCACGGATATAGACATCCGTCCCGTAGATTTCCCGCCGCACGGCGTCGGCGCGGGCGGCTGACAGCGCGGCGTTTTCCGGGCTGTACGCCGCCACCAAAGTCTCATACCCTTCTAAGGAAAGATGGTGTGTGCGCGCCAGTGTTTCGATCAATGTGGATATGTCCATGTTTACGCCTTCCCTTTCCCGCCGCAGCCTAAGAGGATCGCGCAGATGCGGTCGACGTCCGCGAGCGGCAGGTCGGGATAGAGCGGCAGCGTCAGTACGCGCTTGCTGATATGCAGGGCAATAGGTGTGAGGGACGCGTCAAAACGCCCGTGGAAACACGCAAAAGTACTGGTGAGCGGGTAGAAATATTTGCGCGGGAAAATATTCTCCTTTGCCAGCGCGTCCGCCGCCTCGTTGCGGCTGGCCCCAAAGCGCTTTTCGTCGAACACGACGGGGAAGTAGGCGTAATTCGGCTCCACGTCCGCCTGCACGCACCCAAGCTGAAGTCCGTCCACGCCGGATAGATGTTCGCGGTAGCGCGCCACAACTGCTTTCCGCGCCGCGATATCCCCCGCGACGCGCCGCAGGTTGCACAGCCCCATTGCCGCGCAGAATTCATTCATTTTCGCGTTTGCACCCACGCCGTCCACCGTCTCCGGCCCCCGGATGCCGAAATTTTTCAGCCGGTAGAGCGCATGCCCCAGTTCCTCATCCGCAAAGGACGCCGCGCCGCCCTCGATCGTGTTGAACACCTTCGTCGCGTGGAAGCTGAAACAGGACACGTCGCCGAACGCGCCCACACCCTGCCCCTTATAGCGCTCCCCGAACGCGTGCGCGGCGTCATAGATAACCTTCAGCCCGTACTTTTTGGCAATGCGGCCGATGGCCTCCACGTCGCACAGATGGCCATACACATGCACCGGCATGATGGCGGCGGTCCTGTCCGTGATCAGCGGTTCGATTTTCTCCGGGTCAAGCGTGAAGGTAACGGGGTCGATATCGCAGAACACAGGCTCTAAGCCGTTGCGCACGATGGCGTGTGTAGTGGAGGCAAAGGTGAACGGGGTGGTGATCACCTCGCCCTGTAAATCCAGCGCCTGCAAAGAAAGTTCCAGCGCCATATGCCCGTTTGTGAACAGCTCCAGCGCGGGCACGCCGAGATACTCTTTCAGCGCCCCGGCCAGTGCGATATGTTTCGGCCCCATGTTGGTGAGCATATGAGACTGCCAGATATCCTCGATCTCCGCGATATATTCCCCTAACTCCGGCATGGCGGAGCGTGTGACATAAATAGGCTCCTGGGGCATAAACGCCCTCCTTTCGGTCATTCCTCCCCGGCGGCGCGGCGGTATACCGCATACAGGCCATCCAGGATCAATGTGGGGACCAAAGTGATGGTATGTCTGCACGAGGGGACCACCAGCCCCGCCGCGCCGCCCGTCGCCACCAGCGTTTTCACTTCCCCCAGTTCGGCGGCAAAGCGGTCAATCAGCCCGTCGATCATCCCCGCCGCACCGAACACAACGCCGCTTTGCATGCTTTCGACGGTGTTTTTTCCGATGGCGCGCGCCGGGGTGTTCGCGGCGACGCCAAATAACTGGCTTGCGCCGCTCACCAGCGCGTTCAGGCTGATGAACAATCCGGGCATGATGCTCACGCCCTGCACGACGCCCCCGGTATCCACGGCGGTGAGCTTTGTGGCCGTACCCATATCAATGACGACAGCGGGCAGCGGATACGCCTCCTTTGCCGCCACGGCCCCGGCCAGCAGGTCTGCGCCCAGTTCCGAGGGTTCATAAATATTCACCGTGATGCCTGTGGGCAGCGCCTGTGAGAGGATCAGCGGTTCCACCCGCGCCAGCAGACGCAGCGCCTGGGCGAGCGTCCCGGTGATCTGCGGCACGACGCTGGATAAGATGGCCCCGGAGACATCGCCCGCCTCCGTGCCATACAGGCGCAGGATGCCGGAAATTTCCAGCGCGTACTGCGCGCACTCCCAGTTCTTTTCGGTCGCCAGGCGCGTACAGAAGCGCAGCGCGCCCCCCTCATATCCGCCTAATACGATATTGGTATTGCCCACATCAATGGCAAGGATCATAGTACAGCCCGTCCTTTCCCGTTCGCGGGGACAAAATACGCCG
>CANCXY010000253.1 GCA_947381875.1 uncultured Clostridia bacterium | reverse complement strand
CAGCAGTCTTTGTAGCTTTCCCATCCTAACCAAATCCCTTTCGTGAAGTCGCAGTGTTCTGAATCGGGAAACGCACGGTAATTTATATTTTGCGCGTCGATCCTATCCAATTCATCGTCTGTCAGCGAAAAATCCAACACGGAATATTCCCGGATCCTGTTCACCTTTGTTGTTCCGAAAATCGGTATCCTGCCACGCTGAATATGCCATTTCAATATAACCTGCGCAATACTCTTTTTATGCTTTTCCGCAATTTCTGACATTGCATTATTTTTCAGTCGGTCATCCATCGCACACAAAGCCGCATATGCAAAGATCTGAATACCATGTTCCTGACAGTATTGATTCAGTTCTGCACGGATACAAAGTGGATGGCATTCAAATTCGTTTGCCATGGGCATGATTTCAGCATAGGTTTTCAGCTTTTCCATCTGCGCTATGCTGAAATTTGCAACACCGATTGCCCTTGCTTTTCCACTTTTATAAATTTGTTCTAAAACATGCCAGCTTCTTGCATATACCGGTACGGTATGCTGAAAGGCATCCTTGCATTCCTTCCCTATGTCAGGATAATCAACCGGCCAGTGGAGCAGCAGCAGATCTACATAATCCGTTTTCAACTGGCGCAGGCTCTCCTCAAAGCACGCCTCTACCCTGCCCATGAACTGTGAAGCGTCGTCGATCTTGGTGATAAGAAAAGCCTGCTCCCTTGGCACTGCACGCAATGCCTTAGCCAACCGCTGTTCGCTGCCGCCATATGCACGGGAACAGTCAAAAATGCGGATACCATCATCGAATGCCTCCTGAACACAAGGTATCAGGCTGCGTGTTGCTTTTATTGTCGCACTTTTGCCCCAATCGCTCGCTTTGTCCGGTTTTACACATGCCTTTACATATTTTGCCGAGGTAGTGATAAGTGATTTGATACCGTTCCCAAACAGGAGCGGGAGCGTTATATTTGTGCCAAATGCAACGCCCACACATTTTGTTTCGTTTTGAAATTGCTTATATTCCAGTCCTTTCATATACTACCTTATTCTCCCTTTTCTACCCAAAGCTCTAATTTTTTTAAGTCTTGAATAAACACCTCTGCAAACAATTTTCTCCCCATTTCGTTCAAACAATCCGCATAATTTTCATAAAGATTGTAGTCACCAAAACGCGGGTCGCAGAAATATTCTAAAACGGGGGCATTGGTTATATTGGCTTTTTTTATGTTATCTCTATAAAAGCCCTGAATAAATTCTTGTGAAAACTGACTATACTCCTCTTTCGCTGCTGGCATGCTCACAATTACTGGCCGAAATTCATGTTCTTTACATAATTCCAGTATAGCAGAAAGTTCCCCGCGCGTTTTCTCAAATGTTTTTTGTAATTTTGGTGTTGGCTTCTGCGTTGTTACATTTTGCAGGGAAAATTCCCGCATCCAGCCCCTTATACGGTCGTCCGCGTTTTTTTGAGCTTTCTCTTGCTCAGTTAAGAGTTTTTTCCGCTCCTGTTTGTCTTGAATGTATTTGTATCCAATCAGTTTTTTTATTACTTTCTTAATCAATCGAATGGCGCGCTGCGTGACGGGTATCTTTAGCTCTGCATAGTCATACAAAGAGAATACGAACGGGCAAATTGCTACAATGACAACAATCGCATTTTTCTTTATATTGCTTTTATACTTTTCCAGAACCTCATGATCTATTTTCAAGGGCTGCGGGGCAACTGCAAAATTGAATCCCTTCTTTCCAAAGTACTTGTAATCAAACCCATACTTAGAAAAGGTCGAGCCGAGGTTGATCATTTCAAGGCCATACGGGACATTGCCATAATCTATCATTGTGACGACTTCCTTCTTGGGAAAATCCTATTGAACAGCCGCAGAATCGGCCTGCTTACCATATCGCGCTCCTGCTTATTGAATGCTAAGGCCCAATAAGACGCGGCAGATAAAACCGTGTAGAAAACAGCCCACACCACAAACGAAAGGAGCGAGTGGATGGAAACAAAGCACACGATTAACGTGCCAGCGATAAATGGTACGATTAGTGCTGGGATCATTTGGAGCAGGTTTTTAGCCCATTTTTTCATATCCAGTTTTACAACATGCCCGGCATACCAGATTTGAAAGATATTATTCGCTGCAAACATTCCGATACACGTCCCTGCTGCCGCGCCGGTTTCCCCATAGTGTTTGCACAGCGGTATGCTCACCAATAAGTTTAATAATGCGACAGCGGCAAAAACCGTTGTGCTTGTTTTATGCAGTGCCTTTGCGCGCGCGATATGATACCACAAATCCATTGACAGCGGCAGCACGAGCGGCGCAATCAATAAAACCCCTACCCAATATGCGTTTTCATATCCGCTGCCCGCATATATGCGCAGGAATGGCTTGCCGAAGAAAATAAAAGCGGAAAGCAGGAATGTTGTCAATATAAATTGAATGCGTCCTACGCGGATCATCAAATTGGAAAGGGCGGCATCCCCTTCCTTTTTGGCAACCATCTGATTTGCGAGCGGCACAAAAAAACCCGTGATCGTCGCGCCGATGGAGATAAAAATGGAATTGAACTGCGCCCCCACTGAATAAATGCTGATCTGCTCTGAACCGCAGAAACGGGCAAGCAGGAAGCGGTCGATTTGCCAGTTGAAAATATCCATCACACTCTGTAAAAATACAAAAAAAGAAAATCCGCTGATTTCTTTGAAAAGAGATTTATCAAAGTGCGTAAAACGAAATGTTACATGCAGTTTTTTCAGACAGAAAAGCACGTTAAACAACAAGGTGATACATGTGAAAACCGTACTCATTGCCACAAGCGCGACTGATTTATAGCCTAATAAAAGCAGCGGGAACAGTACGATATACTTCAATCCTGTCTCTGCCAGGGACAGCCCCTTTTGAAAGACAAATTCCTCATGTGCCGTAACCAGCGCGCTGAACGGGATACCTACAACCGCCAACACCGCATTTGCCACAACAAAGGCCAATAAAACCCGTGCAAGCGCATATTCCTCCTGCGATATTTTCCCGCCGAACACTGCTTCGATATTGCATACCAACACCGCCCCTACAAGTGCTGTAATGACGGCGATAATCGCGAATATTTCTAAAAACATCCCGCAAAGTTCTTCTTTTTGTTGTGCCTGTCCTTCTGTGTCGTATTTGATGTAGTAGCGGATAAACGTAGTGCCAAAGCCGAATTGGAACAGGTTCAAATACGAAACAATGGAGGTACATAATGTATATACGCCGTGTTCGCTTGGCCCTAATACGCGCAGCAGCAGCGGCGTGGCTAAAAGGCCGTACAGCAAATTCATGGCTATTTGTATGTAGGAAATAATGGTTGCAATCTTTTTGGATTTGCTCATCTTTCACCTGTCATTCCTGCAAACTGTCTCGTAAAAATTGCAGGGAGTATTCACGTTCTTTTTCAAGCAGTTTGTCTGCATGCGCGAATTCTTCCTCTGTGGGCGGGCGATGCTCCGCCACGCATTGGGTAAGGCCGGTCTTGGAGAGGAGCGTGTCGATACGACTGAACATATTTGCGTCGCTTCCATCATTCTCATATCGTTGATACACATAAAAAGGCTTATGGAACAGGATACAAAATACCGTCCCGTGGAAGCTGTCTGTAAATACGGCCTGCGCGTGGTCGAGCATTTCGAGGAAGCCGTCGGGGCCAAGCACATAATGGGGACTGCGCCAGTCCATCATTTCAATGATTTCCGCGCCCAATTCCCCCGCTTTTTTCTTCACTTCCGTATGCACTGTTTCCGGCTGTGGGCCGAGGAAGTATGTCAGAATATACTTTTTACTGGCTGGCAGTGTGTGTGTTTCGATCTTGCGCCATTCCTGCGCTGTGAGCAGTAACGTGGGGTCAAGTATAACAGGGACATCTTTGCCAATGAGCTTTTTTACAATTTGTGCGCCGGATTCCTCGCGGACGGAAATGGCTTTAAATTTTGCAAGTTCTACGGCGAATTTATCTTCCCATTCCACCGGGAGTTTTGGGATGCCGAAGCTGGCAGCGTAGGCGATACGCTTTGATGGGGGAGTGAAGGTGAGGAGGTATCTGTTAAATTCCGGCATTGGGTCTTTGCGGCTCCAGAATAAGGGATTCCAGACTTGATCGCTTCCTGCAATAAGGAAATCTAAAGAATGCTCTGAAAACGACGTCAACTGTGAATCGGGTATATGCCGCGGGGCTATATGCTGCTCTGTGAAGGAGCGGAAATTGCTTTTGCGGATTTTGTCCGCTTTTTCCTTTTGAAAGTCTTTGCAGGTTTTCAGAAAGATTTTTCCATTTTTCTTTTTCAAGAAAATCTTGGCCAATCGTTTTACAGGCGAAATGCTTTGCGGGTTTTCTATAAGGGTGCTTCCCGATGATAAAGCGCTGCACATTATCTGTTGTAAGGCGTAGTTTTGGAGACGGTTGCCATAATTGTATAGGCCATAAATTGTGCGGATTGCAAATCGTTGCATACTGTACCTGCCGATCCTTATATTTCAATCCCGGTGTTCGCCTTTTAGATAACCAAGAAATTTCCAGATAAAATGATATAGACGCGGGCTAAGACAACATAGAATGGTGCATATCCTTCTTTTGGTTGACTCTCCTATATCGGATTGAAGATATAAAGGCAGGCCAGCTCTTGCCTCTTTCCGAAGTTTGGGGTAATACGGCATTGAATACCATTTGTTTATTACTAATATGTGTAAGCATTCTGCCATTACTACAACTTTCTGGGCTACTAACGCGCGAGAAAGCGTTGAGT
>CANCXY010000252.1 GCA_947381875.1 uncultured Clostridia bacterium | reverse complement strand
CTGATGTCAACCTGTTTGTGGATAAGATCGGCTCCTATTTCCGCGCGGGCGCGGCGTACCTGAAACAGTATGAGGAGATCGAAAACCCCGAAACGCGCGCGTATATCATCCGGTGCCTGTGCAGCCTCCCCTATGGCCTGCGCAGCATCCAGGGCGGCACTGGGCAGAAATCCCACACGCTGATTGAGGGCTGGCACGAGTATATGGACGTATTCAACCGCGCTATGGACGTGATTGGATCGCCGCGATACCGCGAGATGGATCCACAGATCCCCTGGGACCATTTCTGCTATGCCATGCACTACGACCGCACGCAGTTCCTCTCCAGCCTGCGCACGGGCTTTTATCCAGATGTGGCAAAGGCGGTGCTGGAATCGGCGGAATATGTACACCAGCACCCGGAACAGGCCGAGGCCGCAGGCATCCGCACGCAGTATATATACTCGGCGGCGCGCTACCACAACGGGGAAATTGGGCTGGAGGAGCTTCTGCGCGTGCTGCTTTCCATCTGTGAGGAAGCGCAGCTGGGAAACTATTCCAGCGACAACATTTGGGCGCTGCTGACGTGCCCGGAATATTTGAAGCACTATGTGCGCTTTTTGCCGATGGAGCGGCAAAACTCGCTCGGCTGGCGCATCCAGCGCATTCTCGATAAGCAGATCAATTTCCTGTTCCATATGCCGCCGAATGAATACTCCATGCACATTACCAGCACATTGCAGGCCACGACAGAGCATGCCACTTCGCAGGACGCGCATTTTTCCTATCAGATCTTAAACTATCTGCTGGCCTGCCACCCGCCCACCTATGTCCACTCAAAGGTGGTAGCCATGCTGACGCGCCGCATCTGCGCACAGTTTGCACGCACCGACCCGGAAAAGTTAGACGGCATGTTTGGTATGCGCCATCCTGCCGCCGACCCTGTGGCGCTGGACGCGCTGTTTGAGCAGGCGTATTTTGCGGGGCTTTACCATGACATGGGAAAATGTATGCTTTTGAGCTATGTAGGGCAGTACAGCCGCAGGCTGCTAGACGAGGAATTCGCGTGCATCAAGCTGCACCCGGATTTCGGCAGCACGCTGCTGCAAAACCTGCGCATGCGCGACCTGGCCTATGCCGCCGGCCTGCATCACCGCTTCTATGACGAACGGGGCGGCTACCCCGCCGACGCCGCCGAGTGCCCAATCTCCGCCGGGTTGATCGTAGACATCATCACGGTAGTAGACTCCCTCGAAGCGGGCACCGACAACGTCGGGCGCAGCTACGCGGCCTCAAAGACATATGAACAGCTTATCGAGGAGCTGCGCGAGGGCAAAGGCCACCGCTACGCCCCCGACGTTGTAGCCCTGTTCGACGACCCCGAATTTTACGAACAAACGAAGCAGTTCCTGGACGAAAGCCGCCAAAGTGCCTATCTGACCGCATACCGCACAAAATAGCGTGGAGAGAGTATTCAAGCCGCTTGGCCGCTCTCCTGCGCGTATGCCAAAATGGAATAAGATGGGTTTCCAAAGGGGCTGCGCCCCTTTGGCGGAGTCCAGAGGCGGAGCCTCTGGGCAGGTTTGGGCGGCAGCCCAACAGAGGAAGGAGTTATGTTATTATGCCTGAATTCAAGTATGAGATCACCAAGCGTATCGCGGTGCTGTCGGAAAGCGCCAACGGCTGGCAGCGGCAGTTGAACCTGGTAAGCTGGAACGACAGGGAGCCGAAATATGATATCCGCGACTGGGCGCCGGACGGAAACAAGATGGGCAAGGGCATCAGCCTTTCCCGCGACGAGATGGCCGTACTGCGGGAACTGATGGACGACCTGCGGTTAGATGGGACGGAAAACGATGAACCAGAGGCATGAGGGGGAATCGTACCAGGCGGAATTTGAGCGCCTGATGACGGAAAACGTGACGCGCCCCGGCGTGCCGCAGATGCTGGCCTGGATGGAAAAGACGGATTTCTTCACAGCGCCCGCCTCCACGCGTTTCCACGGCGCGTGCGAATGCGGCCTTGTGATGCACAGCCTCAACGTGTACCATGTGCTGATGTCGCACTTTTTCACCGAGGAGGACAGCAAAGAGAGCTTCACGCTCGTCTCCCTGCTGCATGACCTGTGCAAGGCCAATTATTACAAGCCCGGTTTCCGCAACGTCAAAAACGACGCCACCGGCCAATGGGAAAAGGTGCCCTCCTACAGCGTAGAGGATGCGTTCCCGTATGGGCACGGGGAGAAAAGCGTGTATCTGATCGAACGTTTTGTGCGTCTGAAACCGGCGGAGGCCGTCGCCATCCGCTGGCACATGGGCGGTTTCGATGACGCCGCACGCGGCGGCTGCCGGGCCATCAGCGAGGCGTTCGACACCTATCCCCTCGCCGTCAAACTGCACCTCGCCGATTTGGAGGCAACTTACCTCGTCGAAAAAGGGACAAGCTGCGTGCGCAAAGGGTGACGCCCCAAAGGGCGCTGCCCTTTGGAATCCCGCCGGGCGCTGCCCGGACCTGCCAGAGGCGCTGCCTCTGGACTCTGCCAAAGGGGGCAAGCCCCCTTTGGAATCCCATCACGCGCGGCAATTTCATTGCCGCGCACCATCTTTGGGGTTGGGAAAGGTGTCTGCCCCTGATAAACCTGTCTTGTTCCATTTTGCGGCCTTGTGCGCTGGTTTTGCGTGCGGGCAATGGGACAAGGTTTCAACGATGAAAATACCCGGAGAAAGTTTCGCGTGCTTTCTCCGGGTGTTCTTTTTATTATAGCAGGTCCAGCAGGGTTTGTTTGGGCACCAGGCCGACGCTTCGCCGCTCCTCCGCGCCGTTTTTGAACACGATCACGGTCGGGATACTCATTACACTGAACCGGCTGGCAAGGTCCGGCTCCTCATCCACGTTCACTTTGCCGACGCGTACATCTGTCCGCTCCTCCGCCAGCTCCTCAATCACAGGACCAAGCATCCGGCACGGCCCGCACCACTCGGCCCAGAAATCGACCAGGACGGGCTGGGGCGACCGGATCACCTGTTCTTCAAAATTTTCTTTCGTAATTTTCAGCGCCATTTTCTCTGTCTCCTTTCTCACGGCTTTTCTTCACCGTTGATCAGTCTATTCAAATGATTCAGCAGGTCTTCCGAAAGCGCGGAACCCCTGCGTTCCTCCTCTTTCAATCCCCTCTGCGGCGCGAGGCGCTCCCAACCGTCTGTGAATGGGATCACGCCCTGTTTCGGCGCTTCCCTTTGCGCCGGCGGGGGAATCGGCATGGAATATGGGATAATCACCGGCTCCTGTGCCGAAGCGCGCTTGGGTTCGGTACGCGGCATCGCCGCCAGCGCTGTGCCCGCCGTCTGTACCAGCGGTTCGGAAAGCGACGTACCTGTGCGGATGGGTGTCGGACGCGGCACATAGGGCTTTGTTGGGGATGCCGTCTGCGGCGGCGGGGGCGGCGGCGTTTTCAGGATATGCGCTGCCTCCGCGCCCGGCTCAATATAGGGGGCCGTGTGCGGGGTATAGGGGTCGAACGGCGCGAACGGCATTGCGCGCGGCGCGTGCGGCTCCCCAAAGGGGATCTGTGCCTCCGATTCCGGCTGCTTCCTCGGCGGCACCTGGGGGATATCAACCACAGGCTCTTCCGGCTCCTCGTGCCCCTCGGACGGCATGCCGCGCGCTTCCCACTGCACCGCGTCGTACTGTTCCGGCATTTCCCCTCTTGGGCGCGCACCCTGCGGCGTCACACCGGGGGCGGGCAATGGGCGGCCATGCGTAGCGCGGTATTGGGAACGGTACGGCCCGGTATACTCCCTTTCGGAAAAGCCTGCGGGAACCGCGCCACCCGCCTCTCCTCCTTGCGCCGTCTGTGCGGCAGCGGCGGCCAGTTCCTTTTGCGGCGCGGGGGCGGGCGCTCCCTGCGGCGCGGGTGTGGAAATTTCACGCGGCGCGGGAGGTATAGCAAAACCCCTCAATGAATCGGGGGCAGGCGCGGAGCCTCCCTGTGCGACCGTGCCCGCATAGGGGGAGACATTTCCCCTGCCATAGGACGGCAAAGACGCGGCGTCCGGCGCGGCCATCTCGCCTTCTAAAGCGGCGGTAATGCCGTCTGTCGCGCGCTGTAACTCGCTCGTCGCTTCCAATATCTTTGCGTCCACCGCCGCCAACTGGGCGCGCAGGGCTTTCAGCCGCTCCCGCTGGGCCTGCGCCTTCTCCTCGTCGCGCTGGGGGGCGGGCGCCGGCGCGGGCTGCTGGCTGGCAAGCCTGCCCGTGATGCGCACAACGCCGCTGGAAAGCTCCTGCGTCAGGTTGTCCACCGTCTGCGTCAGGCGCGCGTTGTCGTTTTTCAGCGTCGCGTTCTCTTGGTCGCGCGCAAAAAGGCGGCTGCGCACCGCCGCGATCTCGTCATTTGCTTTCTTTACTTCCTTGCGCAGGGCGTCCGCCTCGGCCACAGCTTCCTCCGCGCGCTTCTTTTCTATTTTCAGTTCGCTGAAAACCTCGTCCGCCTTGCGTTCCAGCGTGCTGGTGCGGCCCTGCGCGTCATACAGGTCCTTTTGCAGCGCTGTGATGGCCTCCTCCAACGCGCGCGCCTTCTGCGCGTTTGCGTCGGAAATGCGCTCAATATAGGTGAGGACCTCCACGCGGTCGAACCCGAAAAACTCGGTGCGGAACCGCTTTTCTACCGTCAGCGGCTCACTCGTCTCTCTCTGTGATCTCCCTGCCATCGCCCCACCCCTCTCTACACCATTCGTCCCTTTTCCCGCCCTCTGCCAGTAATATCCCAAACCGCAGAGATATTTCCCCACCCTATGGGCAAGAAAATACACAAAAACTTTTTACTCCTGTTCTCCTCTTATCTT
>CANCXY010000251.1 GCA_947381875.1 uncultured Clostridia bacterium | reverse complement strand
GGGGGCAAGCCCCCTTTGGAAACCCATCACGCGCGGCAATTTCATTGCCGCGCACACAATTTTTGGGGCGGTTGGTACTGCCTCTCCGCCCGTTTTCGGGTGATTTCACGATAGAAGCCGGTGAATGTCTGGATTGGAAGATAAAGAGAATGTTGTTTCGCCGGTGCAGGATTCGTTTGTGGCGGGCCTGCGCGACGGCGTGCCCATTGGGCTTGGATATTTTTCTGTGAGCATTACGTTTGGCATGATGGCCGTCGCGGGCGGCCTGCCGGTGTGGGCGGCACTGGCGATCAGTATGACGAACGTCACCAGCGCGGGCCAGTTCGCGGGCCTTACGCTGATTTTCGGCGGCGGGTCGCTGTTTGAGACGGCGCTCACACAGCTTGTCATCAACCTGCGCTATGCGCTGATGGGGCTGTCGCTCTCCCAGAAGCTGCATACGTCCGTCCGCCTTGTTGACCGCCTGCTGTTCAGCTTTATGCTGACGGACGAGGTATTCGCCGTCACCTCCGGCCAGCGCGGCGAGGTGGGCAGGCATTACCTGTACGGCGTGATGGTCGCCCCCTATTTCGGCTGGGCGCTGGGCACCCTCACCGGCGCGGTCGCCAGCCGATTGCTGCCGCAAGCTGTGCGCGCGGCGCTCTCCATCGCCATTTACGGCATGTTTATCGCGATTGTTGTGCCCGTCGCAAAGAAAAACCGCGCGGTGCTGTGCGTTGCCGCTTTGGCGGCACTGCTTAGCTGCGCCGTGACATATCTGCCGGGCCTGCGGAATATCTCAAGCGGCTTTGCCATCATCCTGTGTACGGTGCTGGCCGCCGCCGCGGGTGCATATTTTGCGCCGGTATCCGACGGCATGGAAACGGAGGCAGCGTCATGACGGCAAAAACGATTTGGCCCTATATCCTTACGATGGCCGCTGTGACGTACCTTATCCGCATGCTGCCCCTCACACTGGTGCGCGGGAAGATCCGCAGCCGCTTTGTGCGCAGTTTCCTGTTCTATGTGCCCTATGCCGTGCTGGCCGCCATGACAATCCCCGCGGTGTTCACGTCGGCGGGGTCGGTGGGGGCGTCCGTCGTCGGCTTTGTGGTGGCTGTGCTGTTAGCGCTGGCGGGCGCGCCGCTGCTGCCCGTCGCCCTGGCCGCCTGCGCCGCCGCATATCTCGCCGGGCTGGTGGGGGGCTGGATGGGGTAACTTGGTTGTCTATGAGGAGGCGAACTCCGGGAATTTGCATCAAATTACAGTTTCTCGTAGTAGGGGCTTCTTCGCCTTCTCAACACAGGGAAATCAACTTTGCAAATTTCTCCCTGGAAAAGTAAGGGGTTTGTGATTTTCTCCCCGCTGGAAACGGGGAGAAACAGGCAAAATCAATTCCCCTGCCTCACCATCTGCCCCACCCAAAAAACCCCTTGACAAAATCCCCGCGCGGGCTATAATAGAAACAGACATAAAAACAGGGGAGCCGAAAGGCTGAGATTTGCACAGGTACGCGTGTGCATAGACCCTTTTACCTGATCCGGGTAATGCCGGCGTAGGAAGTTTTTTCAAAACAAAAACTTTGGGTGCGCCTGCTTTTTTGCGGGCGCACTTGTTTTTATGTCAAAAATACAGTATAATAGGAGTGTTCGACATGAAAACAAAAACCCGTTCCTCCATCCGCGCGCTGTGCGAGTGTGGATTGATGATCGCCGTCGGCACAGTGCTGGCGCAGATCAAAATTTTTGAAATGCCGTATGGCGGCAGCGTCACACTGGTTTCCATGCTGCCGTTCATCCTGGTTTCGTTCCGTCATGGCATCGGCTGGGGCCTTACGACGGGCTTTGTGAACAGCCTGCTGCAAATGCTGCTGGGCTTTTACGCCCCGCCCGCCGGGACGTTCCTCGCGTTTGTCGGCGTGGTGCTGCTGGACTATGTGCTGGCGTTCACGCTTCTGGGGCTGGCGCAGTGGTTCGCCTCGCTGTTCAAAAACCGGCTTGTCGGCGTGGGCGTGGGCTGCGCGGCGGTGTGCGTGATCCGCTTTTTGTGCAGCTTCCTTTCGGGCGCGCTGCTGTGGGGCAGCTACCAGGAAAGCTACGCCTGGGCACAGGGGATGTCGGTGTGGCTGTACAGCCTGATCTACAACGGCTCCTATATGCTGCCGGAAATGATCCTCACCACGCTCGCCGCCGTCCTGCTCTATAAAGCCGCTCCTGCGTTCTTCACACCGCAGAAATAAGGGGCTTTTGCGTATCCCCCGCCATGCGCAGGGAAATCAATTTTTGTCGTTTGAGCAGCGGGCAATCCGGCTGATTCACCCCGCCTCCGGCGGGGTGAATCAGGCAAATTGGTTTCCGTGCGTCCTGCGGGCGGGGGAAATGGGGAAATACAAAACCGGGAGGAAAAATGGCCGTCAATAAACTGGATTCCGTCACGTTCCGGCTCCGGGGACAGCATGATTTCAGCTGGCTGAAGAAATACGGCACGGCTTTCTGGGCCGTGGATGAAACAGGCTCCGGCTGCATCGGCATTGGCATGGAAAACGCGGGCGGGAAATATTTTTGCAAGATTGCGGGCGTAGACACCATCGAGGCTGAGCTGTCGCCGGAAGGATCCGTCGCGCTGTTGAAAAAGGCCGTCCCCCTGTACCGTGCGTTGCGCCATCCCAATCTGGTAAAAATCGTGGAGGAATACGACCACGGCCCATTTTATGTTGTCGTTTTTGAATGGGCGGAGGGTGAATGCCTGTTCGATCATTGGAATTTTGAGAAATACCAGGCGGACCCCTCGATCCAAAGCCCGAAAGAAAGATTCCTGCTTCTGCCCGCTGCGAAAAAGTTAGACGCTGTAAACGTACTGTTTTCCTTTTTGCAAAACACCCATGAAAAGGGCTATACGGCTGTCGATTTTTACGACGGGAGCCTCTTATATGATTTTTCAACAGGCCATATTACGATCTGTGATATTGACCTGTTCCGGGAATCCCCCGTTATCAATGACAAGGGTGCGGAATGGTTCGGCACAAAGCGGCTGAAAGCGCCCGAAGAATACCGTATGGGGGATGGGATCGACGAGCGGACAAATATTTTTACGCTTGGCGCACTCATTTTTGATTTTTTCGGCAGCTTTTCGGAGGAGGAGATCCAGCAAAGGTATGCCGGTAATCAATTCCTGCCCTGCGCCTATTCCCATTGGCAGCTGAATCGCGAGAGCTATCAGGTGGCGGTCAAGGCGGTATGCCCGGATAAAAACGGGCGGTATCAAACATTCCGCGCGTTTTTTGCGGAATGGGAACAGGCGGTTGCGTCGGAGCGAAAGGCAAAGCCTTGTCATCACTAAGCGCCGCTTTCCAGAACCTTAAAAAATCCCTCGCCCATACGCCAGTATGGGCGATAGAAAAAGTTTCGCCCGCCTTTTCAAAGGCGGCGGAGTCCAGAGGCAGCGCCTCTGGCCGGTCCAGCGGGACGCTGGCGGAGGATTCCAAAGGGGGCGGCGCCCCCTTTGGATGGTTCCCACCAGCGAATTTGATAAACAGGATGTGGCCCATGTCCTTTACTTCCGTTTCCTTCTTCCTCTTTTTCCCCTTGACACTGGCCCTCGCGTGGCTTGTGCCGGGGCGCAGGCAGAACGCCGCGCTGCTGGCGGCGAGCTATGCTTTTTATGCCTGCAATACGCCCGCGTGGCTGCCGCTGCTTGTCTTGGACAGCGCCGCCACCTGGGCGCTTTGCCGTCGTATGGACGCCGCGCAGGGCGCGGTGCGCCGTCGGCGTCTTTTGGGCGTGCTTGGCGTCAACCTGGGGCTGCTGGCGGGCGTGAAGGTTTTGGGCGCGGCTTTGCGCGGCCTCGCGCCGGATTCCCCGTCGGCGCGCGCATTGGAAGGCTTGGGCCTTTCGGGCGGCGGGGATACGTTTTCGCTGGTTTTGCCGCTGGGTATCAGTTTTTTTACCGTGCAGTCCATCGGCTATGCGGTGGATGTGTACCGCCAGGCGTATGCGCCGGAACGGAGCTTTGTGCGCTTTGCCTTGTTCGTCAGCTTTTTCCCCTTGATCGCCAGCGGGCCGATTGCGCGCGGCGCGCATCTTCTGCCGCAGCTCCGCCGCACGCGCGCCCTGCGCACCGACCGCGCCGCGCACGCGCTGCTCACCTTTGCGCTCGGCTTCTTCTCCAAAGTGGCTGTCGCCGATTTGCTGGCTGTGTTCGCGAACGCGGTGTTCGGGGACGTGCGCGCCTATACGGGGCTTTCGCTCACAATGGGCCTGCTCGCTTACGGCTTCCAGCTCTATTTCGATTTTTCCGGCTATTCACTGATGGCACTCGCGACGGCGGAACTGCTCGGCCTCGATTTGCCGCGCAACTTCCACACGCCCTATTTTGCCCGCTCCATCCGCGACTTCTGGGGGCGCTGGCATATCTCTTTTTCCTCTTGGCTGCGGGACTATATCTATATCCCGTTGGGCGGGAACCGTAAAGGCAAAGCCCGCAAATATCTGAACCTGTTGGCGACGTTCCTCGTCAGCGGGCTGTGGCACGGCGTGGGCGCGACGTACCTCGTCTGGGGCGCGCTGCATGGCGTATATCAAATCATTGGAGACGCTACGGGCAGATTGCGCGGGCGCGTCTATCAGGCGCTGCACTGGGACCGCGAAGGGCGCGCGGCGGCTGTCTGGCAATGGCTGTGTACGTTCTGCCTTGTGCAGATTGGATGGGCTTTCTTCCGCGCGGGGAGCGTCGGCGACGCGGCGTACCTGCTCACGCACCAGTGGCGGGGCGTTTCCCTGTCCGCGCTGTGGGCTGACGTGCAGTCCATCGCCGCCTCATTCAACGCAAAACCCCTGCTGGCGCTGGCCTTCTTAGCGT
>CANCXY010000250.1 GCA_947381875.1 uncultured Clostridia bacterium | reverse complement strand
GGCCTATATCCATTCCTATGGCTGCCAGCAGAATGTAAACGACGGTGAAAAAATTTTAGGTGTGCTGATGGATATCGGATTTGGCGCGGCCGCCAGCCTGGAGGAGGCCGACCTGATCGTATTCAACACCTGCGCGGTACGCGAACACGCCGAGCAGCGTGTGTTCGGCAACGTCGGTGCGCTGAAAGCCCTCAAAGAGGCAAAGCCGAAACTGATGATCGCCGTGTCCGGCTGTATGGCGCAGCAGGCGGAGGTCGTGGAGAAATTCCGCCGCCACTATCCCTTTGTGGATATCGTGTTCGGCGTCAACGCCATCGACCAGCTCCCGCAGATCCTCTGTGAGAGATTATCGGCCAGGAAGCGCGTCCTGCGCACGCCCGTGGTACGGCAGACGCTTGTGGAGGACATGCCAATCCGCCGCGCGTCGCCCTTCCGCGCCTGGCTGCCCGTCATGTACGGGTGCGATAATTTCTGCTCTTATTGCATCGTTCCCTATGTGCGTGGGCGAGAACGGAGCCGGGACAGCGCGGATATCTTCCGGGAGTTCCAAGGGCTGGTCGAGAGCGGGTGCAAGGACATCACGCTGCTGGGGCAGAACGTCAATTCCTATGGGAAGGGGCTTTCCGAGGATATCGACTTTGCGCGTCTCCTGCAAAGTCTGGACGCCGTGCCCGGCGACTACCGCATCCGCTTTATGACGAGCCACCCCAAGGACGCCACGCCCGCGCTCATCGACACCATCGCCGAAAGCGCCCATATCAGCCGGCACCTGCATTTGCCGGTGCAGTCCGGATCGGACGCGATTTTGGCGCGGATGAACCGGCGCTATACGGCGCGGCAGTATCTGGACCTGATCGACTATGCCAAGCGGCGCATGCCGGAGATGACCTATTCCAGTGATATCATTGTCGGTTTCCCCGGCGAGACGGAAGAAGATTTCCGGCAGACGGAAGCCCTGATCCGCGAAGTGGAATATATGCAGCTTTTCACCTTCATCTATTCCAAACGCACAGGCACCGCCGCCGCCTCTATGCCCGACCCGACGACGCACAAGGAAAAGACAGAGCGCATCGCCCGTATCCTCGCGATCCAGGATACCGTTGTGGCGAAGCTGTGCGGCGCGATGGTGGGCAGCACCGTGCGCGCGCTTGTGGAGGGGCCGGGGCGTTTGGAAGGGACGCGCACCGCGCGGCTCGACAACAATATGACTGTCGATTTTCCGGGGAATGCCCCGGAAGGAGTGTTTGTCCCCGTCCGTGTGACAGGTGTGCGGGGCGCGCAGCTTACCGGGGAAGCAGAAGAACATACAAACTGAAGTATAAAGGAGAGTTTCGATCATGGCAAAGGACGCGATCACATTATTCAAGGAAGCCGCTGCGCAGATGCAGCGCGAGGAAACCTATCTGGCGCTGATGGGCGCGATGCAGAAAAACGACGAGGACGAGACGCTCCAGCAGCTGATCGGCGATTTCAACCTGGCGCGCATCGACCTGAACAGCGAGCTTTCCAAATCCGAGGACAAGGACCAGGAAAAGATCCAGGCGCTCAATACAAAGGTGGGTACGCTCTATAACGACATCATGGCAAACGAGTGCATGATGGCCTATAATGAGGCCAAGGCGCAGATGGAGCAGGTCATGAACTATATCAACGCAATCCTCACCACAGCGGCAAACGGTGGAGACCCTATGACAGTTGAGGAACCGCCGGAGGGCGGCTGTACCGGGAGCTGCGCTTCCTGCGCAGGCTGCCATTGAGGATAAGGAAGATCTGTCAGGCGAGTAGGAGGGTGGCAGAATAATGGCGGCTCTTTCCCCCATGATGCAGCAGTATTTTGAGATCAAGAAACAGCACCCCGGCGAGATCCTTTTTTTCCGGCTGGGCGATTTTTACGAGATGTTCTACGACGACGCCATCTTAGCTTCCAAGGAACTGGAACTCACCCTTACCGGGCGGGACTGCGGGCAGGCGGAACGCGCGCCCATGTGCGGCGTGCCGTTCCATTCGTATGAAAATTATGTGGCAAAGCTGATCGCCAAAGGGTACAAGGTAGCCATCTGCGAGCAGATGGAGGATCCCGCGCTGTCAAAAGGGCTTGTCAAGCGCGATATCATCCGCGTGGTGACGCCCGGCACGGTGATCGAGAGCAGCATGCTGGAGGACGATAAGAACAACTATATTGGAAGTGTGATGATACTCGGCAAACAGGCGGGTGTATGCTTTGCGGATATCTCCACCGGGACGGCCTACGCCGCCGTGCTGACAGGCGGTGATATAGACGGACAGCTCATCGGCGAGCTGTGCCGGTACGCGCCCAGGGAGCTGCTGCTCAACCCGGATGTGCTGCCGCATAAGTCTGTCACGCAGTATATCAAGCAGCAGCTCCGCTGTACCGTGGAGCTGCTGGAGAAGGGCGAGTACGCGCCCGCCATCTGCATGGACGAGATGTGTACGCAGTTCGGCGAGCAGCCGGAGCAGGCGGCGCACCTGCCGCCGGATTCGCCCGCCTTTACGGCGCTCGCGGTGCTGATTGGCTACTTAAAGCGCACGCAGAAGCGCGGCCTGGAGCGGCTGAAAACTGTCATCCCCTATACAGAGGCTCAGTATATGCACCTTTCGCCCGTCACGCGCGCCAATTTGGAACTGACACAGACCATGCGCGGGCGCGAGAAAAAGGGCACGCTTCTATGGGTGCTGGATAAAACAAAGACGGCGATGGGCAAGCGGCTGATGCGCACCTGGATCGAACAGCCGCTCTTGGATCCTGTGCAAATCAACGCGCGGCTGGACAGCGTGGAGGAGCTTTGGAAGGAATCTGTCGCCCGCGCCGATCTCATCGAGGAGCTTTCCGGCGTCTTTGATTTGGAGCGCCTGTTGACGCGCATCGTATACGGCTCTGCCTCCCCGCGCGACGTGTATACCTTCGCCAGCGCCTGCGGCCATCTGCCCGCGCTGAAAACGCTGCTCCGCTCCTTTTCCAGTGCCGCACTGGCCGGGGTGCAGGCGGATATCGACGGGCTGGAAGACCTGCGCGAACTCATTGTGAAAGCCGTCGACGAGAACGCGCCCGCGCTGCTGAAAGACGGCGGCGTAATCTGCGCGGGGTATAACGCGGAAGTGGACGAGCTGCGCGATATCGTCCACGGCGGGAAAGGATATCTGGCCTCGCTGGAAACAAAGCTCAAAGAGGAAACGGGCATCCGCACCCTGAAGATCGGCTATAACCGCGTGTTCGGCTATTATATCGAGGTGAGCCGTTCATTCGTCAAGCAGGTGCCGGACAATTTTATCCGCAAGCAGACGCTCACCACCGGGGAACGCTATATTACCGAGGAGCTGAAAACGCTGGAAAGCCGCATTTTGGGCGCGAGCGACAGGCTGATCGTGCTGGAACGCCAGCTCTTTGACGAGCTTTTACAGCGGATCGCCGGGGAGGCCGCGCGTATCCAGCAGACGGCGTCCGGCGTGGCGCGCCTGGATGTGCTGACGGCGCTTGCGCAGGCCGCCTCGCAGAACGGCTATGTCAAGCCCGTGGTGGAGCGGGGCGACGCGCTGCTCATCCAGGACGGCCGCCATCCGGTGATTGAACAGATGCTGAAAGATTCGATGTTCGTGCCCAATGATACCACGATGGACTGCGCCGAAAACCGCCTGCTGCTGCTGACAGGGCCAAACATGGCAGGCAAGTCCACCTATATGCGGCAGACGGCGCTGATTGCCCTGATGGCGCAGATCGGCAGCTTTGTACCCGCGAAGATGTGCCGGATGGGCGTGGTGGACGCCATTTTCACGCGCGTGGGGGCGCAGGATGACCTCTCCGCCGGACAGTCCACATTTATGGTGGAGATGACCGAGGTCGCGGAGATTCTGCGCTATGCCACGCCCAAGAGCCTGGTGATCTTAGATGAGATCGGGCGCGGCACCTCGACGTTTGACGGCATGAGCATTGCACGCGCCGTGGTGGAGCATATGGTCGACAGGCAAAAGGGCATCGGCTGCAAAACGCTGTTCGCAACGCATTACCACGAGCTGACAGAGTTGGAACATATGGTGAACGGAATTCGGAATTACAATATTGCCGTTCGCAAACGCGGGGACGACATTACATTCCTGCGCCGCATCGTGCGCGGCCCAGCGGACGACAGTTATGGGATCGAAGTGGCAAAGTTGGCGGGCCTGCCGGATTCTGTCACGGTGCGCGCAAAAGAAGTGCTGCGGGAGTTGGAGGAGAGTGCGCCCGCCACCGGCGCGACCCAGCTCAATTTTGAGGTACTTGGTCGCGCGGACGCGCAAGGAGCGCTGAAAGCGTGCCTGGACGAGGTAAAGGCTTCGGACGTAGACGCGCTGACGCCGCAGGAGGCAAAGGCGCTTTTGCACAAACTCCGTCAGAGCCTGCCTCAATAGAGGGGAAGCGGCCAAATTATGTAATTTCCCCGCCTGCCGTGTGGGGAAATACACGGAAAATATCTTTGCGGCCTGGGCGCTGCCCGACAGTGGTGCATTCGGGCAGCGGCAAACAGAGGGGAGGTCCCGTATGGCAGCGATCCATATTTTAGACCCGCATACGGCGGAATTGATTGCGGCGGGGGAAGTAGTGGAACGGCCCGCCTCCGTCGTGAAAGAGCTGATGGAAAACGCGATCGACGCGGGCGCGAAGAATATCACTGTCTCGATCGAGCGCGGCGGCGTGGGGATGATCCAGATCGCGGACGACGGCAGCGGCGTTGAGGCTGAGGATATCCCCACCGCGTTTATCCGCCACGCGACCAGCAAGATCGCGAAGGAAACGGACCTGGATTCCATCCACACGCTCGGCTTCCGCGGGGAGGCGCTGGCCTCTATCG
>CANCXY010000249.1 GCA_947381875.1 uncultured Clostridia bacterium | reverse complement strand
ATAATAAAATTGATACCATTATACATATCTTTATATCCATTCCAATGGCTCTCCTAAACTGGACAACAAATCCAATGGCATATATAGCACCAATAATAAGATATACTTTACGTGTATGATGGAGATAAACCATACGCAGAAATAAAATTGGATAAATCCACGCAAAAATCGGAACACACCATTCTCCGTTAGACATTACATAAATTAGAGAACTTAATATTATAAGAACTGCAAAGCGTTTATTTTTAAGTAAATTTTTCATATTTAAAATATTCTCCTGAACACTTATTTTTCGCTTGATTTGCTTCCCGATAAACACCGGTTTATCGGTTTGTACCGGGGGAAATTATACCATACCCAATGATGAAAATAATCCTATTCTATGTCTGTTACGACTATTCAGCCCGTCGGGGGACAAGTAGTATTTTTGCCGTTGCCATTTTGCCGCCGAAAATAGGGAACAGGATTTTACAACCCTGTCCCCGCTTTATTATTACCCTATGAAATTTCATACGCCTGCGATGGAAAACAGCCGCGTCAATCTATGATTTCATACCCCATCCCCGCCAGCACATCCAGCGCGCGTGCGTGCGCTTCCGGGCTTGTACCGGCGCACAAATTTTTAAGGATAGCAATGCGGCTGTTCAAAAACGACGAGTGCAGCAAAATCGCATTGCTGATAACGCAGATATTCGTCACAACCCCGCAGATTTCAATGCTGTCAGGCGCGCCGCCGCACAATGCCATTACCTCTGCGGGCAGCGCCGCGCACCCGAAAGTCGGCTTATTGATAATAGACACCCCGTCGCGCACACCTTCTTCATACCGCGACAGCGACCCATAAAGCGACCACCCGTCGCTGCCCTTGATACAGTGCGGCAAAGGCAGGAATTTCCCCTCGCGAGATTCTAAGTAGGCCGTATCGTGCGTATCGCGCGTGAACAATACGCGCCCGCCGCGTTCCAAATGCGCCTCCACGCGCGCCGCAATGCCCGCTTCCAGCGCCGCTGCCGCGTCGTTTTTCAGCGCGCCTGTGACAAAATCGTTCTGATAATCAATAACCACCAAAAGTTCCCGCATCATTCATTCTCCTCTCAAATAGTCAAGCACTCGAATCACTTCGCCCTGTTCCATATATACACGCGGCACGCGCCGCGAAACACCGCACAGAATTTCATAAGAGATTGTACCCGTCATATGGGCAATATCCGACGCGCTGTCTGCCGCGCCGCCGCCGAATACAATAGCGGTATCTCCGGTGCGCACATCGGGGATATCCGTCACGTCCGCCATAATTTGATCCATACACACGCGTCCCAGCACGCGCGCGGGTCGGCCATGCAGGGAGACGGTGCCCCGGTTCGAGAGTGCGCGCGGATATCCGTCCGCATAACCCACAGACAGCGTGGCGGTCCGCATATCCCGCGCGGCGTGGAACGTGCAGCCGTACCCCACTGCGTCGCCCGCATGCAGCGTTTTCACCTGTGCGACCGCCGCGCAAAGGCGCATCACAGGCCGCAGGCCATCCAGCGTCACCGTATCCGAGGGCTGTTCGCCGTACAGGATAATGCCGGGCCGCACCATATCCATATGATACGCGGGCCATGCAAAGGTGCCCGCCGAGTTGCAGCAGTGACAAACCGCGAACGTGTGTCCGCATGCCGCCAACAGGTCGATGGTCTCTTTCAGCAGCGCATATTGACGGCGCGTATAGTCTATATCCGCTTCCTCTGCGCTGTCCGCCGCGGCAAAATGGGTAAAAATGCCCTCCGCGCACAGGTTGGGCAGCGCCAGCACACGTTCTATCTGTGCAGCAGCTTCGCCCGCGCCATCTACCACCGAAAACCCGACGCGCCCCATGCCGGTATCCACTTTTATATGTACAGGGACCGTCACACCCGCCCGAACAGCAGCCTCGGAAAGGGCCTGCGCGGCTTCATAGGATACCACCGTCTGGGTAATGTCCTTTTGCGCAAGCAATGCGGCGTTTTGCGCGTCCACATGGCTCAAAATAAGGATGGGTTTCGTAATGCCCGCCCGGCGCAGGCGCAGCGCCTCCCCGACGCACGCGACGGCGAAAGCGTCCGCGCCCTCCTGCTCTAAAAGCGGCGCGATAACGGCGTCCCCGTGCCCGTAGGCGTCCGCTTTCACCACGGCCATGATGGCTGCGCCCGCTGCTTTCTGCCGAATCCGTGTGAAATTGTGCCGCAGCGCCGAAACATCCACCTCGGCCCAGCAGCGTTTGTCCCATGCTGTCAAAACGGCTCCCCCCTCGCGGCTTTTGGGAGTGTCCAGGCCGCAGGGATATTTCCGTGTGCAGTCTTGCCCATCGGGTGGAGCTGCACACAAAAAGCCTTGCTTGGAACACGCCCCTGCTTTTTCCGGGAGTGGCCAAAGCGAGGAGTTTTCGTGTATTTTCCCGCCCGTAGGGCGGGAAAATACACAGCGATAGCTCCGCAATGTGGACACTCCCCTTTTTCCCTACCAGTATACCACGTTTTTTCAAAAATAAAACCGGAGAATGGGGGAGCATGGGGGCGTATGGGCGAGAAAACGGGAGGATGAAAACTGTAAATTAAAATTTTGAGAAAAAGGGCTTGACGCGGCGCGCCGAAGCCTGTATAATAGACCATGCGCCCGGAATTTTGCGGGCATGTTTACTGTCAGGAATACCAATGAGGAGGATAACACATGAGTACAACTCTTGCCAAGCCCGCCGAGGTGGAACGCAAGTGGTATATCATTGATGCGGCAGGCAAACCCCTGGGCCGCACCGCTGCTGCCGCTGCCGTTCTGCTGCGCGGCAAAAACAAAGTGACCTTTACGCCGAACGTAGACTGCGGCGACCATGTTGTCATCATCAACTGCGCCGACGCGGTTCTGACCGGCAACAAGCTGACAAAGAAATATTACTATCATCACAGCGGCTGGATCGGCGGCATGAAGAAAGTGCAGTACCGCACGCTGATGGCCGAGAACCCCGAAAAGGCCATGATGCTGGCTGTCAAGGGCATGCTGCCCGGCAATACGCTGGGCGCGAAGGCGCTGAAGCGTCTGCGCGTGTATAAGGGCGCGGAGCATAAGAACGCCGCCCAGAAGCCCGAAGCATACACGCTGTAAGAGGAGGCAATAAAGCATGTACGATACAAAACCCTATTTCTACGGCACCGGCCGCCGCAAAAACTCTGTTGCCCGTGTCCGCGTGTATAACGGCACCGGCAAGATCACCATCAACGACCGCGACATCGACGATTATTTCGGTCTCGAAACGCTGAAACTGATCGTCCGTCAGCCGCTGGCGCTGATGGGCCTCGAAGGAAAATTTGATATTGTTGTCCGCGTGGCGGGCGGCGGTGTATCGGGCCAGGCGGGCGCGATCCGCCACGGCCTTTCCCGCGCATTGCTGCTCTATGATGAGAGCCTGCGTGCCGACCTCAAGAAAGCCGGCTTCCTCACGCGCGATCCGCGTATGAAGGAACGCAAAAAGTACGGCCTCAAAGCTGCCCGCCGTGCGCCGCAGTTCAGCAAGCGCTGATTCGCTGGATTCTCTTATACGCAAAAGCACCGAAGCCCTGGAAAAGATTATTTCCAGGGCTTTTTATATGTTTGCGTGATATAGTGATATATGGATAGAACAAAAAGAAACAGGCCATATCCGCTATCGGGAGGAGACATAAACAGTTTATACCCATCCAAAGCATTTGAAATCTTTTGAATAATCTACCTCACAGGCTTCGCAATGCGCTATTACACCTGCTGCGGTATATCTCCTTATAATGCCTCCGTGTGATACAGCAATGATCCTTTCGTAACCTAAATCAACATATTTATCAAATACTGGCTTGGAACGATTGATCATTTCTGTGATGGTTTCCCATTTGCGGACTTCCCCCGCTGGATATTCGCCCTGATAAAGCATAAAGTCGATATGTAATTGCTTATCCTCAGCATCGCCTTTTAATAAAAATGTTTTATCTGGAATAAATTCATGAATGTCAACTTCAACTTTTATATCCAAACCTGTATTTTTAGATATGATTGCCGCGGTTTGCAAAGCTCTGGTATAGGGTGAAGATACAATGATTTGACAGCCTTTAAGAAGCGGATTCAAGGAAACTTCCTCCGCTTGCTTTATACCCAATTCTGTTAAAGGGGCCATATCCCTTCCCTGCCCGATAAAGCCCCTTTTATCCACAAGGGTTTTGTCTGGTTCGCCGTGACGAATAAACACTATCTTCATATAATATACCACCAAATAAGAATTTTACCATGTGTTTTCCATATGATCTAAATAATCGCTGCCAACGTAAACCACGCTATTATTGCGTATGATAAAACCAATATTTTCGCCCCAATCGCCCTCGCCTTCGACAGCATAGGCTATTTCATCATCTTTATTTTCCATATCTACATATAATGCCATAAACCAACAATATTTTAATATATCAAGTGCATTGTCGAGTGCAGACAGTTCAAATTCTTCATTTATGCCGCCTTCTTTGGCGCAGCTTATAAGTTTAGTGCAAATCTCATTTATCACAGGCTCAGAAAGGCTATTAAATGCCTCAACGCATTGTTCAGCACATTCGACGAAATCAGGAATGTCACTGTTTGCGTAAACGATTAGTTCATCATCATTTTCATCGTTGCGGAAAAAGCTGCTGTTGAACCGGCCTTCGCCGTCTTCCTGTTGTAACCAACGGATCATAAACTTTATTCCTCCTTAAAATGCGTTTTTATGTAGAAAAACCATGCACGTTTATTATAACATGTGCTGCACGGGCTGTCAAGAAAATTCCAAACGCGAATAAACCTGTTTTAAGCAGAAGCATTTATATACCGTTTGCTCATAACGCGGATAATTCCAAAATAACAGCTATAGAAA
>CANCXY010000248.1 GCA_947381875.1 uncultured Clostridia bacterium | reverse complement strand
CCCCCCTTCCGCGTATACCGCTATATATACCGCCGCCCCTTCCGGCGAATAGCGCGCCGCGTTGGAGAGCAGCGAACACACCGCCTTTTTCAACAGCGGCGCATCTCCCGCCGCCCATACATTTTCAGAGAGCGCCGTGTGTACCCGCTGGCACTTATGTTCGAACAGTTCGGCGTATTCCCGCACACATTCCTCCGTGAGCGCGGCAAGCGAAAGCGTCTCCGCCGCTGGCGCGCCCTCCCGTTCCAACCGTGAGACGGTGAGCAGCTCCCGCACGAGGCGCTCCATTCGTCCCACCACCGCAAGGCTCCGGGCCAGCCAGTAGTCATGATCGGCGTAGCGCCCCATGCCGTCCAGCATCCCGCCCAGATGCCCTTTCAGGATGGTGATGGGCGTTTTCAGCTCGTGCGACGCCGCCGAGAAGAAATCCAGGCGCGCCTGCTCCAGCTCCCGCGCCCGGCAGATATCCGCACGCAATGCGCCATTGGCGGCCTGCAGCTCCGACATGGCGGCGGAGAGGCGGTCGGTGAGGGTGTTGAGGCTGCGCGCCAGCGTGCCGATCTCATCCGCGCGGCCCTCCGGGCAGCGCCAGTGGAGGTCGAGGGAGGAGAGCTTCTGCGAGACAGCGCTGATCTCCACGATTGGCCGGGTGATAAAATGGGCGTAAAACAGCGCGGCCAGCACGGAAACCAGCAGGACTGCCGCCGCCAGCCACGGCCAGACCCGGCCCAGCGCCGCCGCGGCCTGGTTGACCTCCTGCACGCTGCTTACAATAATAAGCTGATATTCCCCCGGCCTGTCCGGGAAAACGACACCGCATCCGATGGTCTGTGTTGCGCTGGCATGCCCCTCGTCGAGGATGGCGATCCCGATTTCATCCCCCTCCGCATCCAATGGATGGAACCCCTCTACCTCTTTCAGTCCGGTCAGCTCACAGCCTTCTACCCAGTTTCCCACCGGGTCCAGAAGCCCCGCGCGCGCACGGTTTTCCTCGGCAAAATCCGCGAGCAGCCGGGGGCAGTCCGCAAACGGGCTGACCGACAGCGCCTCTGCCAACACCTGCATCCGCAGCGCCAGCGCCCGTTCCAGGTCGGCTATGTAGGAGCGGGGCATCATCCAGGCGATAAAACCATACGTCAGACAGCAGATGGCTGTCAGCAGCAGGAAGGTCGTACAGAATATTTTAACGGTCAGGCTTTGTTTCCACTTCCTTATCCACCCGGTAGCCCACGCTCCGTATCGTTTCAATATAGTTCCCTCCCAACTTCTTCCGCAGGTTTTTCACATGGGTATCGACAATGCGCTCGTCGCCGTAAAAATCATAGCTCCACACCCGGTTGAGCAATGTCTGACGCGACAGCACGCGCCCTTTGTTTTGCAGCAGCACCCGCAGCAGCTCAAATTCCCGGCGCGTCAGCTCCACACAGGCCCCGCCCACCTGGACGGTGCAGGCGTCTAAATCCATGTGCAGATCCCGGTGGACGATCTGCCGCGCCATGCCGCCCCCGGCAGTGCGGCGCAGCACCGCCTCTACCTTCCGCAGAAGGACGGGCATGGAAAAGGGCTTGGTGATATAGTCGTCAATGCGCAGGTCGAAGCCTTTTAACTGATGCGCCTCACTGTCCAGCGCGGTGAGCATGATGACCGGCACATCCGACACCTCGCGGATGGCCGCGCACACATGGTAGCCATCCATGCGGGGCAGAAGCAGATCCAGCAGGACAAGGTCTACCGGCCCGGCGCGGAAACGCTCCAGCGCCTCCTCCCCGTCCACCGCCGGGATGGCCTCATAGCCTTCTTCCTCCAAATACGTTTGCAGGACTTCCTGAATATCCGGGTCATCCTCTACAATCAAAATACGGAACATACGCCGCACCTCCCACACCAGTATAGCGCGGAAATGTGGAGTTCCTGCGAAGTTTCGGGGTTTTTGATAAAAAAAGGGGGCGCGTTGCAAAACGCGCCCAGCATATGTCATTGCCCGTCATCCGTTATCAGGGGGAATTCCGTAATGCGCAGATTTGTGCAGCCATATGGCAGCAGACGGATGGCCGTATCACTGCCGGTGCGCCGCGGTACAACAGGATAAGCAGCGGCGCCGTGTGCCATATCCCATGCGATGGGCACGGCGGGCTGCACACGCGTCTCGCCGCTCACGTCTTCATACCCCGTCAGCACCTTCAGGATCAGGAACAGCGCCCACAAATCGGCGGCGCTTTTTTCCTCCTGCGTTGTACCGGGGCAAAGCCAGCCGTCTGCCTGCTGCTTATCAAGGATACAGTCTATATAGTGCGCCGCGCGCTGCTGTAGAGCCTTGTCCTGCAGCAGCCATGCCAGGGGGATCAAGCCGTCCAGCCAGTACGGCGCGCGCTCCCAGCCCTCCTCCCCGCCGCCGAACCATCGGCTGTCTTTGACGTCTGGCCAAAAGCGGTCCAGATTGCCGCACAGGCCCTCCGCCTGGATCTCCAACTGCCGCCGCAGCCAGCCTGCGGGACGTATCTCTCTTACAGAAAGCGGCTTCAATACTAAAGGCTCCAGCATTTTCATGAGGGCAACTCCTTTTGCTAATCGCAACAGACGATATGACCTGCCAGATCCTTATTTCTGTTTCCATTTTATCCCGCCTGCCGTGGGGGAGTCAATACAAAAAATCGTGGTATTTGTATTATCAGTACAGAATATGGAGCAGGAACAGACAGGGCGATGCCGTGGGGCACCGGGCGGTGGACAGCGAAACATATCTCCCTGCATGGGGGCGCCGCAGACTGCCTTTCTGCAATGCGCACAGGATGGGATTCCAAAGGGGGCTTGCCCCCTTTGGCGGAGTCCAGAGGCAGAGCCTCTGGCAGGTCCGGGCAGCGCCCGGCGGAGCCTCTGGGAAAGCCTTTCCTGTTCAGCGAACACACGCAAGCATCACGCGTATTTCTTCCCCGTCGGGCGATTCCATGCGGTACTTCCCCGCTGCCTCCGGCACAATGCACGTTTCGGCATAGCGCAGCTCGAACGGCGGGAACGCTCCCGCCGGGCTGGAAAGCACTGCGCGTGCCCCCTCCACCAGGTTCAGCATGTGGACGCTGCCGTTTCGCCGGATAGGTACAGCGCTGTTGGTAGTGACGCGAAAGGTGTCCAGCGGCTCCCGCTCGTGCAGGCCGGTGCGCTCCACAAGGCCGCCCGCCCCGCGCCAGATTTCCCGGCTTTGCCCGATAAGATTTTCCTGCACCCACGCGGTGTCGCGGTCCCACTGGATATTGGCCGCGCCATGTTCCAGATGGATCGGGCGCGGCTTGCCGTCGAGGTCGAGGCGGCCCCAGTCCCACAGCTTGAATGTAAAAATATACGGCGTGGCGCTGATCTCCAACACCATTGTATTTGCACCGGAACAGTGTACCGTCCCGGCGGGGATCAGCAAATGGTCGTGCTTTTGCACGGGGACGCGGTTCACAAAACGCTGTGCGTCGAAAGTTCCGCCCTTCTGCGCCCGCGAGAGGGCGGCAATCATCTCCTCTGGGCGCGTCCCCTCCTTCAGGCCGAGATATACGCAGGGGGCGTCCCCTTCCGTGTCAAGGATATAATAGCTTTCATCCTGTGTATAGGGCATGTGAAAGTGCCGCTGGATGTACTCTGTCAGCGGGTGTACCTGTAAAGACAGGTTTTGACCGTGGATGGTATCGAGCATATCAAAGCGGATGGGAAATTCCTTGCCGAAACGCCTGTGGACACGCTCCCCCAACAGGGCACGGGGCTGGTAAAGCACCAGATTCTGCGCGGGTGTCTGCACGGTCACACCGCCAAAGCGCAGGAGCAGGCTGTTTTCCTCCGGCACGCCGTCAAAGCTCCACGCGTAATTGCTGCCATTCTCTGGCAGGCCGAAATATCGCTTCATCCAGTCGCCGCCCCATACGCCCGGGTCAAAATATGGGGCCATGCGGAACGGCTGGCGCGCCGCCTGCCGCAGTGCCTCCCGGTAGGCCGCGCCGGACACCGCCGAAGGATGCCCCTCCGACGTCATGTCTATATAGAAATCGATCTGATCGAACAGCGCCTCTTTCACACGGTCCGCCCAGCGCCATTCGGCAAAATAGCCCCGCTTGTATTTTTCGCGCTGGGACAGGCCACGCCGCGCGGTGCGCCAGTTGGACGTCCCCCGCCGGAACCGGAGCTGCGCTTCCCAGCGCGTGAGGTCGGCCAGGAGCAGCACATCGCCCCGCGCGATTAGGGACGCGCCCACGCCGTACACCAGGACAAAGCCGTCGGGGGCCTCCTCTATCGTGCGCCGCACCGCCGCTGTCTTTTCTGCCGGGAAAAAATCGGACAGCCCATACGTCGTCATGATGCCGAACACAGGGTCATCGGTCAGCTCCCGTTCGACCATGCGGTCAATCTCCTCCGGCGGCAGCGCGTAGTCGTCGCTGTGGATCACCGCCGCAAAGCCGAGCGGCGCTAAGATTGCTAAAAGCTCCGCCTGATCTACGCCGGGGTAACACTCCGCCGTCAGTACCACTTTTCCACGCCCCGCGCATACCTCGGCGATCCGCGCCCGAATCGTTTCCACACCGGATGCCGCCGCTTCATCCAGGCCGGAAACCGGAATCTGTGGAAACCGCCTGTAGGGATACTTTTTTTCTTCCATCCTCCCGCGCCTCCTTCTTCAAACAGGGTTCAAGGGAATGGCCTGAACAAAGCGTCTTTCCATATTTCCTGCCCATAGGGTGGGAAATATGGAAAAATATCTTCGCGGCTTGGCCGCTCCCTCTCTCAACAGCAGGATACAGGATTCCGCCAGAAATGTCAATACAGAATTAAAAATTTCATGTCTATCTTTACAAATCCTGTGGAGATATGTTATACTGTTAAAAACCAGAAGGAAGGGGGCACAACATGGCACA
>CANCXY010000247.1 GCA_947381875.1 uncultured Clostridia bacterium | reverse complement strand
GTCGATGAACCGCCAGGTTTTGGTGACGACGAACAGGAACACGGTACTCAGCCCGTCCGCACAAATCACGGCCAGCAGGTAGCCGGTAGGCCCCAAATGCAGCACGCGCAGGAACAGCACATAGAACAGGCACGTCACGACGGTACACAGGATGCCGTCTATCGCATAGAGCCGGTTGCGTTCCCGCGCGCGGCAGAACTGGCAGTGCAGCGTGCGCAGGCAGCTCACTAACAGATACACATACAGCAGCACCAGGTAGTCACGGAACGTCTCGATCCGCTGCAGCAGCGGCCAGCACAGCACCAGCAGCAAAAAGCCCACGGCGATGGCCGTAAGCCCGTTCATATACACCGCGCTTTTGCGCACGCCCTTTTCCAGCCCAAAGCGGATGACCGCGTTCGCGATACCCAAACTCACCAGCGGAATCAGCAGGCTGGCGCACTGGTTCAGCAGTTCTTTCACGCCGTTCATTTCCTGCGTCTCGAACCAGTAACTGAACAGCGGGGCCATGATAAAGCTGAGTATCTTAGAGGAAAAAGTGCTGAGCGCAAACAGCAGCGTATTGGAGACCAGGCGCTTGTACTTATCCATGAGCCACCCTCTTTCCGGGAATTTTTTTTCTTTTCCTTCACAGTATACCACATTCCGCCGCGTTTGAAAACCATTCCGCAAAACTTTAGGCCCAAAGGGCGCCGCCCTTTGGAATCCCGCCGGGCGCTGCCCGGACCTGCCAGAGGCTCTGCCTCTGGACTCCGCCAAAGGGGGCAAGCCCCCTTTGGAATCCCATCCTGGCGCAACAATTTCATTGTTGCGCCCCTGAATATGTTCGCGTGGGTGTGCCGCCGCAGGCCGGGCGCAAGAAAGAGCTTTTATGTTTCTCCCCGCCGGAGGCGGGGAGAAATGGGCAGAATCGTTTTTTCTGTCCCAAAACGGGCGTGCCTTGACTTTGATTGGTGCAGCCTGTACAATGGGTGTACTTACAAATAACAAGGGGGTTATAGACGATGTTTGCCAGGAAATTGACGCTGGAGGAGCATTGGCGCGCCAACCTGTGTATGGCGGCGGCCTTTGAATACCCGTTTGAATGGAATAAGGAGAATGAGAATGCCCCGGAAGTGGACCCGGACGCGGAATGGTACGGGGCGTTCCCCGCAGAGGATCAGCCGCCTGTCAGCACACTGATCATCAACCGGAAAGAGGTGCGCTTTGACGGGCATATCCTCAAGATGGGCGGCGTCGGCGGGGTGGCGACACTGCCCGCGCACCGCCGGGGCGGGGCCATCCGCGCCTGTATGGGGGCCGCCCTGCGCGATTTGTACGATGAGGGGTACGCGCTCTCCCATCTCTATCCGTTCAGCACTTCTTTTTACCGCCAGTTCGGCTTTGCGCCCGTGGGCGGGCAGAGCGCCATCTGGCGGGTCAGGCTGAAAGACCTGCAAAGGCTGCCCAAAGCGCGCGGCACGGTGTGTCAGCTTTTCCCCGGCGACGATCTCTCCCCCCTGCTGGACATCTATAACCGCGCCTATGGGGATACAAACTTCTCCTGTCTGCGCGGGACGTTTGATAAGAACCTGGAGGGCGGCAAACCGCTGAAGGAAACGCGCTGGATCTTCGTCTGGTCGGATGAAGACGGCACACCGGGCGGCTTCCTCGTCGGCACACGGGACAAGGACACCCTGCACTGTGTCCCCGACTTTTCCGCCAAGGATGCTTTCCTGTTTACCAATGTACATGCGCTGATTGGCCTGCTGGACTTTGTGCGCACCGCCTTTATCGCCAATTTCGAGGCCATCCAGTTCACCGTGCCCGCCCATCTGGAGCTGACGGGCGTACTGCCTGAACTGAGCGGGATGGAGTGCCGCGCCGTGCTGAACGGCATGGCCCGCGCTGTCAACGCCGAAAAGCTGCTGCAATGCTGCCACTGCCAGGGCGAGGGGCAGTTGATTCTGAAAGTGTCAGACGATATTCTGCCTGAAAACAACGGTACATTCGCCCTGCGGTTCGCCCCCGGTATGGAGAATCAGGTGGAGCGCGTGGACAGCGCACCGGATATCGCGCTGGATGTGGGGAATTTAGCTGTGCTGTTAGGCGGTGCGCGCACCACAGACAGCATTGCCATGACGCCGGATATTACGGTCTATCGCGATACGCCCGTGATTGGGCAGATACTTTATCGGAAACCGTGCCATATTTTAGATTTGTTTTAAGTGACTGTTTAAGCTGAATTTTCAGCATTTCCCCGCCCCAAGGGCGGGGAAATACCATCACCATTATGGATGTGTGGAGATGGAAACAATGGACTATTTAAGAGAGTATTATGAGGGCTATGACGAAAACAGCCGTCTTATTTCCAAACATGGCATGGTGGAGTATATCACTACCATGAAGTATGTGGAAAAGTATCTCCGGCCGGGTATGCGGGTTTTGGAGATTGGCGCGGCGACGGGGCGGTACAGCCACGCTTTGGCGCAAAATGGCTTTCAGGTAGATGCGGTGGAACTGATTGAACACAATATAGAAATCTTCAAACAAAACACCATTGAGGGGGAACCTGTTACCATTACGCAGGGAAACGCTATAGACCTGTCGGCCTTTGCAAGCGATACATATGACATCACCCTGCTGCTCGGCCCCATGTACCACCTGTTTACTACCGAAGATAAGCTGAAAGCCTTATCCGAAGCCATACGGGTGACAAAGAAGGGCGGCGTTATTTTCGCGGCCTATTGTATGGGGGACGCAAGTATTTTATCCTATGGATTTATTCGCGGGGAGATTTATAACATCATCGAACAATGTAAGCTCGATACCGAAACGTTCCATACTTTCTCCCATCCATGGGATATTTTTGAACTGTACCGGAAAGAGGATATTGATACGCTCCGCTCCGGGTTTCCTGTTACACAGCTCCACTTTGTCGCTTCGGATGGGTACGCAAACCACATGCGGGAAACGGTGGATCAGATGGACGATCGGATGTATGAGCTGTACCTGAAATATCATCTTGCGACTTGTGAAAGGCTGGATATGATGGGATATTCTCACCACACGCTGGATATATTCAGGAAGGAATAAAAGATGAAATTCAAAAAGGGCATAAAAATCCTGCTGATTGCTGTTTTTGCGCTGCTTGGGCTGGTGGGGGTAATCTATATCAATCACAAAATCCACCTGTCAAAAGAATCCGCACTCCTCTCCCCGCTTGGGAAAATCGTGGAAGTTGATGGGCACTCTATGAGCGTCTACCGCGAGGGAGCAGGCGATACAACCCTTGTATTCCTGTCGGGAGGAGGGACCTGCTCCCCTATTCTGGATTTCAAATCCCTCTATTCCCTTTTGAGCGGTACTTATCAAATTGCTGTCGTTGAAAAATTCGGGTATGGATTCAGCGATATAGTGGATAAAAACCGGGATATCAATTCCATCTTAGAGGATACACGCACCGCCTTGACGGCGGCGGGCTGCCACGCGCCCTATGTCCTCTGTCCACATTCCATGTCCGGGCTGGAGGCGCTGTACTGGGCGCAGAAATACCCCGACGAAGTATCTGCCATCATTGGGTTGGATATGGCCGTCCCCGCGTATTATGACAGCATGAACATCAACATTCCCCTTATGCGTATCGCAAGCGGGGCCGCCCGCCTTGGCGTAACCCGGCTAATCCCCCATATCGCGGAAAGCGAAGCCATCCGGCACGGCACGTTATCGGAGAGGGAAAAAGAAATTTACAGGGCTGTTTTCTATAGCCGTACCGCCACGGTATCCATGATAAACGAAACAGAATGGGTAAAGAAAAACGCGGAAACGGTGAATGCCCTGGGCGTGCCGCACGTCCCCATGCTGTTGTTTTTATCGGATGGTTCCGGCGGGACAGGCTTTGACAAGGAAACCTGGCGCAGGCTCCCGAAAGAATATATCGCCCAGGCTGAACAGGCGCAATATATAGAGCTGGACTGCCCGCACTATGTCCACGATTATGAATACAGGGCAATCAGTGAAAATATCCTGGCTTTCTTATCGGGGCATTAAAAGGTTTTCTATATTTCCCCGCCCGCAGGGCGGGGAAATATACGGAAATTATCTCCGCAGCAGCGCCCGGCGCACTTTGTAATCGGGCATGTAGCGCGCTACCACGGCCCAGAATGCGGGGCTGTGGTCGGGGTGGAGGAAGTGCGCGTACTCGTGCAGCACCACATACTCTATCGCTGCATGGGGCTTTTCCGCCAGGCGCAGCGCGAATACAATCTGCCGTTTCGCAGGCGTACATACGCCCCAGCGCGATTTCATATCCCGCACTTTTATCAACGGGCGCTCGCCGCCCAGAACGTCCGCAAACAGCGGGAACACCTGTTCGCTCACCCCGGAAAACAGCGCCATTGCCTCGTCGGGCGGGACGGCGCAGGGGCGGGCCTGTTCGGCGGCGCGGAACATGGCGCGTTCCCGTGCCTGCGCAATCCATGCCGCCCGCGAGGCAACAAACGCATCCACACGCCCCACAGCCACGCGGGGCGGCGCGCTGACGGCCACACTGCCATCCCCGCGCACCCGCAGGTTGATATTCTTCACGCGCCGCCGCTCTAACGTGTACGCCACGCCGCCCGCCGTGCGCTCCTCCATCTTCTCCAAAACACCGCCCCTTTCCCTGCTGAAATGAATTTTTACGGTTTTTTCCCCGCTTCCGGCGGGGAAAAAACCACGCACCCCATTGTAACATATGCGTTTGTGTTTTGCCATAAAAATTTCAGGCGTGTTCGAGCCGCAGGGATATTCCCGTGTGTTTCCCCGCCCTTTGCTTTGGACATTTCTAAAATTCCCTGCCCCCATACGCCAGTATGGGGGCAATTAAAGTTTCCGTCCACCCTTTTCAAAGGGTGGCGGATTCCAAAGGCAGAGCCT
>CANCXY010000246.1 GCA_947381875.1 uncultured Clostridia bacterium | reverse complement strand
TATGCTATAGTAAAAGCAGCGGCCATTGCGCTATGCAAATGGGTCAATTTTACAATACGGGGGATGAATATGAAAGAACGAACGCTGCAGGAAAAGGATCTGACACGCTATCTTCGTTATCTGCGGGAAGAAGAGCGCTCTCCGGCTACAATCCGAAAGTACGAGTGCGCGCTCCGCCGCTTTTTTGCGCAAAATACCGCAGGTATTGTCAAGGAAACGGTGATTTGCTACAAAGAGTCCTTGCTAAAACACCGGACCGCTTCGGGCGTAAACGGTGAACTGGCGGCGATCAACGGCTTTTTTGCCTTTATGCAGTGGTACGACTTCCGGGTGCGTCCCGTCAGGGTGCAAAGGCGGACCTACTGCGATCCGCAAAAGGAGTTGAGCCGCGAGGAATATCTGCGGCTGGTCACCGCCGCGCAAAAGCAGGGCAACGAGCGTCTTGCGCTGCTGATGCAGACCATCTGCTCCACCGGCATTCGGGTCAGCGAGGTAAAACACCTTACGGTACATTCGCTGCACCGAGGTCAAATGGAGGTACACAACAAGGGGAAAAGCCGGATGGTGTTTTTGCCGGGCGCGCTTTGCGCAAAGCTGCGCCGGTACTGCCAAAAGAAAGGCATCCGCCAGGGCAGCGTGTTTGTAACGCGTTCCGGCTGCCCGCTGGACCGCTCCAACATCTGGGCGATGATGAAGGCTTTGTGCCGGGCGGCGGGGGTAGCTGCGCAAAAGGTGTTCCCGCACAATCTTCGGCATCTGTTCGCGAGGTGCTTTTATGCGGTCCAGAAGGATATCGAGCATCTGGCCACCATTCTCGGCCACAGCAGCATCAACACCACCCGCATCTACACCTGCACCAGCGGTGCCGAACACCGCCGCCAGATCGAGCAGCTGCACCTGCTGCTTTAACGGATTCTTGCCCATATACACAAAAAGGCCGCCCTCGTGTTGCTTGGATGCAAACTCTCCGGGTCGGTCTGTTTTTTCACGCGCAAAATTTGGCGAATAACAAAAAACGCGCGATTCCTGCCCAAAGGCGGCTGCGTGAAAGAGGGTGGTTCAGAGACTTTACGACAGGATGTGAAGAAAGTTGTAATTATATGTAAAGAACACTCAAATGCACATTCATTATATAATAAGCGGTTAATATATGCAACTGTTTTTTCCTTATCGCCCTGCTGGAACCATTATCAAGCAGCTTTATTTCATTTTCATTTATAACGGAATTCACATTCTGTGGTAGACGGTGAACGAAGGCTTGAACGAATGCGATGACAAAGTGTTCGTTTAGAATCCGGACAAAAAGAGAGAGGTTGTTTGGGGAGGAAGAAAAATGCATGTATTGGTTACAGGCGCTGCGGGCTATATTGGCAGGCACGTTGTAAAAGAATTGCTTGAACAGGGGCACGATGTTACAGCATGTGATATTACGTTTAAGGGCATCGACGAAAGGGCAAATTTTTGCGAAACGGATATTTTTTCCCACGAAGATAGCATCTACAAGAAAACAGGCTGTCCCGACCTTTTGATCCATCTCGCATGGAAAAACGGTTTTGTACACAATTCGCCCGCGCATATGGAAAATCTTTCGGGTCACATTGTTTTTTTGCGGAATATGGCGGCACAGGGATGCAAAAAGATTGCAGTGATGGGCACGATGCACGAGATTGGATACCATGAGGGCGCAATCGACGAGAACACGCCGTGCAATCCGCTGTCGCAATACGGGATTGCAAAAAATGCCCTGCGGCAGTCGATGCTGCTTGCAGGCGAAGAATTGGGCTTTACACTGTATTGGCTGCGCGCGTATTACATATATGGCGACGACGCACACGGCAGTTCTATTTTTGCGAAAATTACACAGGCGGCGGCCGACGGCAAAAAGGAATTTCCGTTTACAACAGGGGAAAACAAGTATGATTTTATCAGCGTGCAGAATCTTGCAAAGCTGATTATCGCTGCGTCGACACAGGACAAGATCACAGGCGTGATCAATGTGTGTAGCGGCAAGCCGGTGAGCCTTGCTGAGCAGGTGGAAAAATATATCAAGGACAATGGCTTTGATATCAAGCTGCAATACGGCGTATTCCCCGATAGGCCCTATGACTCGCCCGCCGTTTGGGGAGACAGCGAAAAAATCCATAAAATAATGGCAGGTTTATGATTGTGAAACGTTTAGGTGTATTCTTTTTTTATGATCAGGACGGCGTTGCGGACCGTTATGTTGATTATCTTTTGGAAAGCATGGATCCCTGCCTGGAGCGGCTTGTGGTCGTATCCAACGGGATATTAACAAAAGAATCAAAGGACATGTTCGGCAGGCATACCCAGAAGCGCGGACGCCAGACGCGGTGCCTGATTGAACGGGAAAACAAGGGATTTGACGTATGGGCGTACCGAACGGCTTTGCTGGCCGAGGGTTGGGAACGGCTGGAGGAATACGACGAGATTGTTTTATTTAACCATACCATTATGGGGTCGTTGTATCCTTTTCGCGTGATGTTTGAGGAAATGGAAAGGGTATCCGCTGATTTTTGGGGCATCAGCGAGCATTTTGGATATTATATGGACCCGACCGATGAAAATCCGTTTGGGTATTTACCCACACACCTGCAGTCGCATTTTATTGTGTGCCGGCGTTCTTTAGTAAAGGAAAAGCTGTTTCAGGACTATTGGGAGCATATGCCCGAGATCGAAAGCTATACCGATTCGGTCGGCAAGCATGAAAGCTATTTTACCAAATACTTTGCCGATCATGGCTACCAGGGAAGGGCCTATCTGGATTTGTCGAAATTAAGCGAAAAAACGACCTATCCAATGGTCGATCTTCCCGTTGCGACCGTAAAACAAGCGCATAGTCTTATTTTTAAGAGAAAAAGCTTTTTTTGCCAGACAAGCAATTTTATTTTAAGAGGCAGCGGGGCGTTAGAGGCGCAGCAGCTGTTTCGTTATTTAAAGGATCACACGGATTACGACACGGATTTGATTGCCGAAAATATGATCCGTACCTGCCACCAAAGCGATTATTCCGTCTATCTGGATACATTGCTGCGAATGCAGGCTCTGCCGCAGAAGGAGATTTCCCATTCTGACAGCAAAATAGCGATCATCGGAACCGAGGAGGAAAGGCCTTTTATACAAAGAATATCGGAAAAATTCGATCACTGTGAATGTATGGTTCTGGGGGACAGAAACGAGCGTTTTACCGTTGCAAAATTGCTGGACATTGCAAAAGCATTCGACTATGTGTGTGTGCTCAATTTGCCGGACGATCTGCCCGATCCATACGAGCTTGACGGTTTTGGATATTCCGAATACCGAAATGAGCTTTACCGCGCGCTGTTTGAAAAAAACATGCAGAACCTGTCCTATATGCTGCATGCGCTTTCCGAGGATCCCCTGACAGGATTGATCGTTGCCGCAAGGCTGATTACGTTGAATCATTCTTTCATCAGCCGGTGGGAAAATCTTTTTTCAAAGGGGATTTTACACGAGGACTTCTTTTTTCAAAAAGAGAAAATCCCCCAGGGGACGGGTCTGCCCTTTTTGATTGCCAAGGGCCCGGCTTTGGCCGGCTGTAAAGCGAAAATCCCTTCCGAGCGGATGGAGCTTGACCTGTTAAAAACAGGATGCGCCGATTTCATTGTTTCTCTTTTCATGCAGCAAGGGGGATATCTGACAAAATCCATTCTGCTTGAATCGGTGGGAATGGCGAATACGAACCTGCAAGCGGGTCTTTATATCAAAATGGAGCAGGCCGCAAAGGAGGAAATAGCAGAATATAAAGCAATTATCGCCAATTATTCTGTACTTACAGCACTTCGAAATAAGATTAAGCGTTGTATGCCAAAAAAAATTTACACGTGGATTGTCAGGACAAAAAATTTGTCTTTGGCCCGTATGAAGACGAGTCATTCTAATGGGGAAAACCTGTGAGAAAGTATCATTACATAATGGAGCGAAAGAAATGAAACGGTTACTGATTTATTTTATTTACGATGAAGATGGGATTGTAGACAGATATATTTTATATGCATTGGAAAAACTTCGTCCTTTTTCGGAAACCATTATGGTTGTTGCAAACGGAAAACTCAATGAGGAATCATCCAATAAACTTCATAGGGTCGCAGACCATGTCCTGGTCCGGGAAAATATCGGTTTTGATGTATGGGCCTATAAGTCCGCGCTTGCATATTATGGCTGGGATGTTTTAACGCAGTACGATGAAGTGATATTGATGAATTATACAATCGTAGGACCGGTTTACGATCTTTCCGCCATGTTTGAAGAAATGGATGGAAGAGAAGTGGATTTTTGGGGGATTACAAAGTGTTTTCGCGAGGATAGTCCAGAGGCCGTAGAAATATGGGGAAATAAGCTGGGATTTATTCCGGAGCATATTCAGTCCAGTTTTATGGCGTTTCGAAATGCATTGGTAAAAAGCGATATATTCCAAAATATGTGGAATGAAATGCCGATGATTCATTCTTATTATGAGGCTGGCGGTTACTACGAACAAAATCTAACGAAATATTTATCAGAACAGGGATATACATGGAGTTGCTATACAGATTACAGTAATATCACAAAAGAGGATTTCGGCTGCTGCCCACTTATTACAGCACCGCTGTATGTCATTCGTACATTGAAATCGCCATTCTTCAAAAGAAGGACCTTTTTTACCTCAAAATTAGAAAATCCCGTCTCCATTCCTTTTGCACACGAACTATGGAATTTTTTAGAGAAGGAAAGCGAATACGATACAGATTTAATTTATGAAAACCTTATCCGCGGATGCAATCAACGGGATATTGCGGAAGCTTTACAGCTACTGCACATTCTTTAGGAAAGGAAAGGAAATCATGAAAATTGCGGCATTTGTCAATTTGGAAAATGTGCTTCATCCAGAATGGCTCAAAAGCAATTTGGAAAAGCTGGAGGGGATCGAATGCTATTTCAGCGAAAAAGGGAATTTTGATTTAAATA
>CANCXY010000245.1 GCA_947381875.1 uncultured Clostridia bacterium | reverse complement strand
GCCAGAGGCGCTGCCTCTGGACTCCGCCAAAGGGGCGCAGCCCCTTTGGAAACCCATCTTGTTCCAGTATGGGAACGGGCCTGCCCTTTATGATACTACATCTCATATACTATACAACGTTCGGGGGCATGCCGTCAAGTAAAATGCTGGAAATATGTTGGAAATAATTGGGAAATATCGAAAAACAGCAGTTTGAGGCGTGTTGAAAGAGGGGCATTTTTGTATATTTTTCTGACGAAGGATGGGGAAATATACGGAAATGACTTCCGCAGGTCAGCCGGTTTGGCGGCCGCGTTTTTTCAGCGTCCAGAGCAGCGCCGCGAGCGCCGCCGCGCCGATCAGCATTGCCTTGGCCCCGCCGGAAAACCGCGCGAACGCCGCCGTTACCGCCCCCCAGTTCTGCCCCGCGACAGCCCCTAACCCCACCAACAGAACGTTCCACAGCAGGCTCCCCGCTGTCGTGAGCAGGAGGAACGGCGTCAGCGCCGTGCCCGCCATCCCCGCCGGGATAGAAATAAGGCTGCGCAGGATAGGTACGCACCGGCAGTAAAAGACACTCGGCCACCCATGCGCCGCGAACCAGTCCGACGCCTTGCACACGTCCGATTCCTCTAACTTCAATATGCGCCCCACGCGCCCCCGCAGCAGCGCGCTCAGCCGCTCCGGCGCAAGCAGACGACCCGCGCCGTACAGCACGATTGCCCCCAGCACGCTCCCCGCCGTCGCCGACGCAACAACGCCCGGCGGCGTAAGGTCGGTATACGTCGTGAGGAAGCCCCCAAAAGTCAGGATGACCTCGCTGGGGATTGGCGGAAAAATATTTTCTATCGCGATCAGAAGCAAAATGCCCCCATACCCAAACCGGCTGACAAGCTCTGTGATGATTCCCTCCATACAATCGCCCCCCTTATCTATCAAAAGGATATGCCCGTCGGCTTGTCCGCATGATGCGCACAAAAAGCCCTCCCGTGCAGGGAGGGCAGAGGGCGGGTTTTTGTATTTTCCCGGCTTCCGCGCGGGGCAGTATCGCAGGCGCGCAGGAAAGGGCCTCAGCCCTTCGCGTACAGCCCAATGATGTTCAGGATGATTTCTACCGCCTTATCCATCCCTTCCACCGTCGCGCACTCATACGGGCCGTGCCCGTTGAAAGCGCCTGTTCCCAAATTGGGGCAGGGAAGCCCTTCATAGGAGAGGCGCGCGCCGTCTGTGCCGCCGCGCGTCTGGTCTACGCAGTACGCCACGCCCGCCATCTCACACGCCTTTTTTGCGTTGTCGATCAGGTGCATGCAGGGCTTCACCACTTCCAGCATATTGTAGTAGCTGTCTTTTACCGTCAGCGCGATTTTCGCGGTGGGGTATTTTGCCGAAAGCACGTCCGCAATCTCCTGCATTTTGCGCTTGCGCGCCTCAAAATTTTTCTTGTCAAAATCCCGGATGATATACGCCATGTGCGCCTGCGATGGACACCCTTCGCACTCTGTCAGATGATAAAACCCGTCGTAGCCGTCCGTGTGCGCGGGCGTTTCTTCGGGCGGCAGCATGCTGTCGGCCTCGAACGCTAATTTCAGCGCGTTTACCATGATGTCCTTCGCGCTGCCTGGGTGTACCGATACACCTGTGATGTCCAGTGCCGCCGCCGCCGCGTTGAAATTCTCATAGGAAATGCCGCCTTCCGCGCCGCCGTCGACCGTGTAGGCGTATTTCGCCCCAAAGCCCGCCACGTCGAAATGGTCCGCGCCCGCGCCCACTTCTTCATCCGGCGTGAACGCGACGCGGATCGGCCCGTGGGGGATACCCTCTGTAACCAGATGCTCGCAGGCCGTCAAAATTTCCGCGATGCCCGCCTTGTCGTCCGCGCCCAAAAGCGTGTCCCCGCTGGCCGTGATGAGCGTGCGCCCCCGCAGCTTTTCCAGGAACGGAAACTCCGACACCCGGATCACCCGCCCGCATTCCGGCAGCGCCACGTCCCCGCCGTCGTAGTTTTCGTGCAGGAGCGGCTTTACATGTTCCCCCGAAAAATCGGGCGCGGTGTCCATATGCGCAATCCAGCCCAGCGCGGGCGCGTCCTCACACCCCGCTGTGGCGGGCAGGCTGCCATATACATATCCGAACGCGTCCACGCGGGCATCCGCAATGCCTATCGCGCGCATTTCCGCCGCCAGCCGCTCTGCTAAGACAAGCTGGCGTTCCGTTGAGGGCGTGCGCCCCGTGTCCGGCTCCGAGGTGGTGTAGACCTGGACGTATTCTATAAACCGTTCATATGCTCGCTTCATGTGTGCTTGTACTTCCTTTCTTCGTAAGGGTTTTTGTGTATTATGGGGGAACGTCCGCGCCGGGAGGTTTTGGAAATTCTTCCGCCCGGTGTCCGCGTGTCCCGTACAGATTCTACAACGCCCCGCGAAAAAATACAAGGGGGGAAAAAGAGTTTTCGGCTTTCTCCCCGCCGAAGGCGGGGAGAAAGCCCCATCATCCGGCGGGAAAAATAGAGTTTCCGGGCTTTCTCTGCATCTCCGGCGTGGGAAAAGGGTTTTCCGGCCTCTCCCTGCGTCCGTCGGAGGGATGCCGAATTATACAGGGATTATACATTTTGGCTGCCCGCGCCGCGAAAAAGGGGACAAGCCGCATAAACTCTACCTTTTTCGTCTCTGTTACAAAAGTGTAACAAAAAGCTACAGCGATTTTTGACGTTCTGCACAAAAATGGGGAAAAATCTTTGTCGCTTTCAAATGTTGACGAACGGCGAAACGACGGGTATAATTAAATCATTCACAAACGGTTCACAATCTTTCACAAAATACACATGCTTTGTGCAAGGTTGATTGTGAGATTTGCCAAACCAATTAAATTAGCTTCGTTTTTAGCATGACGAACCTAAACGAAACTAAAATGAATTAAAATTAACACCGTTGCATAAAGTAAAAATTTCGGACAGGGAAAGGGCATGCCCTTTCTTTTGTTCACAGCCGCTTCGCGGCTGTGATTCCCTTTTATCCGCGTGCTTCCAGGGTATCTTGAAGCGCCGCGCACTTGGACGATGGCGCGTGGCGATTCAAAATAGAGAAGGAGGAGAGAATAAACAATGGCAACGAAGGTGAAACAGGGCGCGGCCTATACGCCCAAAAAACGCAGCTTAGCCCAGACGATCAAACTCGACTGGTCGCTGTATGTGTTCTGCCTGCCGGGTGTGATTCTGACGTTTATCTTCAGTTACATACCCATGTACGGCGTACAGATCGCCTTCCGCAACTTCAACGGCAAACAGGGTATCTGGGGCAGCCCGTGGGTGGGCCTGCGGTACTTTGAACGCTTCATCAAGTCGCCGTTCTTCGGCCAGACCATCAGCAACACGCTGATCCTGAGCCTGTACGGCCTGCTGGTGTCGTTCCCAATCCCCATTATCCTGGCATTGATGCTGAACTCATTCCGCCACAAACGCTACCGCAAAGTCATCCAGATGGTAACATACGCGCCGAACTTCATTTCGACGGTTGTTATGTGCGGTATGTTAATCCTGTTCATGTCGCCGACGGTCGGCGTTATCAACTCGGTCATCAAGGGCCTGGGCGGCGAGGCCATCAACTTCATGGGGAAGAAAGAATACTGGCGGCACATCTATGTGTGGTCCGGCGTCTGGCAGGGCATGGGCTGGAGTTCCGTTATTTACTTCGCGGCGCTCTCCGGCATCAGCCCCGAACTGCATGAGGCGGCCATGGTGGACGGCGCAACCAAGTTCCAGATCGTGCGCCACATCGACTTCCCCTCGATCCTTCCTACCGCAACGATTCTTCTGATTATGGACTGCGGCAGTGTGCTTTCCATCGGCTTTGAGAAAGCGTACAACCTGCAGAACAGTCTGAACCTTTCTGTTTCCGAGATTATTTCCACCTATGTGTATAAGGTCGGTTTGCTCGAAAACAACATGTCGTACTCGTCGGCAATCGGCCTGTTCCAGACGTTAGTCAACCTGGTGCTGCTGGTAACGGTTAACAAGATTTCCGACAAGCTGTCCGGCAACAGCATGTTCTAAGTGGAAAGGAGGAATTCAGAGTGGCAAACGAAGCAGTTGCAAAAAAGAAAAACATTCACCGCAGCAGAGAAGACGTCATTTTTGATACGGTCATCTTTATCATCCTGACAATCATTCTTGTGATTGTCGCGTACCCCCTCTGGTGGGTCATCATTTCCTCGTTCAGTAACCCGAAGGCGGTTAATGCCGGGCAGGTGGTATGGCTGCCCGTCGGTTTCACGTTCAACGGCTATTCCGAGGTCTTTGAAGACTCCCAGATTGTGCGCAGCTTCATAAACTCCGTGATTATCACAGTCATGGGCGTTCTTGTGAACCTGGGCGTTACGCTGCCCACAGCGTATGCGCTCTCCCGCGATAAATTCTCCGGCAAAAAGCTTATCACATGGTTCTATGTCATTACCATGTTCTTCGGCGGCGGCCTGATCCCCACTTACCTCGTTGTACAGAGCTGCGGTCTGATTAACACCTGGTGGTCGCTGATTCTGCCAGGCAGCATCAGCGTATACAACATGACGGTTGCGCGCACGTTCTTCAAGACCAACATTCCTGAGGAGTTGTACGAGGCCGCTTCCATCGACGGCTGCACACAGGGCCGCTTCTTCTTCCAGATTGCGCTGCCCCTGTCGGGCGCCATCACGGCCATTCTGGTGCTGTATTACGGCATCGGCCACTGGAACTCGTATTTCTCCGCCTTGATTTACATCACGGACCGCAACAAGTGGCCGTTGCAGCTTGTCCTTCGCAGCATCCTCATCACGAATGAGACAGCGCTGCAGCAGACGGCTACCACACCAGAGGCCCGCGCGGCGATGAACGAGAAGAAAGAGCTGATCGAGCTGATGAAGTACTCCCTTATCATCATCAGCAGCTTGCCGACGTTGATCCTCTATCCGTTCATTCAGAAGCACTTTGTAAAGGGCGTCATGGTCGGCTCCGTCAAGGGTTGATATTTGCGGTTTTTGGCTGTATATCCTGTCTG
>CANCXY010000244.1 GCA_947381875.1 uncultured Clostridia bacterium | reverse complement strand
GCATTTTCAGCACAGCGGGCTGCTGCGTCAGCATGGAAACAAAATTGGTATAGCACATATACAGCGCGTCAAACTCACCTTTGTGGAACTGCCCGCACAGCATGCGCGCAATGGCAAAGCAGTCGCCCAAGGACACGTCCTCGGCCTGCGCGTAAGTATCCGTGATGGATTCAATGCCATGGCTGCGGCAGTATTCCACCGCCTTTTTCCCAATGGGCAGCGCGCACACCGGTTTATCGCCCATATGCGCGACAGCCGCCTTGAACAGGTTGTTGTTATAACCGCCCGCAAGGCCGCGGTCGCCCGCGATGATGATATAGCACGTCTTTTTTACCTCGCGCACCTGCACATACGGCGACGAAAACTCCGTGTTGCCGTAGGCGATGTCGTTGAGGCATTCATGCAGGGTGGTGAAATAGGGGCGCGTCGCCTCGGCGCGCGCCTTCGCACGGCGCAGCTTGGAAGACGCCACCAATTCCATCGCCTTGGTGATTTGCATGGTGCTCCCCACGCTTTTGATGCGCAGCTTGATGTCCTTCATGGACGATGCCGCCATATTGCCGTGCCTCCTTTACGCATGTGCTTTGAGGAACGAAGCGGTGAAATCCTTCAGCGCCTTGTCCAGCGCCGCTTTCGTCTCGTCCGACAGCGCTTTTGTGGTGCGGATTGGCTCTAATACGTCCGCCTCATGCAGGCTGCCCAGATCCTCGTACAGCTCCTGCTCGTAGGTGCGCACCAATTCCACCGGTACATCGACCAGGTGGTCGTTCGTGACAGCGTACAGGATGCACACCTGCAGCTCCACCGGTACGGGCGCGTTGCGGCCCTGTTTGAGTACTTCCACGATGCGTTCGCCCTGTGCGAGGCGGCGTTTTGTATCGGCGTCCAGATCGGAGCCGAACTGTGAGAACGACTGCAGCTCGCGGTACTGCGAATACAGCAGCTTCAGCGAACCGGCCACCTTCTTCATGGCCTTAATCTGCGCGTTGCCGCCCACACGGGACACCGAGATGCCCGGATCGACCGCCGGCATGACGCCGGAGTGGAACAGCTCGGACTGTAAGAAGATCTGGCCGTCCGTGATGGAGATAACGTTCGTCGGGATATACGCGGACACGTCGCCGGCCTGCGTCTCAATGATGGGCAGCGCCGTCAGGCTGCCGCCGCCGTACTCGGGGGCGATACGCGCCGCGCGCTCCAGCAGGCGGCTGTGCAGGTAGAATACGTCGCCGGGATACGCCTCACGTCCGGGCGGGCGGCGGATCAGCAGGGACAGCGCGCGGTAGGCCACCGCATGTTTGGACAGGTCGTCATAGATGACAAGCACGTCCTTGCCCTTGTCCATGAAATACTCGCCCATTGCACAGCCCGCGTAGGGCGCGATATACTGTACCGGCGCAAGCTCGCTGGCCGAAGCCGCGACGACGATGGTATACTCCATCGCGCCCGCTACAGTGAGCGTTTCCACCACCTGTGCCACAGTCGACCGCTTCTGGCCGATCGCGACATAGATGCAGATAACGTCCTGGCCCTTCTGATTGATGATGGTATCGGTCGCGATTACGGTCTTGCCGGTCTGGCGGTCGCCGATGATCAGCTCACGCTGGCCGCGCCCGATGGGGATCATGCTGTCGATGGCTTTGATGCCCGTTTGCAGCGGCACCGAAACGCTCTTGCGCTCAATGATGCCCGCCGCCTTGCGCTCGATGGGGCGCGTCTCGGTCGCGTCAATGCTGCCCTTGCCGTCGATGGGCTGGCCCAGCGCGTTTACCACGCGGCCCACAAGCCCGTCGCCCACCGGCACGCTGACAACGCGCCCCGTGCGCTTGACGGTATCGCCCTCCTTGATGCCCTCATCGGAACCCAGCAGCACGATGGCGACGCTGTTCTCCTCTAAGTTCAGGGCCATGCCGTATTCCCCGTTCTCGAATTCGACCAGCTCGTTCGCCATGCACTTTTCCAGCCCGTAGGCGCGCGCGATGCCGTCGCCCACAAGGATGACCGTGCCGGTCTCGGCGCTTTCGATCTTATTTCCGTAGTTCTTGATCTGGCTCTTGATGATCTTGCTGATATCCTCTGGTTTTAACTGCATAGTCTCACCAACTCTCCTTGCGTTCGCTTGCCGCCCGGCGTCACGCTTCTGTCAGCGCGCGGCGCATCGCGGCCAGCCGTCCGGCGGCTGTGCCGTCCAGCTCTTTCCCTTCATAGCGCAGCTTAATGCCGCCCAAAAGGGTTGGGTCTATCACATTTTCCAACAGGATGGTCTTGCCTGTTTTCGCGCTGAGCTGTTCTTTCAGCTTCTTCTGCTGCGGCGCCGTCAGCTTCACGGCGCTCACCGCCTGCACGGGCAGGATGCCCCTTGCCTCATACAGGCGCGCGCGGTATTCCTCCAGGCATCCCTTTGTAAGCCCCAGTGCGGATTTGCCGCACAGAATCTTCAAAAGGTTGCCCACATATACATGCACGCTTTCGCCGAACGCCTCGTCCAGCAGGCCCAGGCGCTCTTCCTTAGGCAGCGCGGGGTCCTGCACCAGCCGCAGATAGGCGGGGTTTTCCGCGAACGCTTTGGCCGCGGCTGTCAGGCCGTCCAGCACTTCGTCCTCGCAGTGTTCCTCCACCGCCAGCGCGTACAGCGCGTCGCCATACTGTTTTTCCGCCGCCGTCATGACGCTTCACCCACACGGCTGATGAAATCGTCGATCAAGTCCTTGTGCGTTTTGGCGTCGATCTCCTTTTCCACCACGCGTCCCGCGATCTCCAGCGCAAGCGCGGAGATATCGTTTTTCAGCGCGCCCGCCGCCTTGCGCCGTTCGCTCTCGATCTCGGCGTCCGCCTTGTTTTTCAGCGCGGATGCCTCGGCCTGCGCGGCATGGACGATCTCCTCGCCGCGTGCGGTAGCGCGTGCCGTGGCTGTCTTTACGATCTCCGTAGCCTCCTGCTTCGCGCCTTCCAACCGTGATTCATACTCTTCCTTCATGGCCTTCGCGTCGCCCTCGGCCTTTTCAGCCTCCGTGTAGGATGTCTCGATCTGCTCCTTGCGCTTGGCGAAGATCTCCTGCACAGGCTTGAACAGGAAATGTTTAATCACCGTCGTGAGCAAAAGCAGGTTGGCGATCGTGAAAATGAACGTCCACGGCGCGAAGGTGACGAGATCTTGAAATTGTTTCATTCTGTCTCCTCCTTTTGCGGGCACAGTCGCCGGGCCGCGCGGTTTTTTGCCGCGCGGCAGGATGGGGATACGCCCGCATAATGGCAGCCCTCAGCCGCCCGCGCCTTCTTAGAGTCTGCCGAGGAAGATGCCGGGCGCAACGAAGATCAGCAGCAGGCCGGTCACGAAGCCGTAGATACCGGTCGTCTCTGCGATCGCGCAGCCCAGAAGCATGGTGGATGTAACGTCGCCTTTGCACTCCGGCTGGCGGCCGATGGCCTCCAACGCCTTCGCGACAGCGTTGCCTTCACCGATACCAGGGCCGATACCAGCGATCAATGCGAGGCCAGCGCCAATAGCGCAGCCAGCCATAACGATTGCTCTTGCCATTTCCATAATGGGGTTGCCTCCTATACTAAAATGTAATGTATCTTCGCGCCCGCGCGGCGGGCGTGAGGAGCGTGTGTTCCCGCGCACAGCGCGGCATGCCTTACCCTTCCTCGGCGGCGTTGGCGATATACAGCGTCGTCAGCATACAGAAGATGAACGCCTGCATCGCGCTGGAGAAAAGGTCGAAATAAACGCTGAAGACGGCGGGAATGCCGAACTGCAGCACCGGGATGGAGCCGAACGCTGCTCCCCAGCCATTGGGCAGCTGCATCAGCAGGGCCAGCGCGCCCAGCACCGTGAGGGGAATGCCGAACATCAGGTATAAGACCTTCGCCTTTTGCCCGGCGGCCTTGGCCTGGCGGCGCTTGATGAGCAGGAAAACGCCCAGCGCCAGCACAACGGCGGCCACAAGCGCGTTTATGCCGATCAGTCCCAGCAACGCGGCGCTGGCGGCGGCAAGGGCCGCATAGAGGAGCCCCGTGATGACCGTGCCGGACACGATGTTGCCGAAGTGACGGAACGCCATGGAGATAGGCGTGGCAAGCTCGGAAAGGATATTGAACGGCGTCAGCACAGGGATAGGCTGCGTGAAGCCCTTCAAATAGCCGCCAAAGCCGTTTGTGCGGATCTTGTTATACGTAATGAGCACAAACACGATCACGGCCCAGGCCATCGTAGTGGACACATCGCCCGTCGGCGGGAACAGCGTCAGCATGCTGAGCAGGCTCGACAGCAGCGAAGACGCGAACAGCGCCGCGACAAACGGGCCGTAATAGGAAAACTTGACGCCCATATTGCCGTTGACGAAATTCTGCGCCGTCTCCACCAGGAACTCCGCCACAAGCTGCCGCTTCGTGACGGCGCGCACCTGCAGATCACGCGTGAGAAAAACACACACGGCGGAGATGATGAGGGTGACGAGCAGGCCGCCCACGATGGTCGCCGTGATGGGGATGCCCCCGAAAATGGGGATGGTAAAATAGATGCGCGCGCCGGTGATGTCTACATTCATACCGGCTCATCGCCTCCTTCCTGTTGTATATCCCTGCGCTCCTCAGGCTTATATACGCCCAGGAGCTGCATGGCAAAAATCGTGAGCCGCGGGAACAGAAACGGAATCACCGTGGCAATGCCGGAAAAGCACGGCAGGCTTACACCGACAGCCCCAACGGCCAGCATGGCGACCATGCGCAGTGTATAAGAGGATTGCAACTTGGCGCGCGCACGTTTCTCGTCCGTTTCGCCCGCCAGCCGCTGTATGGAAAGGCCCAGCCAGAGGAAATTGAGTACCGCGAACCCGCCGCCCAGCAGCGTGCCCCACAGCACCGGCAGTTCCCATTTTCCGGCCAATGCGAACGCCGCGTTCATCACCACCGAAAACACGGCCACGCCCGCGGCTATATGCAGCGTTTCACGTTTTGTCGCTTCCTGGATCTTCATAAAAACTCCTCGCCGGGCTGCCGCCCGGACCTGCCCAGAGGCTCTGCCTCTGGACTCCGCCAAAG
>CANCXY010000243.1 GCA_947381875.1 uncultured Clostridia bacterium | reverse complement strand
AAAAACGGCGGCGGGGCAGCCTTTCGACCGCCCCGCCGCACCTACACTGCGTTTCCTGGATTTTTTTCTTGACTTTCCGTACAGGATATGCTATGATGCAGATACAGAAGCGGTACCCTTGGGCCGGGGCCGTGACCCGACTGGGCATGAATTGTGTCAGCAATGCATGCCTTTTTCATCTTGGATTTTAACGATCCTCCTTTCTGATGGGTACCGCCCTGTACTGCTTTTCCATCATAGCACAACACCGCATTTCCTGTCAATTCTTGCCGAAAAAAACACGGCATCTGAGGAGTGGAAAACCCACTCCTCCCTTTTTGTGCAGATTCAATCATTTGCGACGCCGCCTGTATGCGCTCTTGCATTTTGCGCAAAAATCCTTTATAATTTTCTCTGGACTTATGAGATGTACAGGGGGAATTATGGAATTGGGACAAATTAGAAAGACGCCGCCTTAAAAGCAGGCTGCTTGTGTCCCCGTATATAAGCATCTTCTGCGGAAAGGTATGGTTATAAATGGAAAATTTTGCGGACAAAATCCAGCAGCGGCGCACATTCGCGATTATCTCGCACCCGGACGCGGGCAAGACGACGCTCACCGAAAAACTGTTGCTCTACGGCGGGGCCATCCAGCAGGCGGGCATTGTGAAGGGCAAGAAGGGCGCACGCGCGGCCGTCTCCGACTGGATGGAGATAGAAAAACAGCGCGGTATCTCCGTGACAAGCTCGGTGCTGCAATTCAGCTATAACGGCTGCTGTATCAACATCTTAGACACCCCCGGCCACCAGGACTTCTCCGAGGACACCTACCGCACCCTGATGGCCGCCGACAGCGCTGTCATGGTGATCGACGCGGCCAAGGGCGTGGAGGCGCAGACGAAAAAACTGTTCAAGGTTTGCACCATGCGCGGCATCCCCATCTTTACTTTCATCAACAAGATGGACCGCGAGGCGCGCAGCCCGTTCGACCTTTTGGAGGAAATCGAACAGGTCTTAGGTATCGAGACCTACCCCATGAACTGGCCCATTGGTTCGGGCAAGGAGTTCAAGGGCGTATATGACCGCCGCGAGAAAGAGATCCTCGCTTTCCAGCACGCGGGGCGCGTGGGGCAGAAGCAGGCGGAAAAAATCGAAGCCCACTTAGGGGACGCGGGCCTCAACACCCTGCTCACAAAACCCCTGCACGACACCCTTTGTGACGACATCGAACTGCTGGACGGCGCGGCCTATGAATTTGACACCGGTAAAATCCAGCGCGGTAAGCTGACGCCCGTCTTTTTTGGCTCAGCGCTCACCAACTTTGGCGTAGAGCCGTTCCTCGCCGATTTCCTGCGCCTGTCCCCCCCGCCGCTGCCGCGCGATGCGAGCGCGGGCGCGGTCGACCCGCTCAATCCCGATTTTTCGGCGTTCGTGTTCAAGATTCAGGCGAACATGAACAAGGCCCACCGCGACCGTATCGCGTTTTTGCGCATTTGCAGCGGGCGGTTTGTGCGCGGGATGGAAGTGCTGCATGTACAGGGCGGCAAAAAAGTGAAACTGGCGCAGGGTACGCAGATGATGGCGAGTGAACGCGAATTGGTGGAGGAGGCGTATGCGGGCGACATCATCGGCGTATTCGACCCTGGCATCTTCTCGATTGGCGACACGCTGACGACGGCGAAAGTACCGTTTGCGTTCGCGGGCATCCCCACGTTTGCGCCCGAACATTTCTCCCGCGTGACGCAGGTAGACACCATGAAGCGCAAGCAGTTTGTGAAGGGCATGGAGCAGATTGCGCAGGAGGGCGCGATTCAGATTTTCCGCGAACCCGGCGGCGGCATGGAGGAAGTGATTGTCGGCGTGGTGGGCGTGCTGCAATTCGAGGTGCTGGAATACCGGCTGAAAAATGAGTATAATGTCGATATCCGTATGCAGGCGCTGCCGTACAGCCTGATCCGCTGGATTGAAAACGAGGAATGCGATATCAAGGCGCTGAACCTCACCAGCGATACACGCTGTGTGGAGGATATGAAAGGGCGGTATCTGCTGCTGTTTACGAATGCGTGGAGCATCAACTGGGCCGTGGAGCATAACAAGGGGCTGCTGCTGGCGGAAGTGGGGAGGTAAGCAGCAACAGCAATGAAACAGGCGGGCCGTTGGCCCGCCTGTTGTCTTAGATGGGTTTCCAAAGGGGCTGTGCCCCTTTGGCGGAGTCCAGAGGCAGAGCCTCTGGCAGGTCCGGGCAGCGCCCGGACAGCCCCGCGCTTATCTCAGCCCGATAAACGGCGCGGGGTCGAGCAGGTTCGACCTGGCCAAGCCACCATAGGACAGTTCTAAGTGAAGATGATTGCCTGTGGAGTAGCCGGTACTGCCGACCAGCGCAATCGTCTGCCCAGCCGTAACGTTGGTGCCCGCCGTCACAAGGAGCTGGGAACAGTGGCCATAGCGCGAATAGAAGCCGTTGCCGTGGTCGATGAGAACATAGTTCCCCCAACTATAGTGCCAGCCCGTCTCAATCACGACGCCGCTGTCCAACGCAAGGATCGGCGAACCATACGGCGCGGCCAGGTCTATGCCGCGGTGGCCGCCAACGCCATACCATGTTGTGATCTGTTTCATGTCCGGCACCGGGAATACCATAGCGCCGCTGCCGACTACCGCGCCACCCTGTGCTGTTTGGACCTGATTGCGCAGTCCCGCGCTCACGCGCGTTCCTACTGAGATGATCTCTGGCTGCATCTCCTTGATTGGTGTGGTGCGGAGCGGCGTGGTGGAAAGCAGCTCCCCGTTTACGCGCGTCTGCCGCGCCACCACGCTCTGGGAACCGTCCCGGCCTTCCTGCGTGACAAAGCGCACGCCTTTGTATAGTGTATCCGTCTCCTGTTCTTCTGTGGTATAGGGTACGTTTTCCTCATATTGGATTAAATCTGTGACCTGTACGTCCAGCGCGTTGCCGATTTGCAGCGCTTCCAATGCCATTGTTGTATCCTGTACAGAGTTTGTAAAGTATACGCCTGGCACCTGTTCAATGGTGTGGACGTATCCGACGCTCTCATGTGTGCCGTCGTTATAGGCGGCCAGCGTCTCATCTAAGAGCTGCTGTACAGCTTGGCCGTCCTGCACGACGCTCACCAGCTCGCCGTTGATGCGGATGCCCACGGCGCGCATAATCTGGTCAGTGGAGGAGGAGATAATTTTATCCGCTAATTCGCTCACACCTGTGCGCGCCGCGGGGTCGACGAGGCGCAGTTCAAATTCCGGGTGTGATTCCCACTCCAACTGCGCGCCCGCCGACGCCTGCACACGCTCCCGCACCATGCGCTCGGCCTCGTCCCACACGCCCTCGCTCTCAATGAACGCGAACAGGTCATCCTGATAGGTGACGCCCAGGGAAAAATTCGACCCCAACACTTCATGGACGGTGAAAAAGAATATCGCAAACGCGCCGACGGGCAGCAGATAGCTTAACGCGCTCAAAATCAGCCTCTGGTATGTATGCAGGTTTCCTTTCAAAACCTCCCAGCCCGCCTTGCGCGCATTGCCGCCCGCCATGCCCTCGGCATGCACCGTCTCCCGCATATTGCGCACGCTCACGGCGATATAACGGATGGGCGCGGAGAGGTCCTCGCCGATGCTGCACAGCAGCGCCCAAAGCGGCCCGCACACGAAACGCACCAGCGCCGCGGACCCGCGCACCGTTAGCTTGCACAGATCCCTTGCGCCGCGCGCCAGGCGGATGCAGGTATACTGCGTCTGCGTGCCCATGATATACAAAAGCTGGCCGATGGCGTTATACGCCGCGCGCATGCTGACAGCGCCGCTTTGCGAAGGCAGGGCGGCTTCGTTCTGGGCGCGCTGCAAGCGCACCACAAATTCCATTGTCAGCGTGGTAAACTGGGAAGTGAGCTGAGAGGTGAGGGAAGCGGAGTGCGACTTCCTGGCGCGCTGCTGCATCTCGGCGAATTCTTCCGGCGTAAAAAACGGGGCGTCGCCCTCCGGCGGCAGCGCGGGGGTTTCGATATGTGGGTCTTTTGTGTTTGGTTCCATGAAATATCTCCGTGGCGGCGGGCTTACCGTGCGAAATACAGCCCGTTTATGCCTTTGAATCGTTGTTTTGGTCTATCCGACGCACGCTTCTTCATTTACGAAAAAACGAATATTTACAAGCGGCATTGACACTTTACATACAAAAGAGTACAATGAGATTACAGACAAATAGGACAGAGAGGTGAATTATATGGTATCCAGCGTATTGCAGGTAAGAGTTGAGGAGGGGCTGCGGGCACAGGCAACAGCCATTTACGAAGAATTGGGCATTGATCTGCAAACAGCAGTGCGCATCTTTTTGAAAAGGTCTGTTATGGAAAATGGATTGCCCTTTGACATGACACTGCCTAAAAAAGAAGCATCTGACGAGGAATCCGGCCTGCGGGCAGTTCAGAATATGCGGGCATTGTCGGAAAAAGCGGGGTTATCTGATATGAGCCTTGATGAGATCAATGCGGAGATTGCGGCGGTAAGAGCAGAGCGGCGCGCCTTGGGTACTGGAAGGGCGGCTTTGGGAGCATGAAATACTTCGCTGTCCTGGACACCAATGTAATTGTTTCCGCCCTTCTTGGAAAGAACTCCATTCCGGCAAAGATATTGGACGAAGCCCTCAGCGGCAGCATCATACCGCTGTTTGATAACGCGATACTGGACGAATATGAAGATGTACTGCACCGCAGGAAATTCCCTTTTATGCCCAGCGATATCAGGAACATGATAAACGCCCTGCAAAAGCGCGGTATCCGTGTAGAGGCAGGGTCCATCAATCTTGTCCTGCCTGATTTGGACGATGTTGTTTTTTATGCCGTTGTTATGGAGAAGCGAAAGGAAGAAAATGCTTATCTTATTACGGGAAATCAGAAACATTTTCCCAAAGAGCCTTTCGTTGTGACACCAAGGGAAATGCTTGCTATTATTGCGCTTGCAAAAGAGGAAGCAGCGGAATAATCATCAAGTACACACCACAGGCGGGCCGATGCCTATGCACAGGCATCGGCCCTTTTCCATAGGATGGGTTT
>CANCXY010000242.1 GCA_947381875.1 uncultured Clostridia bacterium | reverse complement strand
CTCCGGCACCGTGCTGGACACCGCCCGGCTCAAATATGCCCTTGGGGAGCGCCTGCGTGTAGACAGCCGGAGCGTGCATTCCTTTGTAATTGGCGAACACGGCGACAGCGAGATTGTGGCCTGGAGCAGCGCGAACGTATCGGGCATCCCGCTGAACGATTTCTGCGAGATGCGCGGCCATTTCAACCACGACGACGCCATGCGGGAAATTGCCGAAGATGTGAAGAACAGCGCGTATGAGATTATTGAAAAGAAAAACGCCACCTATTATGGCATTGCCATGTCCGTAAAGCGGATTTGCGAATGTATCGTGCGGGATGAAAAATCCATCCTGCCCATTTCCGCCATGATGCACGGCGCGTATGGCATAGAGGGGATTGCCCTCAGCATGCCCGCCATTTTGGGCGAGGAAGGGTTTGAAACGCATGTGCCCATCCCGCTCAGCGATTCGGAGGCGGAGCGGCTGCGCGAGTCTGCCGAGACGTTAAAAAAGGTCGCCGGTACGCTGCATTTGGGGGCGTGACGAGTGAGCGGGGAAAGAGGGAAGTAAAACAGGGGCGGGGAGTATAAAACCTTTTTGGAGAGTGAAAGGGCTGCTGCACAAGGTTTCCTTGTGCAGCAGCCCTTTTTCCCTGTCGTGATTTGAGTGCTTATACATCAGTACTTCGGATGATCTCCAACATTTGCCGCGGAGTTACGACATAACGCTTCAATCGGATATATTATGCCTGTATCCTTTCTCTTTCAGCCCGCTCACGGCGTGCGGCAGCAATTTCTTCGTTAATCTCCTCCAATGTCATATCCGCCGTTCCATTGCGTTTGGCTTCTTCGCTGAGCTGCTGCATGGCAAGGATGCCTTTATATCCATTGTAGGGCCTGCTTGGAAGCGTCATACTGAACGGCACTCCTTTTTGCAATACCATCCGTTTCATAAACATGCGGATCGCTGTCGGGAGGTCAATGCCAAGTTCCTCACAGATGGAGGAAGCCTGTGCTTTCAGTTCATCATCCACACGAACCTGCATAACAGATGTCGCCATATCTCCACGCTCCTTTATAGCTGTTTTGTGGTGGTTTGTATTGCATATTATACTACAGTAGAACAGGAACGTCAAGTGTTGTATATGGAATACCTGCTGCTTTTCTATGTCTGTTTTGTCGAAATACACAAAATTACAGCAAAAATGGAAAGGAAATTTTTTGCGTTCTTTCACGAGACGACATGGACAATCCTCGGAATAAGTGCTATAGTTATTACGGGGGGGGGGGGTAAATCAGACATCGGATGAAAATTCGGGTCGGGCATATCATGGCAGGCCCGGCCTGGGGGATGGCCTCATTGCGCATAGTGTATTTTGTTATGTTTCCTGTGAAGAAACCGCAAAAAGCAACAAAAATTGCGCGATGTAAACCAAATGTGTCACGTTTTGCAAACCAAAGTTGGTTGATTTTGAATGGGAAGGATGATACGATGGAAAGCAAGGAAAGGCTGGTTTTCCTGCGGAAAAGCCGGAAGATGAGCCAGAATGAGCTGGCGGAGAAGCTGAGCGTATCGCGGCAGACCGTATCCAGATGGGAGTGCGGGGCTGTTACGATTGGCGCGGAAAATCTGGCGGCTATCAGCAAGCTGTTCGGGGTGTCGATGGAATCCATTATGAATCTTGACACACCGCCTGCGCAGCAGGAAGGACAGACGGTACAGTCGGAGCAGGGGAAACAGGAAGAAACGGTGGTGAGGCCGGAACAGGCAGGACAGGAAGCGCGGGCGGAGGAAAGCCCGCAGGAGATTCCACGCAAAAAGCGGTTCCTTCGATGGCTTGCGGCGGCAGGCGCTGGGATTGGGATTTTGGCGATAGGGTTATATATAGGAGCCAAATTCTTTCCAGACAACGCACAGGATGATGTCCCGGTAAACGCTCTCCCGCCGGATGGGACATATACTATGGACATTTCCACAGAAGACGGCGATTATGAGATATGGTATGAGAAATATCGAATTATCCGTCAGGACGAGATTGAGCCGGAGGAGATTGATATGTCACAAATAGAGGATGGAAGCGATGGATGGACAGTTATAGAAGAATAATGAAAGGGGATTTACAATGAAAATGAAATTGAGAAAACTTGGAAAATCAGCAATGGTATGGGCGGTTATCCTGTATTGTTTATGTATTCCCGCCTATGCAGAAGAAAATGTCAGTGATGGTGCTATACGGCAGGAAGATATAATGTGGGAGTGGATAGAAATGTCAGAGAAGGAATCAGGAGAAAGCGATATTATGCCGCTTTCAAGTGCTTCTATAAACCCAAATATTTTAGCGCATTCTATTATAAAGGTAAGCCCTTTAATTTACCTACAGGAAGGTAATAAAGTTTCTTTCGATTGCACCTACTCGCTCTCATCTGCCAGCATGAGTTTTGGGATACTGTCTTCCGATGGAAAGTTTTACCCAATCAATGTGCAGAACGGAAAAATAAAACAATCAATTCAGGTGAGTTTCTCCGGGGATTATTACATAGCAATCCGCAATAATTCTGCGCAATCTGTCACCGTTACCGGAACGGTAGACTATTGATTATATGAGTAATTTCCTATAGTGTTTCTCTTCCTAATGAGGAGGACAAGCCGGATTTTCTGGCGTAATATTGTTTTCCTTGATAAAGTCCTTTTGGCGGCCGAAAGAGGATTTTATATGCCCGAATATTCACCTGTTTGTTAAAATTTGAAGGAGGTTTCAAATCATGAGTACAAAAGCAAAAAAACTGGTTTCTATCTGCACCCTTTGTGTCCTGTTGGTGTGCATGGTTATTCCGACTGCATTTGCGACAGAAAACGCCGCAGAGCAGAAAAATGGTATTTCAAATTTCTCATTTGAGGACGCTATGCAGCCCCAACGTGTTGGATATGGATACAATAAGTTTAACCTCTATGGATCAAATCTCTATTTAAATGTCAATAACAGCGCACATCCTGGCACTGTTCAATCCGGTGATGCGATTATTGTATGGAGTGATGTAGGAACAGCCCCGGATCAAAAATGGTTCGTACAGGATTTCGATGATAGAAGCTGTTATATTCGGTCTGGCATATATTTAGACTATGCTTTTAATATCAACCATATAGAAAACAAATGCACTCTTATGCTTGACCCGGAGGCCAACATAACAAATGGAAAAAATGATTCCTTAGTGATGTTTTACACAGCTGGAGACAACACAGTTGTGATTAATCTCCGTGATTGGCCATCATATAGTTTAACCAATTCTATTCCTACTCCCGGTTATACAAGCTATTGGACAGTTAACCCATCCCGATACGTATCCTCAGCATGGTAATAGTGAGAATATATATATCAATCAGCTATGCCGCGCATTCTGTTTTCAGGGTGCGCGGCATAGCCGGAAAGAGAGGGGAAATTTCTATGAAGAAGAAATCGCTGCTTGCTTTAGGGCTCGCTTTCCTCATGCTTTCGCTCCTGTTTTCAGCCTGCGGTACACAGGAAACGCCGCCCCCAGAACAATCCGATCCCGCACTCCCGCCGCCGTCCAGTAGCGAGGCTTTACCAGATGACAACGTTGTGGAACCGTCCGGCCTCCGCTTTGTTACAAGCGCGGAAGAGTTTGATGCGCAGACCGTTGGCACGGAGGATGGTTTTTATTACATAGATAGAAGCATTGGTATCAGCGCGAACCTGCGCTATATAGATTACGCCACCGCGCAGGACATCTACCTTTCCGCGCACCCCGAAGCAAACCACCTGACACCCGAGGACGACAGCTATATTTCTTCTGTCGCGGGGATGGGCGAAGTGTTCCCCGACGGGGACGATCTTTTTCTGCTGCGCGTGGGCGTAATGGATTCCGAAGAACAGCTCGGAAAAGATTCGCTGCCTGCCATATTCCGTATGAACCTGGACGGGACGGGCAGGGAACAGCTCTATTCCGGCACTGCCAGCGAAATGCTGTCCACCACCGCTGCTGTAGATGATGCGTATTTGTACCTCATTTCCCGGAGGACGGAGACTGTCGACGGTACGCCGGAAAGTAACAGCTACCTGATGCGGATGGACAGGGAAACGGGCGAAACGGAGGATTTGTGCCAAATCGCATATAACGCACGGATGATAGGCGCGTCGGATGGGCTGCTTATATTGCATGCCATTTCTGCGGATTCCTCGGAAGAGATGCGCACCAACAACGAAATTTTTGCTTATGAACCTGCTACGGGCAAACTTGCCGTTCTTCAGTCTTGGCCGTCGGAGGAACGGGCAGAGGCATGGGTTTACCAAGGGAAAATTGTTACCGCAAGCCTGACAGCACATACGGTGACAGTTCGGGATGTTCGGACGCCGCAGGAAACCGCCGTTTATCCCCTTCCCGATTCCATGCCGGAGGATCTTTCCGGCTTTACATTCAGCGCATGCTACGACGGGCGCTTCGTGTTCTGGGATTATGCCGCACAAAAACTGCACGTCCTCGACCTCTCCACCGGCCAGTGGGGCGATATGCGCCTTTCCTATATCGACCCTTCCAAAAATAACCCGCGCCCGGTACATATCTGGGCGGAAAATTCCTCGCATTTCCTTGTCTGCTATGACAGGCAGCTCAACACGCGCCGCTATCTGAACCCCGACGACGGCCTGCCCTATGAGAGGGAAGAGTATGCGCCCTGCTACGCGCTGATTGCCAAAGAGGATTACTGGAACAGCGTGCCGAATTATCAAACCGTCACATTCAACGAATAAAGGTGCTTTATGGAAAACCTGTTGGAACTGCGCTCCCTCTCCAAAACCTACACATCCAAAAAAGCCCAAAAGAAAGCCCTTGATGATGTCAGTTTCACACTCGGTCCGGGGCTGTACGGCCTGCTCGGCCCGAACGGCGCTGGGAAAAGCACGATGATGAACATCATCACAGGCAACCTCGACGCGACGGAAGGGAGGGTGCTGTGGAACGGGAAGGACGTGCGCCGGCTTGGCAAGCAGTTCCGCCGAACGCTCGGCTATATGCCGCAGCAGCAGACGCTGTATGATGATTTTACAGGCGAGCGGTTT
>CANCXY010000241.1 GCA_947381875.1 uncultured Clostridia bacterium | reverse complement strand
GCAGGATTCCAAAGGGCAGCGCCCTTTGGGCAGGTTTGGGCGGCAGCCCAACAGGAACAGGAGGGAAGTAAAGATGGAATGGACAGATATTCAAACGACGGTGCCCGCCCGGTTTGCCGGGACGGCGGAGGACATTGCGACGGGGATTTCCGGCGGGGGGCTGTACATTGAAGATTACCGCGACTTAGAAGCGCAGGTGGAGGCCATCGCGCATGTGGACCTCATTGAACAGGAGCTGCTGGAAAAGCCGCGCGACGAGGTGACGATACACCTGTACCTTGCGCCGGACGAAAACGCCGCCGAGGTGGTGGAGCTTCTGAAAGACCGCCTGGCCCGCGCCGAGGTGCCGTACCGCATGGTGTGTGCGGGTGTGAAGCAGGAAGATTGGGAATCGGGCTGGAAAGCGTATTATCACGCGCTGGAGATCGGGGAGAGGATCGCGGTTGTGCCGAGCTGGGAAAGCTATGAGACGGACCGCGCGGTCATCACGCTGGACCCCGGCATGGCGTTCGGCACGGGCACGCATGAGACGACGGCGCTGTGCCTGGAAACGCTGGACGGCTTAATCCGGGGCGGGGAACGCGTGCTGGATGTCGGCACGGGCAGCGGCATTTTGGCGATCGCGGCTTTGAAACTGGGTGCGGCGAAGGCGGAGGGCGTGGATATCGACCCCATGTGTGTGCGCACGGCGGGGGAGAACGCCGCCCGCAACGGTGTACAGAAGGATTTCACTGTGCTGATTGGCGACCTTTCCGACAAGGCCAGCGGACAGTATGACGTGATCTGCGCCAACATTGTGGCAAATGCCATCCTGCACCTTGCGCCCGCCGTGCCCGCGCTGCTGGCCGAAAATGGGACGTTTATCGCCAGCGGCATCATTGATACGCGCAAGGATGAGGTTTTGGACGGCCTCGCCAAAGCGGGGCTTGCGGTGCGCGCGGTCCGGGAGAAAAACGGATGGGCCGCCATCGTGTGCGAAAAGGCGCGGTAAAAGGAGGGGGAGCAGTGCCGCATCGGTATTTTACAGAGGAGATAGGAGGCGGGGCCGCTTTCCTGCGCGGCGCGGACGCGCACCACTTATCACATGTCATGCGCGCAAAGCCTGGCGACACCGTGACGCTGTGTGACGGTAAGGGCGTAGACTACCAATGCGCGGTGCGTGGGTTTGGGGAGGCGCTGGTGGAACTGGCGATTCTTTCCAGTGCGCCGAGTGTATCAGAACCGACCGTGCGGGTCACGCTATATGCGGGCTACCCCAAACAGGATAAATTGGAGACAGTGGTACAGAAGACCGTCGAGTTGGGCGCGGTGCGCATTGTGCCGTTTTTCAGCCGCTACTGCGTGGCCGCGCCGAAAAACGAGGAAAAAAAGAACGTGCGCTATCAGCGTATCGCCTTAGAGGCGGCAAAGCAGAGCGGGCGCGGCGTGATCCCGAAGGTAGAACCGCCTGTTCTGTTCAACGAAATGCTGCGGGACGCGGCGGCAAACGAGGCGGCGCTGTTCTGTGACGAAGGGGGCGGGGAAGCGTTACTTAGCCGGTTGGGGCAGGCAAGGACCATAGGCATCATCACCGGCAGCGAGGGCGGCTTTTCCCGCGAGGAGGCGGGGCAGGCCCGCGCGGCGGGGTGTGTGCCCATCAGCCTGGGGCCGCGCATCCTGCGGTGCGAGACAGCGCCGCTCGCCGCCCTTGCCGCCGTGATGGCCCTGACCGGCAATTTACAATGACCTTCCCGCTCGCCGCCCGGCGTTTGCGGGCAGGCGTGAAAGGGAGTTTGTATTTTGCCAAAGAAAACACTTGCTTTGATCTTGACACTGGCGCTGCTGACAGCGCTGTGCGCCTGCGGGCGCAGGGGAAGCGCCAATTCCGGCAGTTCTTCCTCCGGCATGACGGGCGGTTCTTCGTCCAGCATGACAGGCGGTTCCTCCTCCGGCGCGACCGGTGGCATGGGCGGCGGTAGCACCAGTGGGACTACTGGCGGAACAAACGGAGGCACAACGGGCGGTACGACCGGCGGGATGGACGATTCCAATTCCTTTTCCGGCGGCGCGGGCGGTTCAATGTCCGGTTCTGTGAGCGGATCCATTGGCCCGGACGGCATTTCCGGGTCCGCCAGCGGCTCCACTTCCGTAGGCGGCTCCGGTTCGGGCGCGAACAGCGGTTCCAGCTCCGGTTCCCGATCCAATTCCAACTCCAACAGCGATTCCTCCTCGGCTGCGGCGACCGCCGCAGCCCCGGGGGCCTCGGACGCCTGGATGACGCGCCTTGTCAACGCCGCGTCGCCCCTGCCGGAGGGATTCACCGTTGAGACGGTGAACATCCGGGGATACGACGCGCGCCCTTTCGATAAGCGCGCCGCGCCCGATTTGGAGGCCATGCTCGCGGACGCGGAACAGGCCGGCTGCAAGCTCTACTTAGTGTCGGGCTATCGCAGCGTAGAGCGTCAGGCGGCGCTTTTCAAACGCAAGACAAACGCCTTTCTCGCCGAGGGGTTCGACCAGGCGGAGGCGGAGCGGCAGGCGGCCATGTGGGTGGCGCGTCCCGGCACCTCCGAACACAATACGGGGCTGGCCGCGGATATCGTATCGGCGGACTGGTACTCCGCGCATGACGACCTGACGGCGGATTTTGAGGCAACGCCCGAATGCGCGTGGCTGATGGAGCATTGCGCTGAATACGGCTTTATCCTGCGCTATCCAAAGGGCAAAGAGGACGTGACGGGCGTAACCTATGAGCCGTGGCATTACCGATATGTCGGCAAAGAGGCGGCGGCGCAGATCATGGCGGCGGGGGGCACGCTGGAGGAATACCATGCGGGGACACTGTAAAAGCGGCAGGGCAGGCGGACGTACAAAGGGCGTCCGCCTTTTCCATTTTGCTTTTTCTCCGCTTTCGACGGGAAAAAACCCCAATATGATAAAGGGGGCGTAAAGAATTGGTAAAGATAGAGATTTTTTGTCGAAGGAACCGGGGCAGCCTCGTTTCATAGTATAGAGCAGTGCGCAAGGCTCCGGGATTGTCCCGGCAAAAAATGATTTGCCCGATTGTTCAGGGCGGCGCGTCCCGCGCCAAAGAGAGGTATACTATGAAACATATGATCACATGGATACGCAAACACGGCGGCACGATCGTGAGTGTCGCGGCGCTGGCGGTGCTGGCGTTTTTCGGCGTATATTACCGCAGGGAGATATGGGCCATCCTCGTTTCACAGGAAGCGCGCGACAGCTTTATCAGCTATGTGCGTGAAAGCGGACTGGTGGGGCTGGCGCTGTTTTTCGGGCTGCAAATTTTACAGATTGTGGTGGCCGTGCTGCCCGGCGAACCGGTGGAGCTGATGGCGGGCCTTTTGTACGGCACCTGGGGCGGGCTGGCCGTCTGCCTGGCGGGCGTCGCGCTCTCTACGCTGATCGTCTATTACTGCGTGCGTGCGGCGGGCGCAAAGGCGCTCGACCAGTCCGCGCTGAAAAAATACCGTTTCCTGCGCGACGAGGCGCATGTGAAGCTGTTTTTATTCGTGCTGTTCTTTATTCCGGGCACGCCAAAAGATGTGCTGATCTACTTAGGCCCGTTCCTGCCTGTGAAGCCGTTCCATTTCCTGCTGCTTGCTACCATTGGAAGAATCCCGTCGATTCTTACAAGCACTTTTTCCGGCAGGCAGTTTGCTGTGGGGAGCTGGCAGGTGAGCCTGGTGGTGATCGTCGTTACGTCGATTGCGGCGGGGCTGTGCCTGCTGTTTCAGGAGCGGATCCTCACGTTCCTGGCTTCCCTGCGCGGGAGATTGGCAAAGCGGAATGGCACAGAGGCGGAATGAGCGGGTGCGAAACAGGGAAAACAGCTTCGTCTGGGACGGGGCTGTTTTTTCTTGCGCAGGGAGAAAGTTTCTTGACAGAAATATATATCATGGTATATATTATATAGTAGGAGGTGGTGGCAATGGAAGTAGCGAAAGTTTTTGAAACAGGAAGGAGCCAGGCTGTACGACTGCCGAAGAAGTTCCGTTTTGATGATAGTGAAGTTTTGATACAGCGCATTGGTGAGGCTGTAATGCTGGTACCGAAGGACGCGGGCTGGAAAGCATTTTTGGAGGGGATCAACAGCTTTTCCGATGATTTCTTTGCGGACGGCAGGGGGCAGGGGAAACAACAAGAGAGGGAGTCCCTATGAAATATATGCTGGACACCAATATCTGTATTTACGCTATCAAAAATAAACCGGAGCAGGTCTTGGCAAGGGTGAAGGAACATCGAGGGGAAGGGCTTTGCATTTCTGCCATCACTTTATCTGAATTGGAATATGGCGCATCAAAAAGCGCGAACCCGGATAAAAACCGGGCGGCTATTATGAAGATGCTTTTTATCCTGGATGTGATTCCCTTTGAGGACAAGGCGGCGGTGGAATATGGGAAGATACGGGCTTTCCTGGAGCGGCAGGGGACACCGATTGGACCGTTGGATATGCTGATAGCCGGACACGCCAAAGCGGAGAGCCTGATACTTGTTACAAACAATGTCCGCGAGTTTGCGCGAGTACCTGGGTTGGAAGTGGAGAACTGGGCGGAATGAGAGGCATAGCGGAATTTAACAAGATTGATGTATCACAAGTGCTGCAAGATGGTTTAACCGCGCTTTATCTGCAAAAACAGCAAGCCTGAATAACTGCCCCGGCATAATAGAAGCCGGGGCGGTTGTTTTTGCGGAAATTTTCAGCGGCCTTCTGCTATAGCGTGTTCTTTCGTGGCGGGCCATACAGGCATAAATTCGATGCTATATCGGACATACCCGCCGTCAATAAAACTTTATATAATTGTGCAAAAAAAGGCATTGAAGCACCGATTTCCGTACCCTGCAAGCAGATTTCGCTTGCACGATACAAGAAAATGCGGTATAATAAAAACAAGAAAGAAGGGGAGCGCTATGCCACAGATGAAATACACCACCAAAGACAGCGTTTTCAGTTACATTTTCCGTGAGCCGGAGAACATGCGCCAGCTATATCTTGCGCTGCACCCGGAAGATACAGATATTACAGAGGAGGAATGTCATCCCATCACGCTGGAAAACATCCTCACCAGCGGCATGGTGAACGACCTGGGTCTCCTCGTGCGGAACACG
>CANCXY010000240.1 GCA_947381875.1 uncultured Clostridia bacterium | reverse complement strand
CCCCACGTCTCGCAACACTCTTTCCCTACACGACGCTCTTCCGATCTGATCAGGCGGTCCGCGTAGTCCTTGTCCCAATGGGGATAGTACAGCGACGCGGCGCGCAGGTACTCCTTTACCTTCATGGTGTTCTGACCGAACAGCAGCATCGGCGAAAGCTCCCGCGAAAAGCAGATATCGTCCAGCGCGGCCTGATTCTCCCAGACGCGCTCGCCTTTATAGGTCACTGTGCCGGAATCGTGCGTATTCTGCGCGGTGAGGATGCTCAGCAGCGTGGTCTTGCCCGCGCCATTGCGGCCCAAAAGGCCATAAATTTTGCCCGGCTCAATGCTGAGCGTGATGCCGTGCAGCACCTCTTTTTTGTTATAGCTCTTGACGACATCCGTCGCCTGCAATACCCCGCCCGTCATGGCGTTTCCTCCTTTTCCTCCCCGGCGGCGCGCTCAATCATCGCCGCCAGTTCCTCCCGTGTGATGCCCAGCGACCGCGCCTCCGCGGCCATGCGCTTGACATACCCTTCATAAAACCGTTCCTTGCGCCTGTCGAGGATACGCTGCCGGCTGCCCGCCGCAACGAACATGCCCAGGCCCCGTTTTTTATACAGAACCCCTTCCTCCACCAGCATATTCAGCCCCTTGGCCGCCGTGGCCGGATTGATGCAAAGCTGGCGGGAAAGCTCGTTCGTGCTGGGCGCCTGCTCGTCCTCCGGCAGGATGCCGCGCAGGATCTGGTCCTCCAGCAGAGCGGCGATCTGCATATACAGCGCGCCGCCGCCATTCAGCGTTCCACCCAAAATACACGCTCCTTTCCATCGCGTTGTTTGGTTCATTACTCATGTAATGAAGTATACAACGGATGAACCCATTTGTCAAGAGGGAACTGCAATTTTTTTGTGTGGGTCTGTGGAGGGGCCGCGGGCGGGCGCGCAAGATGGACTTGCGCAGTTTCAAAAAAAAGAGCGGCGCCCACCACCTGGTGGCCGCCGCTCTTTTTTCGACAGGCTGAGGGGCAGGCGCGCCGCGCCTGCCCCCTTTGATTTTCGCCTTAATCCTCATCTTCGTCTTCGTCGTCTTCTTCCAGGGCTTCGACTGCCTCCAGGGCCGCATCCGCCGCCTCCTGGGCTGCGTCGGCAACTTCCTGCGCCGCGTCCGCCGCCTCCTGGGCCGCGTCGGCGGCTTCCTGGGCTTCATCCGCCGCCCGCTGCGCGTCGTTGTACACAACGTCCCAAGTGTCGGCGGCGCTGTCCTCGTCCACTTCGTCGTCCTCGTCTTCCTCGGAGCTGAAAGAGACAACCGAAACCGCGTCCTTTACATGCGCCAGCACGTCACGCGCGCCCTCGCGCACATTCTCGACTACGCCCGGCGTCTCCTGCTTCACATAATCGACTACCGCGCCGCCCGCGTGTGCCACAGCGCTGCCCGCACCGTGCAGGGCGTCTTCCAGCTCGTCGGTATCCACACCGGCTTTCTGCGCCGCCGCTTTTACCTTCGCGCCCGCGTCGATCAGCACATCGCCCACCGCGCGCACAATGTCCTGCATCACGCCGCCCACGGGGTTTTCTTCCTCCAGCGGCTCCTGTTCGGGCATCTGTTCCGGCTCCCCGCTGAATTCCAGCTCGTGCGACGCGTCATACGCTTCGGCGTCGGCGGCTTTGTTCTCGTCGTACTTCTGCGCTACCTTCATTGCGGCAAACGCGGTGCCCGCCGCAACGCCAAGACCTACCAGCCCTCGTAAAATTCCCATACTGTTCGTCTCCTTTTCCTTTTTGATAAATGATTGAATACCCTCCGCCCATCCGGCGGACGCCCGCGAATGCGCGGAGACTTCAGGCGTACCCAGGACCAGGCGTTTTTGCACGTCCCTCCGCCGCGCGGACAAAGGGACATGCGGAAAGCCCCTCCGCTGCCTGGGCGGCTCCCAAAGGTTCCTCCCCGTGTATTCGATGATATTATACATGATATAATATATGAGCGCATTTTGCAAGTGTTTCCGTACAAGTCACAAAAAATTTGCAATTTCGGCGGGAACATGGAGGGTGCGCCGCCCCCTTTATAATACCTATATATAATATAAGGCGCCGCAAGCATTTTTATCCCACACCCGTATCCCCGCACCCGGTCAGGGATAGGGGTCCCGGCAATCCGTGAGGCCCAACAGGTAATCAGTGCTGGTGTTGTGGAACTTTGCCAGCTTGATCAATATGTCTGTTGGGATGTCCCTTTTGCCCAGCTCATAGTGCGAATAGCTCACCTGCGTGCAGTGCAGGTAGTCCGCCATGTCCTTTTGCAGCAGGTCGGCGTCCTCGCGAAGGTCGCGTATCCGGCGGTACATGCGGCATCCTCCTTTCTATGATTTGTTTTTCAGCGTACAGGGGCATGTCTAAAAAAAGTGCGCATAAAACATTTTGTTCTCTTGACATATAAAACAAATTGTTCTATAATAAGGATAAACGACGAAGGCAGCCGCCAAAAAGAGGCGTTTGCTGCCCCATCCGGGCCGATTTTTAGCAATTCCTGGCATTTTGTGGCTTGGGCGGGGTCCTTTCGAGCGGGTACAGGGATAGGATACCCCTTATTGTAAGACAGCAGACAGCGTCAGCCAACGCGGCGGGCACGAACTGTTGTAAATAAAAAAATCCGTCAAGGAGGAAGATTGCATGAAACACAAGTACGCAAAATGGTTGGCGCTGCTCTGCACGCTGGCGCTGGCGCTGTCGATGGTGCCTGCGGTGTTTGCGGAGGGCGAGGGGGACACGCCAACCACTGACCCGACACATCAAATCACCATTGAAGGTGCCGCTGGAAACGCGAATGGCTATTATGATTTTGATTTTGGCGAAGTAACCTATAGTGATAAGATCGATGAAGTTGTCAAGTCTTTCACAATCAAGGTTGCCCCTGTCAAAGACAAACCCTCCGCTCAGAGCGAGGAAAAAGTAAAGGTATCCGTTTCGGCGGTAAGTGGTGGCCATTTTGAGGTAAAGCAAGTTGGCACTGTAAAAGACGCCACTAAACTTACTGGGGCTCAGGAAGTGCCCGAAAAAGGCCTTGTTGTGATTGTTGCGCTGAAAGACAGTACGCCTAACGAGAAAAACAAGTTCTATCAGGATACCCTTACCATTGCGGCGAGTGGTGTTTCCGCCACTTCTGTAACAGTGAAGCCCAAAGTGACCGTAAAAAAAGCGGCGGCATTGAAAGCTGACATCGTTGTTAAAAATGTGAAACCGGCAGAGGCAAAGAGCCTTGAACTTACAGATACAACTACATCTGTAGCGATTGCCACAGGTGAGATGCACATTAACAAGGAAATTGCGGACACGCTCAAAGGTTCCGGTTTTAAGCCGCAGTATGCAGCAGTGAAAGCAGGCGCAGCAGTTACTGAAACAGCTTGGCAGGATAACATTGCAAACGCAAAAGCTACTGAAAAAGGCACCTATGTTTTATATGGTAGGATTGCGGGCGGCACCCATTACCTTGACAGCGACCCATTTGTCCTCCTTGAAAACATTCAGGTGAAGGATTCCAAAATCACAGTCACGCTGGATGGCGGCAAGTATGAACTACCCCAGACTTCTTTTGAAACTGGCCTTGACAAAAAGATTGATACGGAAAAGCTTCCCAAATATGATACTACTCTCAAGTTTAAGGTTGAGGACTGGTACATAGACAAAGGCCTTACCTCCAAATATACGAATACTGCATTGACCACGGATTCCACGCTTTATGCAAAGTGGGTTGATAAAGAGATCACCACTGCTTCTATCAATGTAAAATTTGATTATAAAGACAAAGCTGGGACGCTCGATAACGGCACATGCTTAGTCGAAAAGACAAAGGATTCGGACAACAATGATGTGATTCTGTTTATTGGCGAACTCAAACACTCAAAGGCCGATCCCACCACTCAGGCAGTTGAAAAAAACGGAAAAAAAGTTACCCAGAACTTCGCTGGCTGGAAGTTATCCAATGGCAGCGAAAAAATTAAGCAAGGCGATGCCATTGAGGCTGGTGCTACGCTGGTTCCTGTCTGGGAAGACGCCACCACCGAAGCCCCGAAGCCTGACGACAATAAAAAGCCCGTCACGCCTTCCACCCCTTCCACTTCTACCACCCCGACCCCCACACCGACCGTAACACCGAGCAATCCCAGCACCAGCACCCCCAACACAAACGCTTCCAACACGTTCACCAAAGAGGGCTGGACAGCTTCCAACGGCAGCTTCACGCACAAGAACGCGGACGGCACATTGTCGAAGGGTTCGTGCTGGATCGAGGGCGCGGACGGTGTTGGCCGCCGCTACCTGTTCGACAACAACGGCGTACTGGTGACAAAGGCCGGTCAGGCTGCCGCTGGCATCACGTCGATTTCTGCTGACGGCGATGTGCTGATGAATGGCAACCTCTACTACCTGAACCCGAACCGCAACCAGAACGACCCGCGCACATGCTATGTTATGACAAACTATCTGCGCATCCGCCCGAACTACGCCGGCCAGACATGGTACGACCAGGACGGCATCACGTTTGTGGGCTGGATGAAAGGCGCAAACGGTGGCCTGCGCTATCAGACGCGCATTTCGGATAACTATTATCTGATCGTATGGCGCGCGCAGACCCTGCCCGCATCCCAGCACCCGGATCATCCGGGCGACGCGGCCTACAATATGCCCGCTGGCCGGTACTTCTTTGACGACGAAGGCGCTCTTGTGCTGAAAGAGGGCTGGAACGACGGCAAGGACGGCAAAGAGTACTACACCAACGCGAGCGGCCAGATCACCCAGGAGCGGGCCAAATAATTTCAGCCTCCTTTATTCGGCTATCCCCCGAACAGAGGACAGCGGTCTCCAGATCGGCCGCTGGTATAAGGCAGAGGCGGACGCCCGGAGCGTCCGCCTCTGCCGCTTTTTGCATATATTCGGCTATGTTTGCCGCATTTGTGCGAGGGAAAAGCGGCTATTTCTTTTTGTTTTGTCACGAAAAATCGGGGCTTGACATGGCGGGAAAAGATGGGTATAATAAAAGCATAACAAAAAGGCACTGCCGACAGACGGTGCCCGGTTGAGACTAAAGAATAGTCGCCAACTTTTGCAGGGGTGGGCGGCTATTTCTTTTTGTCATTGTGGGCAATTTTCCATGTGGCAGAGAACGTA
>CANCXY010000239.1 GCA_947381875.1 uncultured Clostridia bacterium | reverse complement strand
TCATTGCACATATCTTCGAGTACCTTACACATTTCGCTTACCCCCTTTGGATTTTCTTTCAAGTACTTCGCCCGTTTCTTCATCAGCGGCAACTGCATATCATCTGCGTTGCTGCACCTGAAATCGTGCATCAGCTTCCCGATATCCGAATCGCTCTCATATTCCCCGTTCACATAGAGGATGTGCTGGCCGTCCCCATAGGGCTTGCGCGTGTTCAAATTCATGCGCTCAATCCGATAAATGGGATCACCCAGGCCATAAATATCCTTTTCCGTGATAAAGATGGTATAGGTCTCCGGCAGCTCCGTGAACTCCTGACCGGCATCCAGGTTCTCGATATCTATCACGCTGGAATAGTACCGTCCTCGGTGCGGGTCCGCGCCTTTCCCGCTTTTCTCCACTTCTACATCGTACTTTTTGTTTTCCGAATCTTTCCCGTAAGCGTCCAGACAGATGGAACGCGCACCGCCCAGGCGTTTCAAGTCCTTTTGCGTCTCGCACCGGATAATGACTAAATCCGGCTTGCCCATGATGATTCGCAGCATCTCCTGCACCAGTGGGAGGTTGTCCTTGACCATGCACCGCATGAAATCATCGTCCATCGGGCGCATCAGGCGCAGGCACTCCAAGGCTTTCTGACGTTTGGCCTCTGCCGCGGCTTCTGTCTCCATGTGAATCACCTTGTTTCCGATATTTTCTGTACCTATATGGTAACACAACTGGAGGGATTTTGCAAGAGCCTGTGAAGCATCTCTGTTTGGCGTTCCTCTACCAGCAAAAAACGCCACCGCACCAGGCACCCCCTGTGGTTTGGGAGGAGTGGGCGGGGCAATCAGCCCTGTATGCGTTCAAACACTGGCATATACTCGATCGGCGCGGCGGCTTCCACCGTTTGCCCGCCCTTGAATACCCCGCCGGTTGAAGTGAGCCGCCAATGCCCCTTTGGCAGATACACTTCCCGACGGAACTGGTTCAGCCGGAGGATGGGCGCGGCAAGGTATTTATCGCCGAACATATACTGATCCTGCAATTCCCAGCACTTCGCGTCTTCGGGGAACTCATAGAACATCGCGCGCAATAGCGGCGACCCGTTTTTGTGCGCCTCGTCAAACAGCGATTTGATATAGTCGTGCAGGCAGGCGACCTGTTTATCCTTATGCCCAACATGCTCCACGCCGCGTGCGAAGCGCTCTCGACGACAGATGAAAAGATTGCCGCGCTTGCCCTGTCCTGCGGGTATGACAACCTTTCCAATTTCAACCGGCAGTTCAAGGCGGCGATGGGGGTGTCGCCGCGGGAGTATCGGGAACGGTGCAGAGGCCGCACCTGAAATTTTCTTTTCCGGACGCTGCACAAGTGTCCCGCGATTACAAGTTCTGTTTCTTTCATAGGTGATCCGCTTTCTAATAGAACAGCAGCGGGCGTCTTTGCTGGATGCCCGCTGCTGTTATTCTGTACTTATCCTTATGCTTTTTGGAGTTTCCGCACATCGTCGATGGGCAATTCTGAAATTTTCGCTATTATTTCGAGCGCAAATGTTCCATCAGTCAACATACGAAGCGCTGTTTTCTCCTTCTCGGTACGTGTGGCTTCTTCACGTTCCTCCCGGCGCATATCCTCAATCAATTTGCACATTTCGCTTACCCCCTTTGGATTTTCTTTCAAGTACTTCGTGCGTTCTTTCATCAGCGGCAGCAGCATATCATCCGCGCTGCTGCATCTGAAATCATGCATCAGCTTCCCGATATCTGAATCGCCCTCGTATTCTCCGTTCACATAGAGGATATGCTGACCGTCTCCATAGGGCTTACCCGTTTTCAGGTTGATGCGTTCGATAGGATAGACAGGCTCCCCCAGCCCATAAATATCTTTCTCCGTGATAAAGATGGTATAGGTCTCCGGCAGCTCCGTGAACTCCTGACCGGCATCCAGGTTCTCGATATCTATCACGCTGGAATAGTACCGTCCTCGGTGCGGGTCCGCGCCTTTCCCGCTTTTCTCCACTTCTACATCGTACTTTTTGTTTTCCGAATCTTTCCCGTAGGCGTCCAGACAAATAGACCGCGCGCCGCCCAGCCGTTTCATGTCCTTTTGCGTCTCGCACTTGATGATGACCAGATCCGGCTTGTTCATGATGATGCGCAGCATCTCCTGCACCAGCGGGATGTTGTCCTTGACCATGCACCGCATGAAATCGTCATCTACCGGGCGCATAAGGCGCAGGCATTCCAAGGCTTTCCAGCGTTTGGCCTCTGTCGCCGCTTCTGTCTCCATATGAATCACCCTGTTTCCTGTATTTTCTGTATCTATATGGTAACACAACCGGAGGTTTTTTGCAAGAGCCTGTGAAGCATCCGGCGCTATTTTCCCTGCTCCTGCCAGTATTTCTCTGCCTGCTCATCGGCCCGGCCCGCTGCCACACAGCAGGCGTAACCGACAAATGCACAGGTAAGGGAAAGGAATATAACGGCTGTCATGTCATTCCCCCGTTTCTGCTTTTCTCAAGCCACGGAAGGCCGAGACCCATGCAGAATGAACGCTGGTAAATTTGCTGGGAAACACCCTTTGCCCGCAGGCTTGTATAGGCATCTTCTTTTATGCAAAGCAGCACCGCGCCGTGATCCTGCAAGGTCTCCATCACACACAGCAGTGTATGCTTGTCCCCGCTGATTCGGGACACGTCCTTTACAAGGACAGCATTCGCATGACCTGTCCGAACAGCGCGCAGCGCTTCTTTCAGCCCCATGCGGTCAAGTGTTTTTCCGCTGCTCATATCCTGTGACGCGCCTGCGGTCTGAATGCCCTGCCGTTCTGCGTCTCCCAGAAGCTCCGCCATCTGGCAAATCAGTATGCCGGGCAAGGTGCTGTCCTCCCGTGCGTAGGCCCACGCTCGGATTACATCTTTTTCTATGTACACTGTCCCTCCTATAGCAAAAAATATTCCGGGCTTTTCCTGGTTTGGATAAAGCGCTCAACATCTTGAATGTTGTTCGTGAACGGACAAGACGGCAACGCCCTTCGGACATCCTCATGGTAACGCCCGCCGGGCGCAGCGCGACCGTCCAGTATTGCTATGACGCAGGTGTCTGTTTCGGTGCGGATTGCGCGTCCGACGCCCTGCCGCAGCTTTGTCTGCATCTCCGGCACAACGACAGCACGGATATATTCCCTCAAACTCCGATACCGCTCCCGCTCGGCTTCATGAACAGGGGTAGGCGTGGGGAACGGCAAGCGCACGATTGCCAATAGAGATACCATATCGCCGGGGAAGTCTAAGCCCTCCCAGCAGGAGCCTGCCGCACACAGCACGGCATTCCGCATTTCCTTGAATTGGCAGACAGTCTGCTGGTTGCCGCGCCATGCCTCTATTAAAGGAAAAGGGACGCAGTTTTTGAGCCTTCGGCACACTTCACTCATAAGGGTATATGAAGTAAACAGGATGAGCGCGTGGACGCGGGTTGCACAAATTAGCGTCTGTAACATTTCCGCCAGTGCTGAGGCGTCCTTTCCGGGTGGCTCTGCGGGAATGTATGCCAGACAGTTCCGCTCGTAATCGAACGGCGAGGGGACGGTAAACTCCTTGCATCGGGCAAAGCGTTCCAGTCCTAACTGCTGACGGGTGCGGACAAAACTGCCTCCCGCTGATAAGGTGCCGGAAGTGAGGATGGCGGGTCGGCCTGTCCGCCACAGGTCGCGCGATAGCTGTGTAGCTGTGGTGTTGCTGATGGCGTGCAATGCTGGTGCGTCGTCCGTATCGTAATGAATATACCGTGTCCATTTCCCATCGCTGTTGCTGAATAGCGCGAGACTTTCCGCTGTGCTTTCCAGCCCATAGACCGTACTGCGGGATAGGCTATTTGCGGGATGTGTGGCCTGGCAGAGCGCAAAGATAACCGCCTGCACCGCCGCTTGGCGTGCAGGTGTCAGAATGAAAAGCCGATCTTCGGTGCTTTTCTCTTGCAGGCTTTCTGCAAGAGCGCTGATCGCGGTGCACAGTCGTCGTGCCATGCGTCGGCAATGTTCTCTTTCCAGCGAAGTACAAAGAGCGTCCAGCTCGCTGAGGGCAATGCTTTTCCCATACATCTGACGGGCTGCCTCCGGCAGCTTGTGGGCCTCGTCTACAATTAAAATACGGTAGTCTTTGAGCAAGGGACGGCTTTCCTGCTGTCTGTGAATGGCATCTGCAATCAGGAAATTGTGGTTGCAGATCTGAATGGTGACTTCCTCGCTCTTTGCCATTTTCAAGAAATCACGATAGCGGCAGACGTGCTGACGTATGCAATCACGCGGACAATCTGCGGGAACGCATACCTGGGCGCGGTCATAGTCGGAAAGGCCCTCGATCTCGTCCATGTCAACGTGCTTGTCCAGCAGAGGAAGCGCTGCCTTGCGGGTACTGCTGACTTTCTTGCTATCCTTGACTGCTGCCTGCCGTATGGCGAGGCGCACATCACAGACGTATCGCTCACGGCCCTTGCGGATCACCGCGTGTATGGGTTTTGCAAGTAGCCCATCCATGACAAGGATTTGTGAAAGTGTAGGTAGATATTCCCGGATGATGGCATTCTGCAAAGCAACGCTGGATGTTGAAACCGTCAGCGTTCGCGGATAACCGCGCGGTTTGTATTTCTGCCAGAGCAGACCCGCCACAAGATAGGCATGGGTCTTGCCGATGCCCACCCCCGCGTCACAGAGCGCTATGCGGCCCATAAAGAGCGCGTCCAGCATCTCATGGCAGAGTGTGATCTGGGCAGGGCGCACAGTGAGGCCATATGTGGGGAGCAGTCTGTGGAAAATATACTCCGCATCTGCGTGGGCTTTTTCTATAGAGGCCGTCTATTTCACCTCCTGAGAGCCGTTCGGCGGCAAACTGATGCGGCGCGGGCAGGACTCCCACGCCCACGCCGCACTGATTCGCCGTCGAAGCGGCTAATGTTATCTCTCATTTTCATACGCCTATTTGCAGCTCGCATCCCGGCGCAGAGAACGTCCCTGCCAATCAGCTTTGGAACGTTCAAGGGAACACGGCAGGCGGACCGCTGACTTGCGGCCGCTCACTGGCTTCTCAAAGGTCTTGATGCTTACAACCCAGGATAGGCTACCCGGTCTGACGCGCCGGGCTGCTGGTGTATCATTGCTGTCCCCGTCTGTCCGATCA
>CANCXY010000238.1 GCA_947381875.1 uncultured Clostridia bacterium | reverse complement strand
GATCAATATTATGAAGTATGTGGGCGCGACAAACGCCTTTATCCGCTTGCCCTTCTTTGTGGAGGGCATGACGGTGGGCGCGATCTCCGGCCTGATTGCCACGCTGATTGTCGGTGGCGCATACTACGGTTTGGAACATGCCCTTTTGCAGCCAAACGCGCTGTGGCTGCATGAGTTTACACAGTGCATGCTGCCGTTTGAGGAGATTATTACCTATGTGCTGGCGGGGTTCGTCGCGTTCGGCGTCGTGATTGGCGGCGTGGGCTGCGCGTCCAGCATCCGTAAGCATCTGAAAGTGTAAAAGCAAAAAGGGAAGTGCCTGAAGCCGTTTTTGTGTATTTCCTGCCCTGCGGGCACAAGACACACGGAAAGGGGCCGCGCAAGGGGCTTTTGCGTATCCTCTGCCCGCCGGGCGGAGGATACAGGAAAAATATCTTTGCGGTTTGGGTGTTCCCAAAAAAGAGGAGTTCTGGAATGAACAGGCAAAGTAAGTTTGTGCGTGTCGTCTGCCTGGTGGTGGTGGCGCTGATGGCAATCTCGATCATTGCGCCGCTGCTGATGGCCTTTGCCGAGGAGACGCCAAAAGAGAGAATGGAGCGCATCAAAAAAGAGATCGAGGCCAGCAAAAACGAGATTTCGCGCTTAGAGGGCAACAAGGAGCAGGCCGAGCAGCTCAAGCAGCACTATTTAGCTCTTGCCAATGCCCTGAAAGCGCAGCTTGCGGCCATCAAAGAGGATATAGCCGCCCAGCGGGAGAGCATCGAGGCCAAAAACGCGGAGATAGCGGCGAAGGTTGAGGACGTGGCGCGGGAAAAGGCGCAGTTCGAGCAGCGCATGAAAGGCATGTACGAGATGAGCCGCCAGTCCAATCTGGCCATGTTGCTGGGCATCGAAGATATTTCGCAGATGCAGCGTTTCACGGAAAACCTTCAGCAGATCACCGTGCGCGACACCGAGCTTGTGGCGAACCTGCGCGAACAGCAGGCCGAATTGGAACAGCAGCGCGCCGAGCTGGAACAGCAGCTTGCTGAGCTTGCCGACCGCGAGCAGGAGGCCACGGATACCATCGCGGAGTATGCGAACGCCATCCAGCAGGCGGACAATTCCATTTCCGCCGCACAGGCGCAGATCACCGCGCAGGAGGAATACCAGGCCGACCTTGCCGCCCAGTACACGGCGGCAAAGAAGGAATGGGAGGAATGGGTGCGCGCGCAGAAGGTGGACATGGAGTTCAACGGCGTGTTCCAGTGGCCAATCCCTGGATATTATAATTTGTCTTCGGACTTCGGCACCAAGCGTGTGATCTACGGTGTGGCGGACGTACACCGGGGCATGGATATCCCCGCGCCCGCCGGGACGAAAATCTATGCGGCGGCGGACGGTGTTGTCAGCACAAGCAACCACTGGAGCTACGGAATCTCCGTCAAGCTCTCGCACGGCAACGATGTTGCCACTATCTACGGGCATATGTCGAGCCGCGTAGTCAGTGACGGGCAGGTCGTGACAAAGGGCCAGTTGATCGGCTATGTGGGCAGCACGGGCAACAGCACAGGCAACCACCTGCATTTCGAGGTGAATGTCAACGGGGCGCCTGTGAGCGCGTGGCCGTATCTCAAATCATAAATGCTTCCCGCATGCGAGGGAAAAGTGAAGTTTTGCGTATTCCCCCGCCCGCCGTGCGGGGAATCAACGCTTTCCGCATGCGCGGGAAGAGTAAAGTTTTGCGTATTCCCCGCCTGGCGTGCGGGGAATCAACGCTTTCCGCATGCGCGGGAAGAATGAAGTTTTGCGTATTCCCCGCCCAGCGGGCGGGGAATTAACGCTTTCCGCATATGCGGGAAGAATGGGGCAGGGTATATGAACAAGAAAATCACCGTCAATTTAGCGCTGGCTATTGCGATTATCGCCATGACTGTTACGTTTGTCGTCACCATGATCCTCAGCATGCAGATGTTCAACCGCACGGTCAGCGGCGTGCGGGAAAAAGAGATTATGTACAACAAGCTCTCGGAAATGGACAAGAGCGCCCGCGAAAATTACTATGGCGACATTGTGGACGATTCGCTGTACGATTATATCGCGGCGGGCTATGTCACCGGCATGGGCGACCGCGACGCGCGCTATTATACGGCGAAGCAGTATTTGGAATACCTCAATATCCAGAACGGTGTTGTGATGGGCGTCGGCGTAGATGTGGTGAAGGACGCGGCGGGCTATGCGCGTGTGATAAAGGTATACGCGGGCAGCCCCGCCGAGGAGTCGGGCATCACGAAGGACTGTTATATCACCCGCATTGGCGAGACGGACGTGAAAACGCTCGCGCTGGCCCAGGTGAACAGCCAGCTTTTGGGGGAATCCGGCACGTCTGTGACGCTCACGGTGGTGAGCATCATGAACGGCGAGGAGCGCGCGGTGGAGATACAGCGGCGCGAATATGAAACGCCCGCCACGGAGTCGCAGCTTTCGGAGGACGGCGCGATCGGGTATATCAAGATCAGCGCGTTCAACACCAAAACGCCCGACGAAGTGAAAACGACGATAGGCCGCTGGCAGGAGGAATCGGAACCGGTGCAGGGGCTTGTCTTTGATGTGCGCGGCTGCACGGGGGGCAGCCTGACAAACGCCATGCAGGTCATTGACTACCTGTGCCCGGTGGGTACTATCGCGAGCCAGCAGAACAAGGACGGCAGCACCACGACGCTGGAAACTTCGGACGCCGCCGAGGTCAAGCTGCCCATGATCGTACTGGTGAACGGCGGCACCTCGTATGCCTCGGAGTTGTTTGCCACCTCTATCCGCGAATTTGAAAAAGGGCGTATCCTCGGCACGCGCACGGCGGGCAAAGGCACCATCCAGTGCCGGCCGGTGGCGCTCTCGGACGGTTCCGCGTTCTCCTACACGGTGGGCCTGCTGCTCAGCAAAGGCGGCACGAGCTTTAACGGCACAGGCATTTCGCCCGATGTGGAAATTTTGTTGAGCGCCGAGGAAGAAGCGAATTTCTACGCCTTTACCGTCGATACCGATCCGCAGATCCGCCGGGCATTTGAAGCCATGTCCATTACACTGGGGCGCGACGAGATAGAGGCCAACACAACGCCCCCGGACAGCAGTTCACAGACGGAGGAGTCCTCATCTTCCTCCGATACAGGGGATTCGTCCTCGGAATCGAAGGACTCGTCCAGCGGTTCGGACAGCGAAAGTGGCGCGGACAGCGCCAGCGGCAGTTCAGGGGATGCCGGTTCGGACAGTTCTTCGGAGGACGAGGCGTGAAGCTGACGGATATCTCCACCATCCAGGCGCTCTGCGCCGAACATGGGTTTTCCCTGTCCAAGGGGTTTGGGCAGAATTTCCTTGTCAACCCCGGCATCTGCCCGAAGATGGCAGAGGCGGCGGGCATTGATGAGACATTCGGCGTGCTGGAAATCGGCCCCGGTTTCGGCGTGCTGACGCAGGCACTGGCGGCGCGTGCGAAAAAAGTAGTGGCGGTGGAGGTAGATAAGCGCCTGCCGCCGCTGCTTGCAGAGACGCTGCGGGACTATAAAAATGTATCCATCGTACAGGGCGACGCGCTGAAGCTGGACCTTGCGGCGCTGTTGCAAAAGGAATTTCCCGGCCTGCGCGCCGCCGTGTGCGCGAACCTGCCCTATAACATCACCAGCCCGCTTTTGATGAAGCTGTTGGAAACGCGCCTGCCCGTGGAGCATATCACGGTGATGGTGCAGCGCGAGGCCGCGCAGCGCCTCACCGCGGCGCCCGGCACAAGGGAGGCGGGGGCGATCAGTTATGCCGTACAATATTATGCCGCGCCGCGCCTGCTGTTCACGGTGCAGCCGGGCAGCTTTTACCCTCCGCCCAAGGTGACGAGCGCGGTTATTCAGCTCCGTATCCATCCGGTGCCGCCGGTCGCGCCGAAGGATGCGGGGGCGATGTTCCGCGTCATCCGCGCGGCGTTCGCACAGCGCCGGAAGACGGCGGCAAACGCTGTCAGCGCGGGGACGGGGGTGCCGCGCGCGGCGGCGTCGGACGCGCTGGCGGCAATCGGCGTATCGCCGCTGGCAAGGCCGGAACAGCTCACGCTGAAGGAGTATGCCGAGCTTTCCGATGTGCTGGCAGACGCGCTGGCGCTTGCCAATCAAGTGAAACTGCTTGAAAGCAAATAAAATTTCCCCATTTCCCCGCCCGAAGGGCGGGGAAATGGGGAAAGCCCTGCGTGTCTTCAGGCGGCCTACGATATCCCCGCCGGGGCCTCGGCGGGAATTTTTCAGGGGAAAAGGGGAATCATAGCCTATGAATATCCGGGCGGCAGTTTTTGACGTAGACGGGACGCTTGTACCGCATGGTGCGGCAGGTCCCAGTGAGGGTACAGTGGCGGCGCTGCGCGCTTTGCAGGAAAAGGGGATCCCGGTGGTGATCGCCTCTGGCCGCGCGCGCTATACGGCGCAGTCGGTTTTGGGGGAGGGCATTCGTCCCGATTATTTTGCCGCCGCGAACGGCTGCGATGTCACCGACGCCGAAAACCGCCCTATTTGGAACAGCCGCATGACGCAGGCGGAAATGGAAGCGTTGATCGGCTTTTTTGAGGAACGGCATATCCCCTTAGAGTTCCTCTTTTCCGACGCATACTATGCGTATATCTCCTATGAGCTTTTCCGGCAGGAATACGAAGGCGGCGGCACAAAGACAAAAGGCATTGCCGAACATCTGCGCGACGGCGAAAGCCGCACGCGGCATTTACAGGATATGCCCTTTGCCGCCTGTACGGCGATGGCAAAACAGGACGTAAAGGATTTTCAAAGTCGTTTCGCCACCCTGGGCCTGCGCTTTGTCTGTTTCCAGCCCGACAAATACGACATCCTGCGCGCAAACGTAGACAAATCCATCGGCATAACGCATCTTTTAGAACATTTAGGCATCCTCTGGGCAGACACAGCGGTATTCGGCGACGGCGACAACGACGCGGAAATGTTCCGCCGCGCGGGCTTTTCGGTCGCAATGGGGGACGGCACACCGGAAATCCGCGCGCTTGCAAGCGTGGTATCCGCCCCGGCAGCGCAGGACGGCGTCGCACGCGCGGTGCAAACGTACCTGCTATAACTGTTGGGCTGCCGCCCAAACCTGCCCAAAGGGCGCTGCCCTTTGGAATCCTGCCGGGCGCTGCCCGGACCTGCCAGAG
>CANCXY010000237.1 GCA_947381875.1 uncultured Clostridia bacterium | reverse complement strand
TGTGGCTGTCTGTAAGCGTGAACGGCTTCTTCTCCGGGGCCGCGCCGCCCTTCGCAAACCGCTTCCAGCCCTTCGCGGGTACACCGCGCACATACGCGACAGCCCCCGCCGCCGTCTGCTGCACCGGGTATACATTCCCCTCGCCGTCCGTCAGGCTCGCCGCGCCGCATTCGCCCAAAAGCACTACGTCATTGCGGGGCGCGCCTGTGGTATTGAACAGCATCACGCTGTCCCCTTCGCCCGCCAGCGCGCGGATGCGCTCGTCTGTCAGCGCCGCCATCTGTTCCGCGATTGCCGCGTATTCGGCCTTTGTCACCTCGTATACCTCGTGAATGGCCGAACCGGGCAGGATGTCGTGGAACTGGTTGAGCAGCGTCGTTTTCCACATCTTGTCCAGCGCCTCGGCGGGATACGGCAGCGCGCTCTGTGCCAGTACGCTCAACAGCTCTAAATCCATCAGGCCCAGCTCCGACTTGCGGTTGCCCTTCTTGTTGCGCGCCATCGAGGTGAGCGTGCCGCGGTGATACTCAAAGTACAGCTCACCTTCCCAGACCGGCAAGCGGCGGTTATCCTTTACGCGCGCCCACAACTGGTCGAAATAATCGCGCGCAAATTTCTGCTGCACGGTCGGGATGCCCTTCACGCCCTTTTCCATGCGGATGGACGTTTCCAACATCTCGCGCGTCGGGCCGCCGCCGCCGTCGCCGAAGCCGTAAGAAATCAAAATATCATTGTTGATGTCCTTGTTCTGGTAGCGCTCCCAGCCGCCCATGATCGCGTCCGGGTGCAAAAGGCCGTTATACGTCGTGAAGAAATTCTCCTTCGGCTGTTTCAGGCCCAGCGTCGTGATAAGGTGCGTCAAAACCTCGCTGCCGTCGATGCCGCGCCAGCGCATGGTATCATATGGCACCTTGTTCACCTGGTTCCAGGAGAGTTTTGTCGTCATAAAATAGTCGATGCCGCACTTCTTCATAATCTGCGGCAGCGCGCCCGTGTAGCCGAATACGTCCGGCAGCCACAGGATGCGGTTGTCGACCCCGAACTCCTCCCGGAAAAAGCGCTTTCCGTGTACGAACTGGCGCACCAGCGATTCACCCGACGTGAGGTTGGTGTCCGCCTCTACCCACATGCCGCCCTCTGGCTCCCAGCGCTTTTCCGCCACGCGCTGTTTGATCTTCGCGTACAGCTCCGGGTAGCGCTCTTTGAGGAAATAGTAAAGCTGCGGCTGACTGGACATGAATTTGTAGTTCGGGTATTCGTCCATCAGCTTCAGCACTGTGGCGAAGCTGCGCGCCACCTTCTCGCGCGTCTGCGCCACGGTCCACCACCACGCCACGTCGATGTGCGTGTGGCCGATGCAGCTCGCGATCACTTCGTCATATCCCGCCAAATCAGTATACAGCGCCTTGTCGATATACGCCGAGGCCGCCTCTAAGGAGCGGTAGAAGTCATCCGAATACGGCGTGCGCAGGTCCAGCAGGTTGACCGTCTCGTTCAGCGCATGCTCAATCTGCTTGCGCGTCCGGCTGTCCGCGTCCATGCGTTCAAACGCGTCGATAGGCATTTTCAGGTCGTAATACAGCTTTGTGATGCGCGCGTCAATCTCGTGCAGGTTCACGAAAAGTTGGAATTCCTGATGCAGTGTGCCCGTGTACGCCTGCAAATCAAGCGTGAGTACCTCGCCCGCCCGCGCCTTCTCGCGCAGGAACACCTCGCGGTGGTTCATGTCGATGCCCTGCACCGGCTCACCGTTCACGAACAGCAGGAACTGCGGGTTTTTCCCGTCGTCCCACTCGTCGATCTGCGTCATGATGTGCAGCCACATTGCCTTGCCGTCAAGCGATTCCGGCGTGGTGACGGTCGCGCGGAACCAGTAGTGGCGGTCCGGGCCGTACCAGTGCATGGTGGAGCAGTCGAATTTCTGCCATGCGGCCCCAGCCTCGTCCGCCGCGCGCGGCGTGAGGTAGGTTCCTTCCTTATACTCCCATTCCGTGATGGGGATGGTCTGTTTGGCCTGCAGTTTTTTCAGCTCCTCGCTGATCACTGTTGCCCGCTTATCCAAAAAGCGCATAGGCTCTCCTTTCGGCTTATTGCCGTAAAATCCGCTGAATTTTCGAGCGTATCCATCCTGTTGAACACGCCCGCATTTCAAGGTTATGGTATCACAACTTGGCCCATTTTGGAATAGAAAAAACGCGAAAAATTTGTACGAACATCCCCTTTATTTGCACGTTCAGGACAACGGGTTTTTATGCCTTTTTATGGAAATTTTAAGGGAAGAAAGCCGCCCCTGAACAGGTGCAAAAAATCTGCTGTCTTTCTTTTATGTGAAAAGGCATTCCCCTTGTCAGGCATGGGCATTCTTCTTTTTGAAGAGCAGCGGAAAATTTACAAAATAAAACGGTCCATGCCTCCCAGCATGAACCGCTCTATATAACTACATAACTACGGTAAAATAAATTGACAAAAATTAGACATATGGTATCCTGAAAAGGCAGTACATAAAGGCGGCGCCCCCAGAAAGGAGGATCGTGAAAATCCAACTGAGAGAGGGGTGTCGTAAATGCGGGAAAGCATGAAGAAAGCCCTGCGCTTTTTGTTATTCTTTATTTTGCATTTGGCTTTTTTCATCTACTTTTCGCCGCTTGCCAAATAAAATGGCATGAATTGTGCCCCACACAATTCATGCCGTCATAGGCCACGGCACTATCACCGGGTACCGCTTTTATGTCTGCATTATAGCACCCGCTGGCTGCAAAGTCAAGGGTTTTGTGCAAAATCCATCTGAAAATCCACCCGAAATTTTCAGCAAGCAAAGAGCGCAGGTACTCGCGCAGTAGGGGGCGGCCTTTGGCTGCCCCTTCTGTTTTATCAGGTGCCAATATTTTCTTTTGCCCCTCAACACTTTGCCTTTCTCATCCGTTATATTGGTAAAGGTACACGCCGCACCTGCCAAACTTGCGCAAGAAAAGAAAATTTCCTCCGGCGGCTATATACAGGTATAGTAAAACCACTTGAAAACGCGCATTGTTTTTCCGTGCTCCCCCCGCCCTCCGGGCAGGGGGAGCATCAAAAATCATTTGTCTATTTATAAGTGGTTTCACTATACACGGCGGGAGGCCCCCGGCACAGCGGCAAGCGCTGGGAATGTTACCGCTTCAGGGGCACAGCGGAAATATCAGCGGGAATGTTTTGGCACAACAGCATACGGCCGGGACGTTACCGCCCCGGCCGTATGCCTGAAAGGAATATTACATGAAGAAAAAGAACTTAAATCAAACAGTTCTAATTACTCAACAATTTCCTCAACACCGAGGATGCGGCAGTACTCCTCAAGGTTCTGCGCCTTGAAGCCATCCACATACGCCTGCCAGGTAGCATCGTCGCTGGCATCCAGTTCGCCGGCGATAAACTGCGCCTGCTGGCCTGTGAAGTAGTTGGTGATCAGAGTGGAGTAGTCGGAGTAGGTCTCCATATCTTCCTCAGCAATCTTCACCTTCGGGATGACACCCTCGGTCAGGTTCGGCTCATAGAACTTCTGAATGGCTTTCTTCTCGTCGTACAGCTTGCCCTCTTCGACAACCTCGAAGTCCTTCGGCAGGTACTTCGGCATGGACTGCATCCACAGGTTGCCCCAGCCGAGCTTTTCCTTCTCCTCGTCGCTGAGGCCAAGGTCGTCCAGCTGATACTTTACGTAGTCGTCGCCTTCCTTCTTCACGACAACGCCGACCGGGCCCATGTTGCAGCCGATGCCGTTTTCAAGCGAAAACGCATTGTCGAACCAGCGGGCGATGATTTCGGGGTGTTCTGCCTTATCGGTGATGGCGGCCTGCGTATTGAAAACGCTGAAGCCGGTGGTATCACGCAGCCAGATGCCGCCATTGTCGGCGTTCAGAACAGGCAGCGGGCTATAGGACGGGCGTTCCTCAGGAGTCGTCATCTGCTCGCCGGAGAACTCGCCGGAGCCATAAGCGATAGAGCAGCCGATGATACCGCGGTTGCCCTTGCCTTCCCACACGGAGGTATCCTGCGTGGAAACTTCGGGGTCGATCAGGCCTTCTTTATACAGGCCGGAGAACCAAATCAGGAATTCACGGTACTGCGGGCTGATGCCGGCGTAGACGACCTTGCCGTCCAGAATGCCCCGACCGTCTTTGTCCATCGGCAGGCCAAAATAGCCAGTCATGGCTTCCAGATGCTTGTTGTCCGGGTCGGTGGAGAAGGGAATCTCGTCGTTCGGGTCGCCATTGCCATTCGCGTCCTGTGCCTTGAAAGCGCGCAGGACTTCCGCGAATTCATCGGTCGTCTTGGGCATTTCCATACCAACGTTCTTCAGCCATGTCTCGCTAATGTACGGGGTATAGCCAACGGTCGTGTCACCGGTGACATAGGGGATCGTGTAGATATGGCCGTCCGAAGCCGTCATTTCTTCGCGGACGCCAGGCAGGTTCAGGATCTCGGTGATGCGCGGGCAATACTCCTCGTAGATATCCTCCAGCGGGATAAAGACCTTCTGCTGTACACCGTATTTCAGGATATCGGTTTCGCTGAGCAGCCAGCCGCCGACCACGTCGGCATACTCGTTGGCGTTCAGGTCGAGGTTCAAACGTGTTTTTGCGTTGGAGTTCTCCATGATGCGCAGGTCAACTACGACGTTGGTCTGCTCCTCAAGGATGGGCAGCATAGCAAATTCGCCCGTGGCGCTGGAATCGTCGCAGAAAATGGAGAAGGTGTAGTCGCCCTTGTTTTCCACCAGAGGCAGGTTCTTCAGGCCGGGGTTGAATTCGCCGCCAACGTCTCCGCCGCCCGCCGCGCTGCTTGTATCCCCGCCAGTGCTGGAACTACCGCTGCTGGAGCTTGTGCCGCCGCCGCAGGCCGCCAGAAGGGTACACACCATGGCCGCCGCAAGCAGCATCGCAAAAATTCTCTTTTTCACGCTTCGTTCATCTCCTTATTTTTTTTATATCAAGCCGCCCTTCTCCTGAGAGCGCATTGATAACATATGGTATCCGCCGGAGGTGTCCAAGCCGCAGGGCCATTTCCGTACATCTCCCCACCCTGCGGGCGGGAAAATACATAAAACGCCCCCGCTTTGAACACTCCCTGTCCATTTTTCTTTTTTGCCCGCCGCGCGGGGGGCGGCCGTGGCGCTGGTCGATCTGGGGGCCGAGACCAC
>CANCXY010000236.1 GCA_947381875.1 uncultured Clostridia bacterium | reverse complement strand
CCCACGTCTCGCAACACTCTTTCCCTACACGACGCTCTTCCGATCTCCAGCGCCGGGACGCGTATGGCGCGATGGTCCTGTTGGCAAAATATGAAAAGGAGCGCGCCGCCGCGCTCGCGCTGCTGGATACCCTGCGCATGCTTTGCGGCGCGGCGCTGGCCGGACGCCCCGGCGCGCCCCTCTCCCCTGCCCGTGCCGCCGTGTGCGCGAAAGGGGCGGGCGAGGCCGCGCAGCGCCTTTCAGGCAATGTCAACACAAAACTGACGCTCACCTGCTTCGCGGCGTGCGCGGCGCGGTGAGAATGTGCCCAAATCGAGATATCTCCCCCACCCTGCGCCAAAATACAGCCGCCGCGCAGGAAAATAAAAATGGTGGGTGCAACAATGAAATTGTTGCGCCATGATGGGTTTCCAAAGGGGGCTTGCCCCCTTTGGCGGAGTCCAGAGGCAGCGCCTCTGGCAGGTCCGGGCAGCGCCCGGGCGGGTTCGGGCGGCAGCCCTATAGAAAAGGAGACGGACTATGGAACCACAGATACGCGCCCAGGTGTATGAGCTGCTGGAGACGATGTGCCAGGCGCTGGCGCATCTGCGGGAGGGCGGTGATGATTCCCTTTTGGATACAGTGCGGGAGGGGCGCAAAGCCGTTACCGCACTGCTGGATCAGGCTTTGGATACCTCGCTTACCCGGCGCGTCAACGCCGACCGTCTTCCCGATGACGAATGGGTGCAGATGGCATACCTCGTCTTAGGGGAATTGGAAGACCCCTTCCAGCCGCGCAACGCGTTTGACCGCCAGATGCTTTCCTTGCTGCAATATTTCTGGGACAACAGCGAGAAAACCTTGCTGAAAAACTTGAAACAGAAAATGGACGCACTGAAGGAAATGCCCGGCGGCGAGGAGAATTATAAAGGCTTTGTGGAGTATTTTGCCCGCTTCCCCCTGTGGGGCACGCTCGACCCCAGAGAGGGGTGCTATGACACATTGGAGCGCCGCGCGGCTGTTTTGAAGCGGCACAGCTACGATTTCCTGTGGCTGTACCGGCGTTTGGAAGATTACCTTTCCCGGCAGACATTGTTTGCCATCCTCTATAACTGGGCGCTGCTGGACCTGCAATGTATCACCCGGGTGAAATCTATTTTCCCCGATTACTGGGAGCCGGATATTTTCCCGGACAATGATGGGGATGTGCTGGTGGACGTGGGGGCGTATGTGGGCGATTCCATCGGGCAGTATGTAAATATGTATGGCACGGGCTACCGCCGTATTTACGCGTATGAGATTTCGCCGGAGAGCTGCGCGGCCCTGGCAAAGAATACCGCGCACCTGCATGATGTGGTGGTGCGGCAGAAGGGCGCGGGCGCGCGGCGCGGATCGTTTTCGCTGAGTCTGTCCAGCGACCCTTCGGCCAACCAGGTGGGCGCGAACGGCGGCGGGGAGCAGGTGGAAGTGGTGCCGCTGGACGAGGATATTGAAGAACCCATCACCTTCTTGAAAATGGATATCGAAGGGGCCGAGTGGGACGCGCTGATGGGCTGTGAAGGGCATATCACGCGCGACCGCCCCAGGCTGGCGATCTGTGTGTACCACGGGTATGACGATCTGTGGCGTATCCCGCGTATGATCGAATGTATGGAGCCGCATTATCATATGTACCTGCGGCACAACGGGGGCAACCTGATCCCCACGGAGTTCGTGCTGCTGTGCAGGCCGGAAAAGGATTGAGGCGGCGTTTATCGGTTTCGAGTGGTTTCACGATTGCGGAAGTGCCCAAAGCGGGATGCTTTTGTGTATTCCCCGCCCCGAGGGCGGAGGAATACACGGAAATCCGCTCCGCAGCTTAGACACTCCCCACAACAGCACAACAGTATGATTGAGAAAAGGAAACGAACACTATGGCGAAAGTAGTCGACGTCCGCTTTAAGCAGAGCGGAAAATCGTATTATTTCGATCCCGGAGAATGGGAGATTCACGAGGGTGATATTGTCGTTGTGGAGACGGCGCGCGGCGTGGAGTGCGGCACGGTGATGCACGGCGAACACGAGGTGCCGGACGGCTCCATCCCGCAGCCGCTGCGCCCGGTCCTGCGCGTGGCGGACGCGATGGATATCCGCCGCATGGAGCAGAACCGCGAGGACGAGAAGCGCGCGTTTGAGATCTGCGCCGACCGCATCGAGCGGCGGCATCTGGGCATGAAGTTAGTGGACGCGGAGTATACGCTGGACCGCGGAAAGCTCCTGTTCTATTTCACCGCCGACGGGCGTGTGGATTTCCGCGAGCTTGTCAAGGACCTGGCGGGTATCTTCCGCACGCGCATTGAGCTGCGGCAGATAGGCGTGCGCGACGAGAGCAAGATGCTGGGCGGCCTGGGCATCTGCGGGCAGCCGTTCTGTTGCAGCCGCTTTTTGCGTGATTTCCAGCCCGTTTCCATCCGCATGGCGAAGGATCAGGGCCTTTCGCTGAACCCCTCGAAGATCAGCGGGACCTGCGGCCGCCTGATGTGCTGCCTCGCCTACGAGCAGCCCGCGTATGATTACCTGAACCGCATTACCCCAGGCACGGGCAGCGTCGTCAAGACGCCGGAGGGCACGGGTACAGTGGTGGACGCGAATGTGGTATCCGGGAACCTGCGCGTGAAACTGGACGCGCCGTCGTCCGGCTTTAAGGTGTTCCCCCTCTCGGACTGCCAGGTCATCCGCATGGCCCGCCGCCCCGTGGAACACGACGACAGGCCGCCGAGGGAACAGCGCGACAGGTGAGGGCGCGCCCCCCAACCCCCGCATGGAAAAAATTTCATTCGTTTTTTGTCAGAAGTTACAATAAAAAGGGTGGGCTGCCCCTCTTGAAAAATCTGTAATTTGTGCTACAATAGGGGTAGCAGCGGCACAGCCGTTGTCGGCTTTCGGTGATGACCCGCGCCGCTCGCGCCGAGGGCGCCAAAATACAAATTCGCGCGGAGAACAGGATGGGTATTATGGCTTATAAAATTACAGACGCGTGTGTCGCGTGCGGCACCTGCGCGGGCGAGTGCCCGGTCAATGCGATTTCCGAGGGTGACGGCAAGTACGAGATCGATCCCGATACCTGCGTTTCCTGCGGCACCTGCGCGGGTGTCTGCCCGACGAGTGCTATTGAGGAAGAGTAATTCTTTTTGCACCTGACCAGCGGCGGGCACACGCGTGCCCGCCGTATTTTGTCTTTTTCGCACATCCCTGCGTCCCCCGCCCGCAAAGCGGGCGCGGCGCTGCCTTTCCGTCCCGGCCTTCATAGCGGTGTGCGGCGCGCTTCACCGCTCTTTGCGCGGCAAAGCGGCGCCGAATTTTCCCATCCCTTTTACCCCACAAGCCGCCATATCCTCTGCCCATCCTCCCAACAGGTTTTTATGGAATACTTAACAAACGGTACCCCCGTCGCCGTCTCCCGCGCCTGCCGTTTCGGCCAGGACGCCCTTCTGCTGGCGCGCTTTTGCGGCGTGCATACAAAGGAATCGGCGTGCGACCTGGGCACAGGCTGTGGTATCATCCCCCTGTGCTGGCACGACGAAGGCCATCGCGGCCCATGCCTCGCAATCGAACGTTCCCCTGAAGCTGCCGGTGTTGCCCGCGCTTCCCTCTCCCTCTCCGATGCCGCCGCCCACATCTCCCTCCTTCAGGCCGACCTGCGCGATGTCTCGGCCCTGCGTCCCTACGCCCAGACCCGCCACGTCGTCGCCTGCAACCCCCCCTATTTCCGGGGCGGCTGTATCAGCCCCAACGGCACCCGCGCCGCCGCCCGCCACGAACTGACCTGCACGATCGAGGACGTGTGCCGCGCCGCTTTCCTCCTCCTGCGCGACGGCGGGCGCCTCTGCCTCTGCCAGCGCCCCGAACGCCTCGCCGATGTCCTCTGCGCCCTGCGCGCCGCCCGTCTCGAACCCAAACGCCTCCAGTTCTGCGCCGCCAGCCCCGCCGCCGTCCCTTGGCTTTTCCTCGTCGACGCCCGCAAAAACCGCGCCCCAGGGATGACCCTGCTGCCGCTGCTGCGGCACGCCTGGACTGCCCCAGGGGCTCTGCCCCTGGACCCCGCCGGGCGCTGCCCGGACCTGCCAGAGGCTCTGCCTCTGGACTCTGCCAAAGGGACTTAGTCCCTTTGGAATCCCATTACGCCGGGCAATTTTATTGTTGCGCACCCATTTGTTGGGGGCGTGTTCAAAGCGGGTGGTTTTGTGTATTTCCCCGCCCGCAGGGCGGGGAAATACACGGCAATAGCTCCGCGGTGCGGACACTTCCTTTGTTGGGGGTGCCGGGCTGTTTTAGGAAGGATGTTTGTATGGCTGGGATTTTGTATATTGTCGCTACGCCGATCGGCAATCTGGACGACCTTACGCCGCGTGCGGCGCAGGCGTTCGGGCAGGCGGATTTCATCGCCGCCGAGGATACGCGCGTGACGCTGAAACTGCTGAACCATTTGGGGATCAAGAAGCCGCTGGTGAGCTATTATGAACATAACCTGCGGGAGCGCGGCGCGTATATTCTGGACCGCATCGCGGCGGGCGAGAACTGCGCGCTGTGCAGCGACGCCGGGATGCCCGCCATTTCCGATCCCGGCGAGGTCATTGTGCGCGACGCGCACGCGCGCGGGATCCGCGTTGTCCCCGTGCCCGCCGCCTCCGCCGCCGTCACCGCCCTCGCCGTCTCCGGCCAGCCGACGGGCCGCTTCGTCTTTGAGGGCTTTCTGCCCACCAACCGGCGGCAGAAAAAAGAGCGCCTCGACGAACTGAAAAACGAGACGCGCACAGTTATTTTCTATGAGGCCCCGCATAAACTCACCACTACATTATCCGATCTGGCCGAGGCATTCGGCGGCGCACGCGCTGTGACGGTCTGCCGGGAGCTGACAAAGCTCCATGAGGAGATCATCCCCACCACCCTCGCCGATGCCTGCCGCCGCTACGCCGAAACCCCGCCGCGCGGGGAATTTGTGCTTGTCATGGCGGGCAAAGCGCCGGAGGAATCCCCCGCCCCCACCCTCGCCGATGCCCTCGCGCTCGCCCAGGCGCGCATGGCGGCGGGCGATCCTCCCGCCGCCGCCGCCCGTTTTGCCGCCGCCCAGACCCCGTTTTCCAAGAGCGAAATATACCGCCATCTTGTCCAGCCTGACGGCTGACGGGTGGGCTGCCGCCCACACCTGCCCAGAGGCGCTGCCTCTGGACTC
>CANCXY010000235.1 GCA_947381875.1 uncultured Clostridia bacterium | reverse complement strand
GGGGATTAAGAAGGAGATGCTGTAAAAAAGTTATCAGAAACCAGCAGGGGCGGCCTCAAAAAGAGACGGCCACTGCTGGTTTTCCTTTTGCTTTCTCCTACAGCCCCGCCACCAGCTCCTCGCAGATCTTCGCGGCGGAGGCGCAATATTCGGAGATATCGAACGGCTTGCCCACCAGCGTTTCATACGCCTGTTCGTCGGCGTTGTCGCTCATGGCCCGCAGCACCACACACGGCACGTCGTTTTTGGCCGCCACATGCGCCACAGCCGCGCCCTCCATCTCCACGCAGTCGGGGGCGCACTTGGCGGCAATGGCGTTTTTGGTCGCGCTGTCGCCCACAAAGTCGTCGCCCGTCGCGATCTTCCCGACGATATACTTTACCCCCGCCGCCCGGCACGCGGCCTCGGCGGCGGCAATCATCTTCGCGTCGCCGGAAAACTCCTGCAAATGCGGATAGCTCTCGGCAATCATCCGGCGTTCCGCGTCATGATACAGCAGCGTTTTGCCAATCACTACATCCCCCACGCCGATCTTGTCCGTCATGTTCCCGGCTATCCCGGAAAAGATAAGCGCCCCCGCGCCAAATTTCGTCACCAGAAGCTGCGCGGCGCACGCGGCATTCACCTTGCCCATCCCCGCACAGCAAAGCACCACCCTGCGCCCCCGCAGAACGCCCGTATAAAAGGTGACGCCCGCCGCCCTTTCTTCCCCGCGCTGCTCCATATGCGCGCACAGCCGCGCAATCTCATCCGGCATCGCGCCCATCAACCCTATGACCGGCTTTTCCATATTGCAACCTCCTTCTTGTTGTTGGGCTGCCGCCCAAACCTGCCCAGAGGCGCTGCCTCTGGACTCCGCCAAAGGGGGCAAGCCCCCTTTGGAATCCCATCATGCGCGAAAATTGCATTTTCGCGCGGCTTTTTTTGGCTTTATACGTTGAACAGGAACTCGATGATGTCCCCATCCTCTACGATGTAGTCTTTGCCCTCGGTGTGTTGGAGGCCCTTGGCTTTTACCCCTGCCATGCTGAAATCACACGCGGCAAGGTCGGCGTATTTGACGACGCTCGCCCGGATAAACCCGCGCTCGAAATCGGAGTGGATCTTGCCCGCCGCCTGCGGGGCCTTCGTGCCCTTGCGGATGGTCCAGGCGCGGCATTCCTTTTTGCCGTCTGTCAAAAAGCTGATGAGGCCCAACAGGTCATAGCCCGCCTGGATGAGGTGGTCCAGGCCCGTCGCCTCTACGCCCAGTTCAGCGAGGAACGCTTTTTTCTCCTCCGGGGTATAGTCGGCGATATCCTCCTCCGTCTTGGCGCAGATGGGGATGCACTGCGCCCCCTCGCGCGCCGCCAGCGCCCGCACCGCCTGATGGTGCGGGTTCGCGTCCATGCCCGTCATCAGGTCGTCTTCGCTCATGTTCGCCGCGTAGATGATGGGTTTCATCGTCAAAAGGCCCATTTCGCGCAGCGCCTCCGCCTGCTCGTCGTCGGATTCGTCACGCTCGAACGTGCGCGCGTTCTTGCCCTCGCCCAGATGCTTTTCCAGCGCGCCCAGCCATTCAGCCGCAGCCAGCGCCTTTTTGTCCCCTGTCTTGCCCGCCTTCGCCATCTTCGCCCCGCGCGCCGACACAACCTCCAGGTCGCTCAAAATCAGCTCCGTGTCGATGGTCTCAATGTCCCGCAGCGGGTCGACGCTCCCCTCCACATGGATGACATCGGTATCCTCAAAGCACCGCACGACATGCACAATCGCGTCGCACGCGCGGATATTGCCCAGGAATTTGTTGCCCAGCCCCTCGCCTTTGGAAGCGCCCTTCACAAGCCCCGCGATATCGACAAATTCTACGATGGCGGGGGTCTTTTTGTTGGTTTGCCAAAGCTCGGCCAGCTTGTCCAGACGCGCGTCCGGCACCGGCACAACGCCCGTGTTCGGGTCGATGGTGCAGAACGGGTAATTCGCCGCCGCCGCGTTCCGCGTACTGGTGATAGCGTTGAACAGCGTGCTTTTGCCCACATTCGGCAGGCCAATGATGCCTAATTTCATGATGTTTCGATCTCCTTATCCAGCAGAATGGGTACAAGGTTGAGGCGTGTCCAATGCGGGGTGTTTTCGTGTATTCCCCGCCCTGCGGGCGGGGAATACACGGCAATAGCTCCGCGATTCGGACACTCCCCAGGATTGATTGTACCACATGCCCGCGCGTTTCTCAATAGGCAAATTCGCGCGGCCAGGGGAATCAATTTTGCCTGTTTCTCCCCGCCTCCGGCGGGGAGAAACAGCAGGATCTATTGTTTTTCGCCGCGTAAAATCGCAAAAATTGATTTCCGTGTCGCGCGGCAGGGCAGCACACAAACACACTTCCATTTTTGGGATACTACGAACCACACACAATATTTTGAATCTGTCCGCTCCCTTTTTGTACAACACTTGACAAATTCATCCGCCTGTGCTGCACTACTCAATGGTCAATAAATTTACCGTACAGGAATTGACTTCGGGGGGTGAAGAAGATCACAAAGGAGGACAGGAAAAACGCATATCTGTACTGCAAATTCCGGGATGAGCAGTTTGCTCTGTATGACGAGTACGCCAAACAGAACGGGATGCTGATGAAAACGCTCCTGGTCGTCAATGTTCTCTTTTACGACGATTTTTACTCAGGGGGCGGCATGACGCAGACTGAAATCTGCCAGCGCACCTTTCAGTCTAAACAGACGGTAAACCTGATCATCAAAAAACTTCTGGCAAACGATTATGTCACCGTCACGGAAGCGCTGGAAAACAAACGGAACAAAATCGTCCGCATGACCGGCGCGGGCAAAACCTACTGTGAAAAAGTGGTCCGCCATATCACATGGGCGGAGGATACTGCCATGTCCATGTTCTCACCAGAAGAACAGAAGCAGTTGATCGACCTCTCACGGACCTTTACAGAGAACTTGAAAAAATTGATTCATCAGGAAACGGAGGATGTGTAAATATGGAATTTTATGAAGTGGTGAACAAAAGGAGAAGCATCCGGCAGTTTGAGGCGCGGGAAATCCCCCGTGAGGTATTGGAACGCATTCTGGACGCCGGGCTGAAAGCCCCGTCCTCCAACCGTCAGCGGCGATGGGAGCTGGTGACGCTGACGGACAAGGCCCTCATCCGTAATTTTGCGCAGATCATCCGCCCGTATCCCTGCCGGATTACGGAACCCAAAACGCCCCAGCAGGAGATGTTCAAGATCGCCTATCCCCGCCAGCGCAGTATGATCGAGGAATCCGCGTGCGTGATCCTGCCGTTTTTCAAGCAGAAATACCCTATGACAGAGGATAAGAACGGCTATGGCCTCATGGACTATGGGGCCGCGTGGGCACTGGTAGAAAATATGCTCCTTGCCGCAACGGCGGAGGGGCTGGGGTCGGTGGTGCATATCCCGGTGAAGAAGGAGCCGGAGGGCATTCAAGCGTTTTTGAAGATTCCCGACGGATGGTATCTTCCCACGCTTGTCGTTCTTGGGTACGCAAGCCCGGACGCAGAAGTGCCCGTGCAGGTAAAGGCGACGGTTGAAAACAAGGTGCATTGGAATACATGGTGAATTGCAGGAATTTTACGGTTCACTGGGATATGATATATTTGCATCTTCTATCTTTAACGTGGGTATCCGGCTTGATTTGAAGAAATTCCATCACATAGGGGTCTTTGATGATTTTTTCATATTCCGGCTTTGGCTCGGTAGTATTGATTTCTGCGGCAACAGGTTCCTTGTCACGGCTGGACAAAAGCCGCTGGTAATACATTGTGTGGATCTGGCGTTCCAACTGGCGCGAACTCCAATTTGCCTTTGCGCACTCCTCCAAGTAGAACTGGCGTTCTCTCTCATCTTGCACACGCATCAGCAGCCGGTCATGTGTCCAACTCAATTCGCTACGCAGTGCGTTGTGTTTTGGAAACGTACAGTAAAACTACCGCATATTCCGCAGATTGGCAACCGTAAAACCGCTCCCAAACTCCGCCGTCAGGCGGTCGGAAAGATATTGCAGCAGGCGCTCCCCATAGCCCGCGCGGTCGGTTTCCCCACAGGCCCGGTAGACCTGTTCGCCGATTTCATGGTAGGCAAGTACCATCGCCGTATTGACAGCGCTGGCGACCTTGTTTTGCGCCGCGATCACACAGCCGCGAATGGCGGTATATGTTTCCTCCGCGCCTGGTTCCATCTGCTGTGGGTAAGCGGTTGGCTTTTTTACGTCCTTCATTCAAAGCAGCCCCCCAAAAATAAAATGTCCTCCCTGGGACACGTCACACGTTGCCGTGGAGAGGTGCGGGAGGTCCTGTCACATATACTATACACCATTCGTGATGATTTTGCACGCATCTGAGTGGATTTTTCTGAAGCGCAGCCACTAAAGCTCATATGTGAAGCGCGGGAGTGATCAAAACAAGGGGTTTTTGTGTGTTTTTTCGCTCTACAGCTCGAAAAATACGCGAAAAGAATCGCCGTAATTCGGACAATTTTAGGAAGATTTCGGTGTTGACAGCAAGCTGCATTTTGTGTATAATAGATATGTCAGAAGTTTACCGCTGACCGATATGCGGTATACAAATGGTCGGGTTGAAAGTTTACCGCTGACCGATATGCGGTATACAAATGGTTGGGTTGAAAGTCCTTCGCCGTAAAGCGAAGGATTTTTTCATAACGGAGACAGGAATATGCAAAAAAACAGGGTTTTATATAATCAAGGATACATTTTTTGAAGATATGGCCGACCCATACCTCAAAAGCAACAAAGCAGAAAGCAGACCTCACTATTATTGCTTTGCAGATGGGGAAGACGGCATCTATTGGATGATTCCCTTATCCAGCCGCATTGAGAAATACAGGCAGCTCATGGAAGAAAGGGAAAAAGCCGGAAAGCCGTGTGATATTCTTCATATTGCAAAATTGGACAACAGCCGAGAGAGCGCATTTCTGATACAGGATATGTTTCCTATAACAAGAGCTTACATAGCGCGGGAATATACGGTTGGTGGGAATCGCCTGGTGCTGACAAGCGAGTATACAGCAAGGGTGATTGAGCGAAAAGCAAAAAAGGTTATGGGCATGCTAAAGCGCGGTATAAAATTCACTCCGACACAACCGGACGCTATGGCGATATTGAAAAAAATAAAGGCAAAAAACAGTTTTTTCTAATCTGGAACAAGATGGGTTTCCAAAGGGGGCTTGCCCCCTTTGGCGGAGTCCAGAGGC
>CANCXY010000234.1 GCA_947381875.1 uncultured Clostridia bacterium | reverse complement strand
GGCGGGTCCGGGCAGCGCCCAGCGGAGTCCAGAGGCAGAGCCTCTGGGCAGGCCCGCGCCTACTTTCGGCGTCCCGCCCCGCAAGCGGCGGCGGCCAGCAGGAACAGCACGAACATGGCGTCGCAGGGCATGCGCACGGCGGGCAGGATGGCGGGGTCCAGGGAGAGGCCCGCGGCAGCGGCGCCGGGGAAAAAAGATGTGAGCAGGTGCAGCACCAGAAGCGACAGCGGCAGATGCAGCACGCGGGAGACAAGCAGCGGCAGCAGCGGGATGTCCGGCGCGAGCAGCGCCCGCACTTGGAAAAATACCGACGCGCCCATCACGCTGAGCGCCGCACAGCAGAACTGCGTGCGCAGGGGCGAGGCCGTTTCGCAAGCGGCGCGGCAGGCGCTTGTCACCTCCAGCGGCAGACAGGTGATGTAGCGCGCAAACGCGCTGGCTCCGTCCGGGACGGCGATGGCCGCGAAAAAGGAAAACAGCGTTACATAGCCGCATAAAAGCAGCGTCGCGTTTACCGCGTCCCGCACCGCGGGGACAAAACCGCGCGCGACAGCGTCCCCTTTGGGGGCTGTGTTCGGGAGTGTCCGAAGTGCGGCGGCTTTGTGAATTTCTCCGCCCGCAGGGCGGGGAAAGTCACGGAAATGATCGCCGTCATTCGGGTACTCCCTATCGTCTGACTGCGCGGCGCAGGGGACGGCGGCGCGGCGGCGCCAGGCGCGCGCGTCTGCCCAGAGCGCCGCCGCAAGCCCGCATATGAGCGACGCGCAGAGCTGCGCGGCCAGCAGCAGCCACCCTGCGCCCGCGCTGCCCAGCATCAGCCCGCCTACACTGCCCACGACAAACCCCGGCCCGGAACCAATACAGCATACTAACAGGAGCGCGGACTCCTCCCGATCGACCTCGCCCGCGCGGTACAGCGCGTCCACGGAGCGCGCCCCGCAGGCAAAACCGCCCAGCACACCGCACAGCAGCGCGGCGGGGGCCTTTTTGCTGTGGATCGAGAGCAGCCGCGTGTAGGGGCGCAGGGCAAGCCCTAAGATATTTGCCAGCGGGCTTTCCAGTATCAGGCGCGACAGCACAAGGAAAGGGAACAGCGCCGGGATCACGCTCTTATAGCACAGCGCCAGGCCGCGCAAAACGCCGTCTGCGGCGGCGGAGGGCCGCAGAAGCATACTGGCCGCGCACAGCGCCGCGCCAATAGCCCCCGCCCAGACCGGTATGGCATGTTTTCTTTGCGAAGAATTCATAAATGATCCCTCCCGGTCGATATATATGATTGAATGCGGAGAAAAAAGCAGGGAGGGCGGCTCATGCGCAAAAAAAAGGGGAAGAGCGAGCGCTATTCCCTCCAGCGCGCACTGGGGATCGGCGTGCAGGCCGTACAGTCGACGCTGTACGGACGCCCCATGCTGCATGTGGAATGCGGCGGTTCGCTGGAAATTGAAAACTGCCGGGGCATTCTGCAGTACGACGCGCAGAAACTCGTCCTGGATATGGGGGAATGGAGCGTCCAGATTGAGGGCGACAGCCTGGTGGTGGACAGCTACCAGAAAGCACTGATGACCGTGCGGGGCAGGGTCTTTTCCGTGCGGTTCGGATATGGGGGCAAAGGATGAACAGGTTTTCCAAATACGCGGCGGGCAGCGTGCGCTTTGAGGTGATCGGCGGGCGCGGCGAGCGGTTTTTCAATGAGTGCGTCAACGCCGACCTGCCGGTCGAGCATGTGCAGCCCACCGAGACAGGCTATTTCGCAAGCGTCCCATTGCGCGACTACAAAAGACTGCGCCCCCTCGCGCGCCGCAACCGCTGCACCCTGCGCGTGCGGGAAAAGTACGGCGCATATTTCGCGCTGCTTGCCTACCGCAACCGCTGGGGTATCCTTTTGGGATTGGCGCTGTGCGCCGCGCTGATGATGGCCTGCCAGGATCTCATCTGGAACATCTGCTTTATCGGGTTCACGGATGGGCAGGAGGCGGATGTGCGTGCGAAATTGTTTGAGAAAGGCATCTATGAGGGAGCGTTCCAGGAGAACAGCCGCTTGATCCGCGTGGCCAGCGAGATATTTACAGAATCCGAGGAATACGGCTGGGTGACGCTCAATTTTATCAAAGGCCGCTTAGTGGTGGAAAAAACGGACCGCGAAAAGCCGCCGGAGATTATGAGCAGGGACCTCACAAATGTGGTAGCCATCAGCGACGGCGTTGTACGGCGCATCGACCTTGCGGGCGGCTACCCCCAGGTAGTGCCTGGGCAGTATGTGGGGCGCGGCAGGGTATTGATCAGCGGTATGCGCCTGAGCAGCTATGAGCGCCCGCTCTATTCCCGCGCCGAAGGGGCCGTCTGGGCGGAGGTGCGCAGCACCTATGTCTACACACAACCCCTGCGCGGGCGGTCGATGCTGCCCACCTCCGAGTGCCGGAGCTACTATAAGCTGTACCTGCCCTGGGGCGAGGCGGCGCTCTACGGCTCTGTCGACGCGCCGCAGGGGGCGAGCCGGCGCGTCACGCGGCACCCGGCAGCGCCGTTGGGGTTCCATCTGCCCGCGATGGTGGAGGAGACGCAGGTGCGCCTGTTCCAGGAGACCGCGTGGGAGATGACGCCCGAACAGGCGGCCGCGGCCGCCCGCGCGCACATCCTGGACGCGATCCGCATGGAATTTGGCACATATGAGATGATTTCCGAAACGCCGGAGGCACAGGTGGACGAGGACGCCGTGACGCTCTCCCTGCATGTGGTAGTGCTGGCGGACATCGGTAAGCAGGTTCCCTATGAGGCGTCCGGGGAGGAGAAAAACGCCGGGGAGGCGGCGCAGGAGGCATATGCCCTGCAGCCCTGAAGTGAATAGAAGCGCCGGGGCCGTCCGCCGTCTCTGGCGCTTTTTGCATTCCCACGGAACAAAACAGTCCTCCCCGTGCGAAAATGACAACGAAACACAAAAAACAGCAACCATACACATGGCTTTTTTACGGGTAAATTGATATCATATAAAGAAATTGTTGAAATAGCACACAAAATTATAAAAATTCTTTTTAATTTTGTTGATTTGCCAAAAATCCTCCGCGCCCATAGCGGCAAGATATACAGGGAGCGGCCAAAACAGGGGGCTTTCAGGTGTTTCCCGCCCTGGGGCAGGGAAGGCGCGGGAAATCTCTCCGCGGCTCGAACGTTCCCGATATACAGGGACGGCGGCGGACAGCTTTTGCCAGGCGGGCGGGGCGGTCCGCACAGCATAAGCACACAGGAGGAGGGTATGCACATGCGCACAAAGCAAGAGGCGAAGAAGGGCTTGAACGCCAACAACTTCGCCAAAACGAAAAAGACGCTGGCACTGTTGACGATGGTGGCCCCGGCGACGATTTGGATGCTGCTGCTGCGGTATCTGCCGATGGGCGGCCTGGTGCTGGCATTCAAGCAGTATAAGGTGAACCCGCGCAACCCGACGTTCATCAGCAACCTGCTGAACAGCAAATGGGTCGGGTTCGACAATTTCAAGTTCCTGTTCATGACGAACGACGCGTGGACCATCATCCGCAACACGCTTGGGTACAATATCGTATTTATCATTTTGGGAGTCATTATCCCGGTATCCTTCGCCATCATGATGAACGAGCTGACGCACAAGTTTGTCGCGAAGGCGTACCAGACGATGATGTTCTTCCCGTATTTCCTCTCATGGGTCGTCGTCAGCTATTTCCTCAACGCGTTCTTAGACGGGCAGTATGGCATGCTCCCCGCCATGCAGCGCGCGGCGGGGGAACCCATCACAAACTGGTATACCACCATCAAGCCGTGGCCGTATATCCTGGTGCTGGCAAACCTGTGGAAAAACGTGGGATATTCTACCGTCCTGTACTTAGCCGCCATCACGGGCATCGACACCACGCAGTACGAGGCGGCGGCGATCGATGGGGCGGGCAAATGGCAGCAGATATGGCATGTCACCATCCCGAACCTGCGCACGATGATCGCCATCCTGTTTATCATGAACGTCGGCAAGATTTTCAACGCGGATTTCGGCCTGTTCTACAATGTGCCGATGCAGAACGGCGCGTTGTTCTCCGTCACGCAGGTGATGGATACCTATATTTATTACGCCATGCGCAATACGGGCAATATCAGTATGGCGTCCGCCGCGGGCCTGTTCCAGAATGCCGTTGGCTTTGTATGTATCCTGGTCGCGAACTCCGTCGTCAAGAAGCTGGATTCGGAAAGCTCGCTGTTTTAAGGAGGGAAAGCTGTATGAGCAAACAAAAAAACAAGCTGCGCCTCACCTCCGTCAGCGCGGGCACCGAGGCCGTGCTGCATGTGATCTTAGGGCTTTTCGCGGTATGCTGCATCATTCCGTTCATCTTTGTTATCATTATCTCGTTTTCCTCGGAGGAGTCCATACGGAGCATCGGTTACTCGTTCGTGCCGCAGGCGTGGAGCCTGGATACATATAAGTATGCGTTTGAGAAGCTGCCGCAGATCTGGCGCTCGTTCTACAACAGTATCTTTGTCACCGTGATTGGCACCGTATTGAGTACCGCGATGTGCGCGCTGTACTCCTACGCGCTCTACCGCCCCGATTTCAAATACCGCAATTTCTTCACATTTTTCAGTTTCTTCACGATGATTTTCAGCGGCGGCCTTGTGCCCACCTATATCATCACAAAGCAGGTGCTTGGTTTGAGCGAGAATTACGCCGCGCTCATCGTGCCGCTGCTCGTCAGCCCGTTCAACATCATTGTGATGCGCACATTTTTCAAAAGCTCCGTACCGCTTGAGCTGATCGAGGCGGCCACCGTGGACGGCAGCGGCGAATATTCCACATTCTTCCGCATCGTGCTGCCCATCGCGAAGCCCGGCCTCGCCACGATCGCGCTGCTGAACGCGCTGGCGTATTGGAACGACTGGTTCCAGTCGCTGCTCTATATCCAGCAGAAAAAAGCCCTCCAGCCGCTTCAGGCGCTGCTGATGGAGCTGCAAAACAACGTGGATTACCTCAACCGCATGGCGGGTCAGCTTGGCACGGCGGCCATCGCGGAATCCATGCGCGCGCCCACGCAAAGCCTGCGCATGGCGCTGGTCGTCCTGCTGGTGGTGCCCATCGCGTGCGCCTACCCGTTCTTCCAGCGCTACATCGTCGCCGGCCTCACCATCGGCTCCGTCAAGGGCTGATGTTGGGCTGCCGCCCAAACCTGCCCAGAGGCGCTGCCTCTGGACTCCGCCAAAGGGGCGCAGCCCCTTTGGAAACCCATCCTGGGCCGATTCATTTTTCCTGTTTCAAGCAGGCGGCGCTGT
>CANCXY010000233.1 GCA_947381875.1 uncultured Clostridia bacterium | reverse complement strand
CCCCACGTCTCGCAACACTCTTTCCCTACACGACGCTCTTCCGATCTTATCCAGGTGTACATGTGATTCAATGAAAGGCGGAAGTACCAGTTTTCCCCCCAAGTCGACGGACTCCTCGTCGGGGACGGGCGTCAGATGCGCGCCGAATTGGGTGAACTTCCCGTCCTCTACGCGGAAATCGGACGGCGCGGCGTTTTCGATCCGTGCGTTTTGAAATAACATTTTTATGCAGCCTCCTTCTCTGTCAGTTTGTTGACGGCAAAGTATACAAGGCATGCGGCGGCCATAGCGTTGACCGAAACAATGCCCCAGTGGATAAGATTCCCCACCAGCGCGCCCACGGCCACACCCGCGATTGCGCCCCAGTTGACAGCCGCTTTTACCTCGGAGCCGGCGGCATAGCGCTCCCGATGCAGGAAATAATCCAGGATGATGATTGCGCCCACGGGCGGAAGTGTAGCGTTCAGTATGTTCAGGAAGGTGATGAAGTTGTTGTACAGCCAGATAGCCGTCACCGTACCCACCACACCGGCGACAAGTACCATCGGGCGTTTGCGGACGCGGGTGATATTGGACAGGCCCAGGCCGGAGGTATAGAGAGCATTGTCGTTTGTCGTCCAGATATTCGCGCCCAATACCACCAGCGCCGGGAGCAGCAGGCCCTGTGCAATCATGACATAGAAGATGTCGTCCTTGCCCGTGAACGCGCCGCCCACCGCGCCGAAAGCGAACATCAGCGTATTGCCGAGGAAAAACGCAATGACCGTGGTAATGATCGCGTTTTTGGCACTGTCCGCAAAGCGGGAGAAATTCGGCGTGGCGGTGCCGCCGCTGACAAACGAGCCCATCACAAGCCCCGCGCCGCCAAAGACCGTCAGCCCGCCGACGCTTTTCGCAAAGATGGCGGAAAGCCCGCCGCCCGCGACGGTGGATGTCACCATAGAATATACGCCCAAAACCGCGATAAGCGGCACCGAAACATAGCTGACGATTTCCAGGCCCTTAATGCCGAAATAGGCGGAGGAAGTCATGCACGCGCCCGCGATCAGCACCAGAAGCATTGGAGGCACATGCAGCACCTCGGCGGCGGGGATTGCGAACATCGCCACACCTACGCCAAACCAGCCGATCTGTGTAAAGCTGATAAGCGCGGAGGGCAGGTAAGAGCCGAACCGCCCGAACGAGCGCTGCGCCAGCAGATCCAGTGACATGCCCGTTTTCGCGCCGATATAGCCCAGGCAGCCCGTGTAGACGCTTAAAATCGTACTGCCCAGCAGTACCGACCAGATAAACCCGCTCAAATCCAGCCCATTGCCCAGCCGCGCCCCCACGGACATACTGGCGGAAAAGAACGTGAAGCCCAGCATGATGAAAAACATGGGCCAGAATTTTTTGCGTGCCGTCTGGGGCACCGGTTCCAGGGAGTAATCGCTGTCGGGCGGATTTGTTTTTGCCTTGTCTGCCATATTCCTCTCTCCTTTTCTTTGTCGGCTGGCGGGGTATGGGCAAAAAAAAGAGACAATCACACGCGGTGATTGTCTTGTTGAAAATGCCTGTTCAAACGGGAAAAGAAACGCCTGCCTGCGCACATCAGATCGCAGTGATACCGTGTTGCCACAGCGCATTCCCCCTTTCCCCGTCAGCCGTTTGGCTATACTTCGTTTTTACCGTAGGTTATCATACCAGATTTTGCCCCGCGATGCAAGCGCAAAGCGACAGGATCCGGCAGCTTTTCCGTTTTGCACAAAATCCTGTTTTGCTGTGGCGCGGTTTTTATCGGTGGGAGGGATACAATCCACTTCCCCAAAATGCAAAAAGAAGGCTGGCACGCTGGAAAAGACGGGAAAAAGTATTACACAAGCAGCGCAGTGCCGCCGAAAACCCGAACAGGGCGGCTGCACAAGAAAGCGTGCATCCGCCCTGTTTTCTTTTGGTTTATCCATCCGCCCGCGCTAAAAACAGGCCGCAGCCAGTCCATTCTGGAACAAGATGGGTTTCCAAAGGGGCTGTGCCCCTTTGGCGGAGTCCAGAGGCAGCGCCTCTGGCAGGATTCCAAAGGGCAGCGCCCTTTGGGCAGGTGCGGGCAGCAGCCCGCCATCAGCCGCCGCTCTCCAAGGCTTCGCGCTCGGCGCGTTTGGCGGCCTGCTGCTCGGAGATGTGGAACGCCTCCTCCATAGCGGGCCAGGCCCACATGTCGGCGATGACGGCAAGCTGCGCAAACAGGCCCTGGAAAGCGAGCAGGATGGTGATAGGCCAGGGCACGGCGGCCAGCAGCAGGAACCAGATCACCATTGTCAGCACGGCGCAGGGCAGCGTGCGTTTGGCATAGCCGAACAGCATCAGCAGGCTGTTTTTGAGCATCACGCTCAACGGCAAGTCCAGGAACAGAAGCTGTAATGTGGTAAGCAGCCAGCAGTTGATAATCAGCAGCATGCTGAAGGAAACGAATATCAGCAGTACCCAGTGGATCTTCTCCTGCTCAAACAGATAAAAACGCGCGGCGATACAGTTCATCGCCAGCAGACAGCTAAACAGGATGCCTGTGGGTACGCTCTGTCGCCAGTTGGCTTTCCAGCAGCGGCGGAATTCGTGCCAGAGATAACACGCCTCGTCGCGCACGGTTTTCACTGTCAGCCAGTGCAGACAGCTCATGCCCTGCCCAATCAGCGCGCTGCTTGCGATGAAGACCACCGCCGCAATCAGCAGCATACCTAAATAGGGGCTGAACAGCGCGCCAAAGCCTACCGCCAGCGCTGCGGGCAGACAGCAAAGCATAAACAACAGGTTCAGCTTGAACAGGTGGCCGTAGTCACGCGTGAGGATCTCCCAGAAACGCGCGAACCCTTTTTTGGGCGGCTCATCCTTGCGCACGCCCGGCCCTTCCCTGTCATAGTGCATCGAAAAAAGACCCATACCATCATCGCACTCTTTTCCCATAAACTTTTTGGGAAGTGTCCAAACCACAGAGTGGTTCCCGCGTGCTTCCCACCCTGTGGGCTGGGAAACACAGAATGCTTTGTCCACTTCCTTTTTTGGAACACCGGCGTTGGGCCGGCCAACAAACGCTCTACTTATTATACTACAGCAGAATGGGATTTCATAGATGGAAAATCTGTGAATTTTTCCAAAATTCGCGGGAGAAATTTGGGGGCGGGCGAATCTGGGAAAAGGATTGTTACCCATTTCCCGTCTGTGAGGCGGGCAAACGCAGGACGACATGCCGCTCGAAGTCCGTAGTAACGGCGGCCTGCATCGACGTATGCAGTGCGGCAATTCGCGCCAGGTGTTCAATCCGCCGCTGTACGGAATGGGCGATTGCGCGGCTCCGCACCTCGTCGATATACCGCCATTTCCCGTCCCGAAAAATCCTGAAAAATACAGGGGCACTTTGGCTGAAACCAAAGTGCCCCTCCCGTAAAACTGTGGTGCCGGTGGTGGGACTCGAACGCAGTCCAATCCCTTTCTCCTGCGCCCCTCTCGTTTGATAAAGCCGCACAAACTCTGGAAAAACCGTTCTGGGCTTTTCCTTGTGCATAGGAGGGAATGCCTCTGAAATCGTCAAAGTGTGTTATAAAATGTGTTACAAAAGCCGCTTTGCAGGGCCTATTCGGTTCGTAGCACATGGGCAAAGATATCGTCCAGCCGATGCGCGGTTTCCTCAGCCTCGCCAGCCAGCGCATGGCCGTATACGCCGAAAGTATCCATGTTGCGGCTATGCCCTACCACGGCCTTTACCTGCCCCTCTGGAAGTACTTTTGCCAGGGATACAAAGGTGTGGCGAAGTTCATAGGGCGTTATTTTCTGCATTCCGTTTGCGGCGAGATACCGCGCCCAGTGCTGGCGGTATGTTTCCTGACTGCCAATACAAAACACCGTCTCCCCATCACCTGTAAGGAGCCGCTGCGCGTCCAAAGCATCGGCGGCAAGCGCTGGAAGCTCCACAGTGCGCACGGCGTTTCGATTTTTTCCTTGTGTGATTTCGCCATATCGGTTTACTGAGCGTTTGAGATGCACTGTATGGCCGTGTACATCTTCCCACCGCAGGCCGATGATCTCCCCAGGGCGCATGCCTGTGAGTACTTCCAGCCGGAAAGCGTTGATAAATTCCTCTTTTGCAGGCTTGCCCCGGCAGAGCGTTTGGTCGCTGCCAAACAGCTTAATCAAATCGTCTGGCTGCAATATGTTTTTGCCTGGCCGTTTTGCACTGGCGGGGATGGTCAGCCCCTCGGGATATAGCGTTGCGACTTTTCGCCGCCGGCAGAACTTGAAAAACGCTGCCAGGTCTCCTCGCAGGCTGAGCAGGGTTTTTGCCGCGAGGCCATGCCGCGCATAGGCTTTGTTGATAATGTCCTGCAAATCCTGTTCTGTTACACGGTCTATCCGCTTTGTGCCCAAAAAAGGGGCAACATGGTTTTTGTACCGCGACTCTACCCCGTGCCAGTGGCTTTTGCTTGTACTCTCTTTCTGGCTGTCAAGAAAATCCGCATACAAAGCGGATACCCGCGCCCCGCCGCCCTCTATGCCGTCATCTAACCATGCGTCCGCTTTGGCGTTCGCCTCGCGCTGGCCTGTGCGCCCCGGCGTGGAGCTGTAGAAGCTGCGCCGCCTGCCGTCCCTCTGGACGTTGATTTGCCAGCGCTTATATTTGTCGCTCCATGCGGCTGTGTTTGTCCGCTTGCCCACTGTCAGACCTCCCCCTTTGCAGCGATTTGACATTTCCGCAAGAGAGGTGTATACTATGCTTGATGCAGGGCACAGGGGCCTCTTTGAGGGCTTTGTACATTTCTCCTCTTGCGGGCTTCTTGCATTTCTCCTGTAGCCGCTTCGGTGCTGGTAACACCGGGGCGGCTTTTCTTTGCCGCGATACGTTACTTAACCTTAACATTTCTTAACACTAACATTCACTAACATTTCCCCACGCGAAAGGTACGCAAAAGTTGTCGTTCCGCATACGGGGCGGGGTAAGGACATTTACGCCCCTGCCAGACGCAGGCCCCGCCGCACAGGCGGCTGTGCGCCCCTGTGGTGCGCTTTGGCTTCGCGCGATATCTTTCCCGCTTTGTCCCGCAAAGCGGCTGTACGGAGCGCAGGCGGGCTTCACAAAATCCCAGACGTTTGGGGTTTTGGCGGGCGCTCCGGGTGTGGTTGTTGCGCTTTTGGAAACAACCACAGGCGCGCGGCCTTTTGCCCCACCGCCTTTCCTTGCCTACATGCCGAACAAATCCGCATGGGTGCCTGTGCGGGCAAGCCTCAACTCGTTCCCCTCCACCCGGTAGATCAGCAGCC
>CANCXY010000232.1 GCA_947381875.1 uncultured Clostridia bacterium | reverse complement strand
TGTTGTCCTCATCCACCACGTACAGCGTGGAGATATTGTCGTTTTCGGCGGCCTGCGCCACTAATTCGCGCATCGCCTGCCGCACGCTGAGGCCGTCGCGGATGGCGATATAGTTGGTCGTCATGCGGCTGCCAATCTCGTCCTCGTCGAACGAGCTGAGCAGCGTGATCTCCCGCCGCGCCTCCTCCGGCATCAGTTCAATCAGCGCGCTGCGTTCAGATTTCTCCATGCCGCGCAGGTATTCGCCCACCGTCCCTGGGTCTAACTGCGCAAGCACCTCCACACGCTTGCGCACCACCAGTTCATTCAAAAGCCGCGGCATATCCTCGGAATACTCCAGCACGCTGGCAAGCGTGGCGGTATTTAGAATGCTGTAAAGCCGGTGCCGCTCGTCGCGGCGCATCAGATCCAGCGCCGCCGCAATATCGTTTTCATGATACGCCCCCACGCGTTCCCGCATCAGTTTGGGCGCAAGGTTGCTGCGCAGGATATCCAAAATCTCCGCTTTGTAGTCTGGATGCTGCGCAGCCGCCGTCTCCTCAACGGCATTCTCCAATCGTTCGCTCATGTCTTGCCCTCCTTACCTCTGGTTCCGGCGCGTCCGGCGGCATCCCGCCCGCGCCGCGTGCCCCAGTGGTGGCAGCGGCAACATCAGAGCTATCCCGTGCATGGGCGGGCTGCCGCCCGCGCCTGCCCAAAGGGCGCTGCCCTTTGGAATCCTGCCAGAGGCGCTGCCTCTGGACTCCGCCAAAGGGGCGCAGCCCCTTTGGAAACCCATCTTATCCCCTTTGTGGGGTTTTTGGGTCAGATTCCTGCGCCAGCCCCTTTACACGCCCAAAGGCATACAGGGGCGGCCCTCCTGTGAGGGCAAAGGCGGCGCGGTTTGTGCCGTATTGCATCGGTATACTCCGTCTGTACCTTGGCTACCACTACTGCCGTCCATGCTCTCACCTCTCCTGTTTGTGGATTTTTGGCCCGCCCCTCATTGGGCTGTTCTCCCCGCCTTCGGCGGGGAGAACAGGGATAATGGATTTCCCTGTTTCCGTGCGGGGCCTACACTCTATTGTATCATGCGGAGCACAAAAACGCCAACAGAAAATCAAAATTTTTTTGCTGTTTTTTCATGACATGTCAAATTTCTCTACCCGGATATAGTCGAACGTCATTTCGTCGCTGCGGAAGCGCGAGGGTACAATCAGCAGTTCGTTCACATCGTCGTCTATGTAAATCGTGATGGGCTTTTCATATTCCCAGGAATTTTTGGGGAACAGGTAGACGCATCCTTCATTGTAATCCGCCGTTTTTGCGCCCCGCCAGTAGACGGTCATCATGTCGTACAGGTAGCCGCCGCGCAGGGCAATCTGCGCTTTTGTAATGATGTTTTTCCCCTTTGCATCCTCCAAAGGTTTCACTGCCGCGTAAACCGCCGCCGGGTCACTGCCAAAGTACGGCAGGAACCGCTCCCCGTCCGTCTTGCGCATGTTCTGGATATAGATGCCGTTCCCCACGTCCTCGGCCGTCAGCGTCTGCCGCGCGATGGGCTTTTCCTGCGTGACATCGGAGATGGAAACACCCGCGTATTTCGCCAGGCGGTAGGCGGACTGCTCATACGGCAGCTGGTACGAGAAACTGTAGACGCTGTAGGCCAGCAGGATGGAAAAGATCAGGTACAGCAGCGCATAGAGGAAGCGCGGCGCGGTCAATACCGCTTTGCGCCGCCGGGCCTCGCCGGAGAAGATCAGGTTCAGATGCACCCCTGCCAGCGCGAACGCAAACGGCACAGCGAGGATGACATAGCGCGGCAGGCCGTGCGCCATCATGCAGCTAAGCGTTACCACCACGGGGATAGCGGCGGCGAGGCATTGGCTGCGCCGGTACTTCACAAACAGCAGCGGGGACATGACGATGGAGGGCACCACGACCCAGTGCTGAAGCATTAAAAACGGGCGAAGCTCCGCATACGGGTGCTCCAGATGCTCGTCCCATACGTCGTACCAACTGTTCTGCAAAAAGCCGAATACCCGCCAGCGGTAATAGACGCCCGGATCGGCGGTGCGGTTCACCTCTTTGATTTCCCACAGCGAACGCCCCTCGCTCCATCCCATGTCGATAAAATACGGCATGGCCCCCCACACAGCCGCGCCCTGCGACGCGCCGGGGAACAGCACGAAATGGCCGACGCTCTTGTACATCCACACCCAAACGGGCACATAGAACGCCATCAGCGTACAGACAAGGCACACCAGCACGCGCACAGCCTCCCGCCCCCGCCGTTCGCTCCATAAGATGCACGCCCCGTCGCACAGCAGCAGGACCAGGAAACCCTGCGCCCGTACCAGGGTGGCATACGCCATCAGCAGATTGCCCAGCCAGAGCCAGCGCAGATGATCCGTGCGGCCATAGCGCATGCAGCAGGCAACACCCGCCAGCATCAGCGGCAGGAACAGGTTTTCCGAAAGCCCGGTGCTGACCATATAGGTGAACGGCGGATACATCGCCGCCATCGCCATCACAATCAGCGCGGCCGCATCGCCGACGCGCATTTCCTTCATCACCCACCACAGCAGCAGCAGCGTGAGCATGGAGAGATAGATGTTCGTTTGGTATACGGTGTCGTAAGAGGCGGGGAAAAAGCGGTACAGCGCCGCTAAGAACAGCGGATACCCCACAGCGAGGGCCTCGGTCGGTTCAGCTTTCACCTCCCCGCGCGCGGCCTCGCCGGAGCGGTCCCATACGATAAAGCCGTATTTCTGGATGTCGATGGCCGCGTAGTGGTAGGTGGCGGAGTCGCTGCCGTCGCCGGTGAATTTCGCCATATCGTTGTGCGCGGTGCGCTCATGGAAAGCTAAAAGAAGGATGCACAGCAGTAGGCCGTATGCCAGCGCGCGCAGCGCTTTGGAGGGGGCCTTTTGCGCGGGGAGCGTTTGCGTCATACAGGCCGTTCCTTTCTTTCGCAAAGGGATTTTGTGGATTCATCCGCCTGTGGAGGTGGGAAATAGCACGGAAATCAATTTTGTCTGTTTCTCCCCGCCTCCGGTGGGGAGAAACAGCAGGATTTACTCCTGTTCGCCGCGCAAAAGTGCAAAAATGGATTTCGATAGGGAAATAGCTAAGAAATACCCCTATAGAAAAAACAGGCCGCTTATGCGAACAGCTTGGAAAAGCGCCTGTTTCGCGCGGCGGCCAGGGGGCGTTTCAGGGTTCCTCGTGTCAAAAAGGGCTGGAGAAAATATCCTCTAAAGGAATCACAAGATCGTCGTACAGGTGGCAGTGAAGCTCGGTGGAAATGGCCGCCTGTTCCTCGTCTGTCATACGGGATAGCGCCTCCGGGGAGTAAAGCGTGCAGATGTTGTCAACGGCAAAGCGGCCATTTTCCAAAATATAGACTTCAATGGACCTGTGCGCGGCGTCTACGAGCCAGTATTCCCGGACGCCAGCGCTCTCGTAGGCGCTTTTTTTGTATCCTCTGTCGTTCCGCGCGGTGCTGGGCGAAAGGACCTCCACCACCAGATCGGGCGCGCCGTAAATGCCGTCCTGGCGGATCTTGCTGTGGTCGCAGACGACCATAACGTCTGGGATGAACTGGTCCTGTTCCGTTAAATGCACAAGAAGGTTATCGCCAAAGGGGACGCACTGGCGTCCCTCCAAATGGCGTTTCAGGCAATAGAAAATATTGCCTGAAACATAGGTGTGTGTGGAAGATGCGGGAGCCATCATTACAATGATGCCGTTCAGCATTTCGCTGCGGTATTCCTCCACATAATCGTCTTGATACGCCAGGTTGTCAGCCATAAAAGCTCTCCTTTCTCCCCGCCGCAGGCGGGGCGCATGGGTTCTGACTTCATTTTACCACATGCGCAAAGGAAAAATCAAGGGACGCCCCGCATTTGCGCATCCTCGCCCTGCGTTTGTGCATTCCCCGCCCATAGCGGGGAAAAGCACGGAAAAGCCCCCGCTCCCCGCACGACGAAAAAACCGTGAAAATATAGAGGAACTCTACATTTCCACGGCTGTCTGCATGGTGCGCTGAAAGGGATTCGAACCCCCGGCCTTCTGGTTCGTAGCCAGACACTCTATCCAGCTGAGCTATCAGCGCATAACAGGATGCCCATGCGACATCTTCTATAGGATAGCACATCTTTCGCAAAAAAGCAATCCCTTTTTGCAAAAAAGGCAAAAAAATTTTGCGGGGCTGCTGCGCAGGGGGACCGTCCCTCGCGCGGCGGCCCTTTATGATTGCCGCGGGAAGGAGGAAAATGGGCTTGAAACAGGGGTGGAAATTTTGCGCGGCCTGTGGTATACTGATAGTGAAAATACAGGAAACGCGGGTGGAGCCAATGAAAATGCTGCAATATACGTTCAAGACCGATACCTTGTTCAAAATGCTTTTTATCAAGCACTGCGACCTTTTGCAAAAGCTAATTGCGGTACTGATGGGGATCCCCTTTGAGAGCATCACCGATTTCCACGTTCAAAATGGGGAGCTGTCGCCCGCTACGTTGATGGATAAGTTTTGCAGGCTGGATATCAACATGCGTGTCAATGGCCAGTTAGTCGATTTGGAGGTACAGGTCTGCAACGAGGGCGATTACATAGAGCGTGTGATGTTCTACTGGGCGATGGACTTTTCCTCGGCGATCCCCTCCGGGGGCCGTTATGCTGACCTGCCGCGCACAATCGTACTCAGCATCATGGACTTTTCGCTTTTTGACTGCGCGGAGTACCACTCATTCTTCCAGCCGCTGGAAGTCAACCGTCACGAGCTGATGAGCGACAAGATGGGTTTCCACTTTTTTGAGCTGCCGAAGCTGCCGGGGGAGATTGACGGAAGCGACATGCTTTCCCTGTGGCTGGCGCTGTTCAACGCAAGCACGGAAGAAGATTTGGAGAAGATCAAAGCATTGGAGGTGCCGGAAATGGAACAGGCAATCGACGCGTATTACACGATCACGGCCTCGGAGGAGTTCCGGGAGATCGCGCGCATGCGGGAAAGGGCGTGCCATAATGAGGCGTCAGCGCTGTATGCGGCGAGGGAGGAAGGTATCGCGGAAGGTATCGAAAGGGGTATAGAAAAGGATATCACAAAAGGCGCTTTCAACAATATGCTTGAATCCATTCGTAATATTATGGACGGCCTGAATCTCCCTATTGATCAAGCTATGAATTTATTAAAGGTTCCTGAAACAGACCGCCTGAAATGCAAAGAAATGCTACAGCCGCAATAAACCGGATTATACAGCCCCCCAAAAAAAGGGGGAGGGGGGGCATCTGCCCGCCCGTGTACAGCTATGCAGGTGATGGGTTTCCAAAGGGGCTGTGCCCCTTTGGCGGAGTCCAG
>CANCXY010000231.1 GCA_947381875.1 uncultured Clostridia bacterium | reverse complement strand
CAGCCTTCCAAGCTGGTCGCGTGGGTTCGATTCCCATCACCCGCTCCAGCGTCGGGGCGAGCTCCACATCCCTCGCTTCCGGCTATGCCGAAAGCTCGCTCGTTTTGCTGCCCCTTCTTTCCCCACAAAGCCTGTGGGGCGGCTTTGTGGGGGTCCCGTAAAGCGCACGATATGCGCCTGTAGCTCAGGTGGATAGAGCAACTGCCTTCTAAGCAGTGGGCCAGGGGTTCGAGTCCCTTTTGGCGCGCCATATGGTGGGTGTAGTTCAGTTGGTAGAGCGCCAGATTGTGGTTCTGGTTGTCGTGGGTTCGAGTCCCATCTCCCACCCCATAAAAAAAATAAGGGCGGCAGATCTGCGTGCGGATTTGCCGCCCTGCCATGATGGGCCATCGCCAAGTGGTAAGGCAACGGACTTTGACTCCGTCATTGCGCTGGTTCAAATCCAGCTGGCCCAACCATCCAATACCCCAGTAGAATTGCGGTTCTGCTGGGTTTTCTTTTTGCTGTTGAACACATTTTATACCACACTTTCATTTTCTGCCTGCAAAATCTGTTCAAATAGAGCGTTTACGCTGCATGCCACATTCTCGGCATCGCCGTTCAGCTCGTGCCCATACACGCCGAAGGTGTCCATACTCTGCGAGTGTCCCACAAGCGGCTTTACTTCGCCTGCTGGCAGGTGCTTTACAACGCTTACAAAGGTGTGCCGCAGTTCATAAGGGGAGGTAATGGCCATCCCGTTCGATTTGCAAAAGCGCTGCCAATGATGGTGAAACACTTCGCCAGATGGCATGTTGAAAATGTATTCTTCGCCGGGATACTCGGCAATCTGGGCGTCAAGTTCCCGCTTTGCCATGTCCGACAGGATGAACGAGCGCAGGGCATTTTCATTCTTCCCCTGTGTGGTCTCGCCATAATTGTTCACGGCGCGCCGGATCGTCACGCGCCGCCCGTCTATATCTTCAGGGCGCAGGCCGCGCAATTCGCCGGGGCGCAGGCCCGTCAGAAGCATAAAGCGGTATGCGTGTATGTATTGCTCTCTGACTTTTTTGCCATAGACTGTATATGTATCCTCGCGAAAGAGCGTGGCAAAGTCCGAGGGCTGAAGGATATGCTTCCCTTTAAGTCGTGCAGATGCCGGAATCTGGACCTCTTCGGGACGGAAAGCAGTAGCCTTACAGCGGCGGCAGTATTTCAGAAATTTATTGATCATACCGTTGATGCCCTGTATTGTCTTTTTGGACATCCCCGCCGCAGCGGCTTTGTCAAGGACGTTTTGTATATCCTGATCGCAGAGCGACGATATTTTTTTATTTCCCAAAGCGGGCAGTATCCATGAATCCCCGAAGTAATCTATCTGCCGTCGAAAAGAGGTTCCCGCCGTCTCACTGGTGGTTTCTTTGAACTGTTGATATAATTCATGTATCCGCGTATTGGATGAAATGACGCCGCTTTTCAGCCATTCATCCGCTTTGGCGTTCGCTTCCCTCTGGCCTGTCCGCCCCGGGGTGGAGCTGTAGAAGCTGCGCCGCCGGCCGTCCCGCTGTACGTTGATCTGCCAGCGCTTGTATTTGTCGCTCCATGTAGCCGTATTTGTCCGCTTGTCCATTGTCTGACCCCCTTGCAACGATTTGACAAATCCACAAGAAGGGCGTATACTATGCTTGACATCTCGCATAGCCCCCTCTTGTGGGCTGGCGCGCTTCCTCTTCGCTCCCAGTGCGGCAACACTGGGGGCATTTTTTGTTTGTAAACCTGAAAAAACCTGAACCCCTTGCATGCGCCGCGGGCGGCTGTGCGCCTCTGTGGCGCGCTTTGCCTGCCGGACGGTAACTCCCCCGCTTTGTGCGTCAAAGCGGCTGTACAGGGCGCAGGCGGGCGCACGGGGCGCTATTCCTGCGCATGGCGGAGGGATTGAGCCGCGGGGAGTTGTCAGAAAATTTGACAACTCCAAAACACGAGTGCGACAAAATTGTCGCAATGGACACGGGCGGCGGCACATGGGGAGTTGTCGCAATTTGCGACAACCTCAAAGCGGGCTCCTTCGCCACCCTACATGCCGAACAAATCGGCGTGGGTGCCTGTGCGGTCAAGATACAGGATATTGCCCTCTATGCGGTAAGTCAACAGCCAATCGGGCAGGACGTGACACTCACGGAAGCCACTGTGCTTCCCGTTGAGGGCATGGTCTCTGTTCCTCTCTGGCAGAGACTGTGGGATGCGGAGCGTGTCAATAACCTCTTGGAGAAGATTCAGATCATACCCTCTTTTATTGCAGAGCCGTAAATCCCGCCTGAATCGCGCAGTAGTGTTTACTTCCAGCATGTTCAATCGTCCCCCGCCAGAATGGAAGCGAACAGGTCAGAGGTGGAACCGGTGAAATGTTCCCCGCCGTCTGTTCGGATCATTTCCTCAATCTCCTCCATGGAAGCCAATGTTTCTGCGTTCGGCGTTTCCTGGGCAATGGCTTCACCGATTACCTGTTTCATGACCTGAAGCAGGGATATTACATTTTCTATCTGTTCATCTGGAAAACTGTTGATTATGGCAACGGCTTTTTCTCTGCTGCTCATTCTCTGCGCCTCCTATATGCTCTATAGCTTGTATTTGGTTCGCCCCCACATGGGGAGCGGCGCTACCCGCGTTTTTTCCGTTCTGACAGTACACGCATAAACAGCTTTACATCTTCTATATCATTTGCGTCAAAATCTGTTTGTACCTCGCGGTAGGCAGCCAAAAGCTGACAGGCAAAGGGATCTTCCCGAGGATCGCAGACAGCCGGGGCGTCAAATCCACACGCTCTGTACAGCTCCACGGCCTGTTCCTCTGTGATTTCCTGCCCCTCTTTCAAAATCCCCGCGCTTTCCAACTGAGTTTGCACGACTTTCCTTATCGCGTCGTTTTCGCTTTTGGCTGGTAACACAGCATGTACCTGATAGGGGGCGTCCTCTCTTTGGCAAGCGTCGCTCCACCCCATCAGGTACGCGGGGGTGCATTGCAGCGCATGAGAAAGAGGTTCCAATACGTCAACGGGGAGTTTGTCAATGTCCCCGTTTTCATAACGGTACATCGTGGAGCGCGATACGCCGAGAATCGCCGCCAGATGTTCCGCATTGTAGCCGAGTTCTTTCCGGCGTTGTTTGATTCGTTCGCCTACGGTCATTTTTATCACCCGCTCCTATCATACCATAAGTGTAGCATATTTGCAACACTTTTCGCAAAAAAGCGATAAACGGGTTGACAAGGGCTTCAAATGGTGGTATACTACTACGAAAGTCGCATTTACGCGACATCAGAAAGGGGGGCAAAGGATGCAAACCAACACGGCAAAGCTGCGCGGTGCGATTGCGGAACGGAATATCAGCAAAGCAGCATTGGCGGAAAAAATAGGCATGGACAGGTCTACGTTTTATCGGAAAATGCAGGAGGGCGGCGGGAACTTTACCATTTCGCAGGCGCAGGCGCTCGCATCAGTCTTGCAATTAGACCGGGAACAGGCAGCAGATATTTTTTTATCCGATAAGTCGCATAAACGCGATATTGGAAACCGTATCCGCACATAAGCAAAGCGGGGGTGAGCTGGTGCGTTTTGAAAACGCAGCAGCCTCACCGAACAAAGACACCAACACAAGAGAGGAAGCACACACATGAACGACATGGAAAACGGGCTTGTGCTGATTAAGCCCGTCGGCTCGAAGATGGAGCCATACACGACCGCCGACATGGTGGCGGAGTACGTCGAACTGCCGCACAAGACTGTAAATGAACTGATTCTGAGGCACAGGAAAGACCTTGAGCTGTTCGGCACGCTTCCATTTGAAATGGAAGCGTGCTCCCACAGAACGGGGGCGAGTGTACGCAAAATCTACCATCTGAACGAACAGCAGACAACGCTTTTTATAACTTACTTACAGAATACCCCGAAGGTTCGGCAGTTCAAAAAGCAGCTTGTGAAAGAGTTCTTTGCCATGCGTACAGAACTTACCAAACGCGAGATGCAGCGCGCCATAAAAGCCCCCGTCCGGCGCGCGCTGACGGACGCGATCCGGGACAGCGGGGAAAACGAGCGGATGCACGGCCACGCCTTCGCGACATACACGAATTTGATTTACAAGACCGCCGTGGGCAAGACAGCCACACAGCTGCGCAAAGCGGGCGGCAGGGACGCGCTGAACCATCTGACCGCCGACCAGATCGCGGCGGTGACAAAGCGGGAAGCGCAGGTGTGCACGCTGCTGGATTGCGGCATGACTTACGACGCGATCCGCGCGGTGCTGGAGCCGCCGGGGAAGGCGGTGAGGGCGTGAGCAAAGCGGAAACGCATAAAGTCAAAGAGAATATCCGGTATCGGAACCTCGCGGCTGTAATGGCGCGGAACGGTGTGACACGCAAAGACCTTGCGCAGGTTTTGGGCTGCACTGTGGCCACAGTGGGAAGAAAACTGACGGGGAAATCCAAGTTTGATTTTGCCCAGGCAAAGAAAATTAAAAACTATCTGGGGGAAAATATGGACTTTCTCTTTGCCGAGGATTACGTGACAACTACATAAGGGAGGGCGCATACATGAGCGAGAAGCTGAAGCCCTGCCCGTTCTGCGGGGGCGCTGCGCGGGTAAAGGATATCCAGACCGTAAACCATGTGCTTGACAGAAGGTGCATACAATGCACGCGCTGCGGGGCCCAGAGCGCTGAAACGCCTGTGCCGGTGCACGGCTCCGCTTTGTGTGAAACACTCTGGAATCGGAGGGATTGGGAAATATGAGAAAATTGAAAATCGGCATGATTCGGCGCATGATCCTTCAGGTGCGCTATCGGAATATTCAAGATGACTGCTGGCCGGGCAAGCCCCTGTATGCACCTGCGGAAACGAGGTATCCCAATATCCTTGCCGAAATCGAGGCGTCCGGCATGTACCTACAGACCCCGGCACGGCACGCTGGTATTTCGGAGGTGGTTCTCGCCGCCGTGTTGGAAGACAACGAAGATTTGACGCTGAACGAGCTGGGCGGCCTCTGCGGCCTCTATAAGTGCGGGATGGCATACATGGCCGCCGGAACCCTTCAGGTGATAGACCCCGCAACAAAAAAGGGCGAAGCCCGGCGGAGAGCATTGGCGGACCTGTTGAAACAGGCGGACGGGGCGGGCATCTGGCGGCGGGCGGGGCGGGCATCTGGCGGCGGGCGGGTGAAAGCGTGCTTTTCCGTCTGAACCGGGGAGCGCCTGTTACATATGCCGCCTACCGTCAGGCCATGGATGACCTGAAAAACGCTATTTACTGGCAGGGCGAGGAGTGCAAGCCGCGCTCCGTCAGGAGGAGAACAGTATGAAAAACAACAACACAGATATTCCCGCCAGCGTACCGCAGAGCAAAGCGGGAAACTCCATG
>CANCXY010000230.1 GCA_947381875.1 uncultured Clostridia bacterium | reverse complement strand
ATTGGCCCCCCGGCCCATTTTTTGGGGAGTACCAAAAAGGGGTGTTGTCGTTTTTTCCCCCCCATACGGGCGGGGAAAAACACGACAACAGCTCCGCGATGCGGTCACTCCCGGTTTTTTGCGGAATATGACGCAGACCTTCAGCGGATGGCGTGAGATGTTTTGCCGCCTTTTTCAGAGAAAAAATTTTTTTCGTCTGCCTATTGACAAGTAAGTGCTTATTGTTTATAATGTGCATGTAACAACAGCACATTCAGGGAAGGAGAGCACGCATTTTGAAAATACTCATTTCAAACACCTCTGACAGCCCCCTGTACCAGCAAATCAAAGATCAGATAAAAGATGCCATCCTAAAGGAAGAACTGGTGGAGGGGGACGCGCTTCCTTCTATACGCGCCTTTGCCAATGATTTGAAAGTCAGCGTTTTGACGATACGGCGGGTTTATGAGGAACTGGAACAGGAAGGATTTGTGATAAGCCAGACAGGGATTGGGACTTCTGTCACGGCAGGCAATCTGGAACTGCTGCGGGACTCGAAGCGGCGGCTGGTTGAACAAAAAATGCTGGATATGGTACAAACGGCAAAATCGCTGAAAATCAGCAAAGAAGAACTGAACGCCATGATGGATATCCTTTACGAGGAGGGTTAGCATGAACGATATTTTGAAAGTAACAAACTTAAACAAATCCTACGGCGACTTCTCTTTAAGGGATGTGACGTTCTCACTGCCGGAGGGCTGTATCACCGGCTTTATCGGGATTAACGGCGCGGGCAAAACCACCACATTGCGCACGCTTTTAGGGCTGACGAAAAAAAGCTCCGGCGATATCCGGTTTTTCGGCCTGGATATGGAAAAGAACGAGCGGCAAATCAAGGACCGCATTGGCATTGTTTTAGATGATGGCTGCTTTTATGATGAACTTTCTTTATCTGAAATGAAAAGCATTGTTTCATCCGCCTATACAACCTGGTCGGAACAGGATTTCAAGCGGTATATGGACCTGTTTTCCCTTGACCCCAAACAGAAGATCCATACTCTTTCCAAGGGGATGAAAATGCAATACGCTCTTGCTCTGGCTCTTTCCCATCACGCGGAACTGTTAATCATGGATGAACCGACGAACGGGCTTGACCCTTTCATCCGAAGCCAGCTTCTGCATGTTTTGACCGAATATATGACAAACGGCGGCAAAGGCGTTTTCTTTTCCACCCATATCACCTCCGACCTTGATAAAGCCGCCGATATGCTCATCATGATCGACAACGGACGCATTGTCTTTCAGGAGGAAAAGGATTTTCTGCTTGATACCTACAGGATCGTAAAAGGCGATAGAAACATATTGACGGACGACGCTCGCAAACTCTTTTTGAACATAACAGAAACCCCATTCGGTTTTACAGGCATTACAAAACAGGCTTCTGAAATACAATCCTCTCTTGTGGATGTTATAATCGAACGCCCCACTATAGAAGATATTATGCTTGCCAATATAGGAGGCCATTCAAAATGATGCTGTTCCATTTAATTAAAAAAGATGTCCTGATCGTAAAAAAATATGTGCTGATCCTGTTAGCCGCCGCAGTGCTTATCCCGCCTTTTATGCTTTGGCGCGCGCCGGAATACGCGGGTGTCCTGGGCTTTATGTTCTCCGCTGTTTTCTGTGTTTTCATGCTGCTGCAATATGTATCCTTGAAAGAATATCAATTCCCAAAGGCAGCGTCCCTGTTATGCGCACTTCCCTTTTCGCGGGAAATGATGGTGCTATCAAAATACATTTTCTGCATCGCTGCTTACGCCGTCTGCTGTGTGATATATGCTGTAGAAACTTTTATCATCCCCGGGTTAGGTATAGCAGATGCAATGCTGTTTTTCATTATGTTTCTTATGGTCTCTGTTTTTATCGGCATATACCTTCCTGTACAATATAAGCTCGGCTATGAAAAAACGAAGTTTGCCTTTATGGTGGTCATCATGGCTTTTCCCTTTATTTTGCCGTATCTTTTGAAAATGGATGGCATAAACTTACAGTTCTTTTCTACGGTTTCCGCACCGCTTTTTTATGGAGGTGTTTTGTTCGTCTCCTGTGTGATTTTGACTGTTTCGGTTATTTTGTCTATGAAGTTTTATAAAGAAACAGACTTAGCGTAAAAAGGTGGGCATATACAGCCCGGCAAGGATAAAGTGCAAAAGAGAGAATTCATTACCCGCGCTGCATATTTCCTCCGCGCCCGGTTTTCCACGGCCTTTCCTTTCCAAGCCACCCCTGCTCTGCCCAATATTTCGCATCGCGGTATTCGGGGTCGTTTTGATACAGCGATTTTTGCAGCAGACGGCACATAAGGAACTTTGCCTTTACAGCAGCGCTGACGCGCGGGGGATGTTCGAGAGCAACTTTTTCCGCGAGGCGCGTTATCTTTTTGGTAAAATGCCGCCGCCTCTTTTCGGACAGCTTTTCCCAGGCAATGCAACTGTCCATCAATTTTCCCGCAAATACCTGGATTTCGGAAATGCCCCACCAGGATAAGCTGTGTTTTATGTCCTTCGCCGCATCGGCGGCACCCGCGCCGAGGCATTGGGTGATCACCACAGCCCGTTTGGCAAACATTTCCGGCGCGGGGCGGTGCGGCATCCACCGGTAGGCGAAATGATCCAGCAGGGCCTTCATCGCGCCCGTGATGTGCATAACATATGCGGGTGATGTCATCACGATCAAATCGGCTGCGGAGAGCGACGCCGCGATTTTCTGGACATACCCGGCATCTTTACAGGTGTTTTCCCCTTTGAAGATACAGCTTGTACAGCCCATACAGAATGCGGGGCAGTCTTTGGGCAAATAAAATTCTGTGATCTGTGCCGTCCCCCGAAACCGTTCCAGAAATATTTCTTTCAGGCGATAGGTAATGCCGTGTTTTTCCGTCCCGTTGATTACAGTGATTTTCATACATCATTCCCCCAAAATATCAGATATGATTCTTTCATGGAATTTTCCGCGTTCGTCCGCATTCGTCAAATCTATCCCGTAGAGCTGTCGGATCACGGTATGGCGCAGGAACGATTGCTGCATTGTGGCAATCAACTGCATGGTTTTCCGTTCCAGTGTTTCTTTGTCCCAATCCGGGCGGCAGGCGGCAAGCAGCGGAAGGAACGCGAGCCAGGTCCTGTGCGTGTTGTCGTCCGGTTTGGGGGCGCGCATATCGGAAAGGATGGAAATTTTGGCAACGGCGCTGTGTTCAAACAAAAAAGAAAGTGTCCTATTGCCATGACAGGCCAGCCTTTCCCGTGCGTCCATGCCCCCGGTTTTTTCCTGCACAGCGCGAAACTTTTCCACAATGCCGTTTATCATGCGCTCCACGCACACTTCCAGCAGTTTTTCCTTATTCTCAAAATGATAGTTTACAAGCCCCAGGCCGACATTTGCCCTTTTGCATATCTCCCGCACGGTGATGTCGTTCATGGTCTCCCCTTTTTCTTCAATCAGCTCTATCGCGGCTTGTATGATCGCCTCCCGATTGTCCATCGTATCCCTCCTTGAACAGTGTTCAGTTTATATTATACTGAACACTGTTCAATTTGTCAAGAGAAATCTATTCCCGACGTAAAAACCGGGCAGGGAGCGTTTTCGGCTCCCTGCCCGGTCCTTGTTTTTCACTTTTGCAGCGTTTTCCCAAAGCTGTCTTTCAGCGTAACAATGCGGTCATAATTTCCCGTTTTGCTGTCCTTGATAAAATACCCCATGCGCACAAACTGCATACGCGTTCCTTCTGGCACCTCGGCGAGGCTGGGTTCTAACTTGCAGCCGGTCAGGGTTTTCAGGCTGTCGGGGTTGAGGTATTCGAGGTAGTTTGTCCCTTCTGGCACGGCGTTCACGTCCTCGATGGTGAACAGGTTATCATACAGGCAGCAGGTCCCCTCTATGGCGTGCGCGGCGGAGACCCAATGGATGGTGCCTTTTACTTTCCGGCCATCGGCGGGCATGTTGTTGCGCGTCTCCAGGTCGGCAGTGCATTTCAGCTCTATGATTTCGCCGTTTTCGTCCTTGACAATCTCCTCGCAGCGGATGATATAGGCCCCCATCAACCGCACCTCGCCGCCCAGGCGCAGGCGCTGATATTTGGGGGGCGGCACCTCGGCGAAGTCGCTCTTTTCGATATACAGCGTATTCGTGAACGGCACGTCGCGCATACCGGCGGCCTCGTCGCGGGGATTGTTGGGCAGGGGGAAATACTCGGTTTTGTCCGCGGGGTAATTGGTGATTGTGAGCTTCAGCGGCTCGGTGACGGCAATCCGGCGCAGGGCGGTGTCGTTCAGCTCCTCGCGGATACAGTATTCCAACAGGCGGATATCAACGAGGGAGTCAGCCTTGGCAACGCCCGCGCGGCGGACAAACTCCAAAATAGAACCGGGCGTATAGCCGCGCCGCCGCAGGGCGCAGAGGGTGGGCATGCGGGGGTCATCCCAGCCGTCGACGTGGCCCTCAAACACAAGCTGGCGCAGATAGCGCTTGCTCATGACGGTATGGGTGACGTTCAGGCGGGCAAATTCGCGCTGTTTGGGGTGATGTGGCAGCGGGCAGTTGTCGACGACCCATTCATACAGCGGGCGGTGGTTTTCAAATTCCAGTGAACACAGGGAATGGGTGATACCCTCCAGCGCGTCCTGGATGGGGTGGGCGAAATCGTAGAGGGGATAGATACACCATGCGTCGCCCTGGCGGTGATGGTGTGCGCGCACAATGCGGTAAATCGCGGGGTCCCGCAGGTTCATATTGGGCGAGGCCATGTCGATTTTCGCGCGCAGGGTGCGGCTGCCGTCGGGGTATTTCCCGGCGCGCATGCCCTCGAACAGGGCAAGGTTTTCCTCTGCCGTGCGGTCACGGTAGGGGCTGTTTTTGCCCGGCTCGGTGAGGGTGCCGCGCATCTCACGCATTTCATCCTGGCTGAGGTCGCACACATAGGCTTTGCCCGCTTTGATGAGGGCCACAGCGCAGTCGTAGCAGGTTTCAAAATAATCAGAGCCAAAGAACACGCCGCCGCTGGGAACCTCGCCGGTGAGCCATTCCACGTCCTCGGTGATGGACTGCACATACTCGTCATCCTCGCGCACGGGGTTTGTGTCGTCGAAACGCAGGTTGAATTTGCCGCCATATTTTTTCGCAATCGACCAGTTGATATAAATGGCCTTTGCGCTGCCGATGTGCAGGTACCCGTTCGGCTCAGGCGGGAAGCGGGTGTGGATGGGTTCCGTCAATCCGTTCGCAATATCCTCATCCACGATATCGGTGAGGAAATTTGTTGTATTCTCTATCTTTTCCATGTCCTCTCTCCTCTTGGCACAAGATGGGTTTCCAAAGGGGCTGCGCCCCTTTGGCGGAGTCCAGAGGCGGAGC
>CANCXY010000229.1 GCA_947381875.1 uncultured Clostridia bacterium | reverse complement strand
CGCATACATAGCGGATAACAGGTATTTTTCCCATCAGCGTAAAGGTTGTTGTATAAATGCTGTTTCCGCTGGAATAGCGGTTGGGGTTATCGGGAATACGGACGATAGAAGTTCCGCCGCATTTGGGGCATTTCCCTGAAAATTTCATTGTATCACCTCCGGCATTGGATTAGCAGAACCGCGATTTCGGCAAGTAAAAAAACGAGCAATGGGAACAGGAGCATTGGCACAGTACCGACTACCCCCGCCAACAAAAGCATCCCTGCTGGCACGATATATTTTCGCGGATGGTGCCATAGATCGCTCTCTATTTTCCACCCGCGAACAGGGCAGATCCATTCCAAAAGGACAGAAAAAATTGCGCTTTGCATGGCAAAGAAAAGAGCGGTGAGCAGGATGGGAAGGGTGACGCCTCCTATCTGAACCTGCCAACTGACAAGGAAAATCGCATCCGCGGAGATATTGCACAGGAAAATAAACAGACAATAGGGCACGCAAAAAATTTTCTTCTGGCCGGGCAGGAAACGCACCGCCTGTTCTAAAGTGTGGTCGCAGGACAGCAAAATGCAGACAGGCGTATTCAGGGAAAGGATCGCAAAGCCAAGAGGGATCACAAACGGACTTTCCATCTGTTTGAAGAATATTGGCAAAACACAGGCCGCTCCCCACATAATTACCGTATTCATAATATAGTTTTTATGGCTTTTCATATAACGGAAAAAATACACCCATACCGAATGCCGCTGGCGCCCTTTTACGGCTGCCCCGCTTTTTCCTTCCTGAAGATAGAAAGCGTATCCGTCGGTGCTTTGCAGCAGCAGGAATGCCAAAAAGCCGTTGGCTGACAGCATGGGGAGGAACCACGGTTCATCCCATCCCGCAAAGATAGCGACAAGCACGGCAGCAGCCCAGAGCGCGCCCGCATACCAATATTTCCTCACAGAGAAAATGGCGGCGGCCATAAGGGCGGCATTTACCGTACAAAGGATACCGCCCAAAATTTCTGCCGGCTCCCGTACTGACACAGCCAGCAAAACCGCAAACAGCGCCGCTGTTTTTGTCAGGATTGTATATGTGCCAATGGCCGCTGTATAGGATAAAACAAAATCTCTCCTTTCAAATGGGAGCATGACCATGTTTTGCATATTCACGGCGTTATCTTCCGAGGAAAGGGCCTGCCACATCACCCCAGCGGTAAATGTACTTACCATCAGATAGAAAACAAACGGCGCGACAGGAACCTGAAATTCGCCAATAGATAATCCCCAAAACACGACCAGATAAATAAAAACGATTCGTGTCATCCTCTCATATTTTACGCCAAACAGCTTTTTGGAAAAAGCCTTAAACATCATTTTCATAGTACAGCGCCTCCCGAATGCCTGCGGCGTCGATCTGCCCGTTTTCAAATGTCTGCCGGATCCTCCCATCTTTTAGAACAAATACGCGGTCAGAAGTCAGCGTGATGCTTTCCAGGATATGGGAGGAAAACAGGATCGTTCCATGCTCCTTGTAATTGGCAATTTGCTTATATAAATATTCTGTGCTTTCAAAATCCAGCCCGTTCACCGGCTCATCCAATAAGAGCAGTTCCGGCTTTAATGCAAAAGCGGTAATCAGGAACGCTTTTTTCCGGTTTCCGGTCGAGAGGTCCTTTAATAAAACATCTGTATAATTTTCAAAGTGAAAGCCCTGTATCAGTTCCCCGATATCGGGCAATTTCCTTTTATAGGCCGAGAACACATACGAGAGATATTCACGGAAGGTGAAATACTGAAAGGAGTTATCCTCCGCAAATACGGTATAGCGGCAGCGCTTAAACTCGCGTTCCCGAAAGTTTACAGAGCGTCCGCAAAACCAGATGCCGTCGGAACGAAAAGAGGGAAGCAGGCCGGATATCACCTTCAAAAATGTCGTTTTGCCAGCGCCATTAAGCCCAATCAGCCCCACGACCTCATGCTCGGCCAGTGTTAAGGAAAGCCCTTGCAGGACCGTTTTCTCACTGCTGTACCATGCGCTTATATTTTTTACCGTCAACAGTTCCGCACTCATTTCATCTGACCTCCTTTGTGGTCCTTTTTCCAGGCGGCATAAGCCGAATACAGGAACGCTGCGCCTAAAACGGCATAGAGGGGTGCCATTTCAAGGTTGGCGGACAAGACAGATTTGACAGCAACCGCCAGCCAAATCAAACCTAACATTCCCCGAATGTATACATGACGCATAAACTGTACCTCCTTGAATGATAAGGGAATTTTCAAGCCGCATGGATATTTCTGTGTGTTTCCCGCCCTGCGGGCGGGGAAACACACAGACGCTTCGGCCGCTCCCAATGATTGATTGAGTATGCCTATATCATAGCGTAAAATATGTGCCCGTGCGGAAATGTCCTCAAACGGCAGGTTTTTGTCCACGAAAAAGCCGCAAGGCATGTGACCTGCCTTGCAGCCTGTGGGAATCCTCTGTTTATCGGATATATTCTAATAGGATAAAGTGGCGACCGCCCGGAATATATTGCCGTCATAGGATGTTTGCAGCGTGCCATCGTATTTTTCCGCCGCCGTTTGGGCGCTTTTTAACCCCCAGCCATGCAGTCCGTTCCCCTCTTTGGAGGTTTTCAGCCTTCCATCCTGCTCTATAGGCGCTGTCAAAAAACTGTTCTCCACCTTTATCACAATCATTTGATTGATGCGGCGAATCACCAGCCAGATGAACCTCTGCTGCCCATCGGGCACCTGCTTTGCCGCCTCCAGCGCATTATCCAACAAATTCCCCAATATCGCACACAGGTCTGCGCTTCGGATATTGATTTGGCGCGGGAATTCCACCTGTACATCATATTGTATCCCGTTTTCTTCCGCAGACACGGATTTGCTGTTGATGAGATAGTCAACGGTTTCATCCCCTGTCCACACCGTATCGGCCATCCCTTTCACAGGCATTTGCAGCTCGTCCAGATAGCGTACCGCCTCCTCTGTCCGGCTGTGCGAAAGCATCTGGCGCAGCACGCCGATATGGTTATGAAAATCGTGGAACAGTTTCGCGTTGATTGCATAGGCGTTATTTAAGGTGGTGTAATCGCGCTCCAGCAGTTCCACCTGCTCCGATTTCAATTTTGCCAGTTCCTTTTCCACCTGATATTGCCTGTTCATATTAAACACCAGAACGAACGTCATTAAAACGACCGCCAAAATCGTCCATGTATCCAGTATATCATCTTCAATGGCAAGTGCGGTCTGTTCCGATAAGCTCACGACCGCTAAAAAAGTTATAAAGAGTATCACGGTGATAAAACGGCGCGCCTGTTTTGCCGCTGCATTGGGATGCTTCCAAAGATACCACATCAATGCAATCAAGAATACATGGAGGCACCAGACCGCAATTTGCCCCTGTACTGTTTTATCGTCAAGAAAGGCCGGGGAACGGAATATCACCCCAAGCCATGCCGCGACAAGGAATTGCCAGAAGGAAACGGATAATTCATAGAATATCCCCATAAACAGGCTCATTCTGCTATCTGCCTGTTGGAAACGGATGGCACAGGCCGCAATCAAAACGACTTCCAATATTCCACGGTAAAGTTCCGGCAATGCCAGCACAGAGGCCAGAACAGCGATAACCGCCGCGCTGGCCAAGGCCAAAGCAATACTTTTCTTTTCAATCTTTTTGGCGGAAAGCAGCCGGGAAATCAGGAACAGGCAGACAATGACCCGTATGCCGGCAGCCAGAAAATTTGACAGTATAATCAGCCAGCCCATCACACATGCGCCCCCCAATAACGGTTGATTTGCGCCTTTACCTCCTGCAAATGTGTGCGGCTGACAGGGAGCGACACGCCGTTTTTCAGAACAGCCATGCCATCTTTGATCTGCATAATATGGATCATATTCACGATACAGCCCCGGTCAATATAGATAAATTCTTCCGCGTTCAACTCCGCATAAACCTGCTGCAAGGTTTTCCGCACCTTCGACACCCCGCCCAAAGCTGAAATGCTCGCGTTTTTTCCATCCCTTTCAATGTAATAAATTTCCTTATAGGGAATCTTTTCAAAACGGCTGTTCGTTTGAATGGTGTAAGTTTTCCCTTCTTCCAGCTCGATCAGGCGAATGGCATCCTGTATGGCGGAGGGCAGCCGTTTATGTATATCATTCTTCGGCACATAACGGAAAATGGACAGTTCAAAAGCGTCTATGGCATATTCGATATGTGACGTAATAAAAATAATTTTTATATTCGGCAGAAAGGGCTTTATCTTTTCCGCAATCTCCATGCCGCTGTTTCCCGGCATTTCTATATCCAGCAAGATCAGGTCAAAGAAAAATCCATCCTCTGTTATATCATAAAGCAGGTTATCGCTGGCAGTATAGGTGCTTATTTCCCCTGCGCTGCTACTCTGTGTCAAACATGCCTCCGTCGCCTTTTTATGTGCTGTAACTACGTCTTTATCATCATCACAAATTGCTATTCGTAACATTGCATCCCTCTCCCTCAAGTATGATTGGTGCATTCCTCTTTGGGGCAGCACCCTGTCCCCAGGAAAGTATAGCATGGATTTGCGCCGCATTCAACCCCTTGCCCTCTTTCAATTTCCAAATTACGTAATTGCAAAAAAATTTTTCAAACCTATTGACATCCACATTGTTTTTTGGTGTTATGTTATTACGGATTTCCGAAATTATAGAAAACGAGGTGCTACAGAATGATGGAACAAAACTACAGCCAGGAGATCGACGCTCTCAAAGGGCAGATGGAAAATCTTCAAAATACGGTACTGCCGCAGCTTGACGAACTGCGGGCCATGATGCTGGAACTGCTTCCGAACAAAGCCTCTACGGAAAAGCTGAAAAGGGTACACGTTATGCACGGCATGCACCCGGACAGCCGCCTCAGCGAGCAGATGGAGGAGCTGTGCTATAAAACGGAGGCAACAGGGGCAAGCGGGCTTGTGACCTACCTGGGAGTGTACAATTCCGGCGGACGGCAATCGAACTGGATACGGAACAGTGTCCCCGCCGATGACCTGCTCTCCCTCATTGAGAGCGGCGTCGCAGGCAAGGTGCTGGCCTGTATCGGGAACGCAAACCGGCTGGCGCTGTTATTGGAGATACTGCGCGGGCCAAAGACTGTAACATCCCTCGTGGAAAAATGCGGTTTTGGGTCCACTGGGCAGGTTTATCATCACCTGAAGCCGCTGCTTGCCGCCGATATCGTTGTGGAAGATGCGCGGCAGAAAGGCGTTTATGTGATCCAGTCCCACAAGGTACAGGGCGTAATCATGCTGCTGGCGGGCATCAGCGATATGGTGGATGAAACCTTCACGCAGGGGGCATGGGAAGCTGAGAGGGATGAACAGGAATCATGAGGGTCAATCCCAAATTCTGTGTAAACTCCATTTGGGGTGCAAATAGAGCAAAAT
>CANCXY010000228.1 GCA_947381875.1 uncultured Clostridia bacterium | reverse complement strand
CATCCGGCAGCGCATCGCCAGCGGAGAATATCCGGTAGGCAGTCAGATCCCGGCAGAAAATGAATGCGCCGCCCTGCTGCAAGTCAGCCGCCCCACCGTGCGGCAGGCACTGGACCTGCTCGCGAAGGAGGGACTGCTCATCCGCGTGAAGGGGAGCGGTACATTTGTCGCGGAACCGAAGCTGATCCATGAATCCACCAGCTTTGTGGCGGGCTATCGGGAAGAATGTTTCAAAAAGGGACATGTCCTGCGCACAAAGGTACTGTGTCTGCGCCTGGAAAAGGCGGAGGAGCGTGTGGCGGACGCGCTTCGCCTCCCGGCGGGGGCGCAGGTAACACGCCTCACACGCCTGCGGCATATCGAAAACGTGAACGCCAACGCGCCGGTGGTATATACCACCGTATATATCCCCTATGCGCTGTTCCCAAATTTATCCGGGCTGGATTTTACCGACGCTTCCCTATATGAGGCGCTGGACCGGCAGGGTCTTTCCGTAGTGCGCGCCTCGCGGCGGTTAGAAGTAGTTATGCCGCCCGAACAGGCAGCTTTGGCGCTGGGCATCGGCTCGTTTGAGCCGGCGGCCTATATCGCCTCGCGTGGATATACAAAGGATGGGGTCGTGGTAGAATACAGCGAATCCTATTATCCCGCCAGTCGAAGCAGTTTTCAAATCGAGACACAGCGATAGGCAGGAGGGAAAAATGGATGGAACGCATCTATCTTTGTCTGGATGTCGGGGGAACCGAGATCAAAGCCGCACCCGTGGGTACAGACGGGTGTCTGCTGCGCCCTCTGCGCCATTTCCCCGCCAAGGCGAAGGAGGCAAAGGAAACGCTGCTGGAAAATTTTTCGGCAATCTTCTCAGCGCTGCGCATGGAAGGCCGGGAAACCGCCGGGCTGCGTCTCGCCTTCCCCGGCCCTTTCGATTACGCGCGGGGGATCTGCCTGCTGCGCGGGCTGGATAAATACGACGCGCTGTACGGGATCAATCTCCGCGCGGCATTCGCCTCTTTGACGCACACCGCGCCGCAGGATATCCTTTTTACCAACGACGCCTCGGCGTTCGCACTGGGGGAAATGCGTTTCGGCCCGGCGCAGGGCGCGCGCCGCGCGCTGTTCGTGTGCATCGGCACCGGCTGTGGCAGCGCGTTCGGCGCAGACGGGGCACTCGCGCCCGAAGATACGCCCGGCGTCCCGCCCAGCGGATACCTCTACCCTGTACCCTTCCTGAATGGCCGCATCGACGACTACATCTCCCGGCGCGGGCTGCTGTCATTAGCGCAAACGCATATGGGCACGGCAGCGCATGGGTTAGATGTGCGTGAAATCTCTCTGCGCGCCCAGGATGGCGACGCGGGGGCGATACAATGCTTTTCCGCCTTTGGCGAAAACCTCTGCGCCGCGCTGCTGCCGTTCCTCGGCTCGTTCCAGCCCGAAACCGTGTGCCTTGGCGGACAGATCACGCAAAGCGCCGCGCTGTTTGCCGCGCCCCTGAAAGCCGCCTGCCATGCGCGCGGCATCCGGCTGTATACGGCGCAGGACACTTCCGTCAGCACGCTGCGGGGGCTGTCCGCGCTTGCGCCGCAAGGCGTTTGAGAAGCCTGCCCAGAGGCGCTGCCTCTGGACTCCGCCAAAGGGGCGCAGCCCCTTTGGAATCCCATCTTGTTCCATTTATTTTCAGGAGGAAGATTTTATGCCAAGCATCAAGACTGTTTATGTTGTCCACCACTCCCACACGGATATCGGCTATACCGACTTGCAGGAGCGCGTCATCGATACCCAAGCCGACTATATCCGCACTGTACTCGACATCATGGCAAAGCCCGAAAACACCGCTTTCCGCTGGAACTGCGAGACGTTGTTCTGCGTGGAAGAATTTTTCAAGACCGCCTCGCCGGAGCAGCAGGACGCTTTCCTGCGCCTGGCGGCGGAGGGAAAGATCGGCCTTTCCGCCAACTACCTGAACTTTACCGACCTGGTAGACTGCCAGGCATACGCCGAACGCCTGGCCCAGTGGCAGGCGCGCCTGACCCCGCACGGCGCGGCGATCCGCACCGCTATGATGGCGGACATCAACGGTATTTCCATGGGCTACCGGGACGCCATGCTGGATCAGGGCGTAGAATTTCTGTTCGCCAATATCCACTGCCACCACGGCATGTACCCGCTCTATCAGAACCAGACGGCCTTTTTCTGGGAAAATGCGGCGGGAAAACGTCTGCTGGTCTGGAACGGTGAACACTACAATTTAGGCAATGTATTAGGCATCCAGCCCAACCGAAGCTCCAACTTTATGATTCGCGACCGCCTGGGTCTGGATGAGATGCCACCGGACGCGGTGGAAATGCTTCACAAAAGCCTTTCGGAGTACTTAACCTCCTGCGAGAGCCAGGGGTATCTGTATGATTTCATTCTCACCGCTGTTTCCGGCGTATTCAGCGACAACGCGCCGCCCTCGACAGAGATCCTGCGCACCATTGAGGCATACAACGCACGGTATGGCGAAGACGTGCGCCTGCAAATGGTCTCTTTGCAGGAACTGTATGCCGCCATCGCGCCGAAGTTAGCCGATGCCCCGGTGTATCGCGGCGACCTCACCGACTGGTGGGCAAACGGCATAGGCAGCACACCCTATGCGGTCAAACATTATCTGGACGCACGCCGCCGCTGGCAGCTATGCCGCAGGCTGGAAAAGGATGCGGCGGAAAAATTCCCCGCGCTGGACGCTGCCGCGCAGGATAACCTTCTGCTCTACGCCGAACATACTTGGGGCCACTCCTCCACCATCAGCGACCCCTATGACACAATGGTACTAAACTTAGATATGCGCAAAAACAGCTATGCCTCCAAAGCGCATGAAGCCGCATCCCGGATGCTGAATCGGATTGCCGCCGCGCGGGGCGATGTCCTGCGCTATTACAGCACACACGGGACAGTCCGCGCATGCGGCGTCAATAACAGGCCCGGCAGGCGGCTGGTGGAATTCTTCATAGAAAGCCCTGTGATGGAGGCGGCGGAGGTCCGCAATGCGGCGGGCGAAGTCCTGCCCTGCCAGGTCTCCCCGCACCCGCGCGGGCGAAAGATCAGCTTTACCGATGACTTTCTGCCCGGAGAAGAAAAGGCATACACCTATACGGCGCTGCCCAAAGACAAGGAAGTGAACAACACCCGCCAATGCTATGTGGGCGCGGAGCAGGTGCGCGATATCGTGAACGAGTATGACCCCGTCACCTCCCGCCTGCCCTATGAGACGGAAAACCGCTGGTTCCTCCTGCGCTACCGCGCGGGCGAAGGCGTGCTTTCCCTCATCGACAAGCGCACAGGCCGGGAACTGCTGGGCGAGAGCGAAGCGCCCTTCTTTACTCCCGTATATGAGGTGACGCCCGTCGGTGGAGAAAGCCGGGAATCTGCCGCGCGGGCCGGGAATGAACGGCGCATCATGGGCCGCAATATCCGGGGCACACACGCGACTGTTCATGTGGGCGAACTGAAAAGGGTATTCTGTGTGGAGCGCGGGCCAGTGTTTACACTGCTGCGGCTGTGCTACAGCCTGCCAGGCACCGTGCGGGCAGATATGTATATTAAACTGTATGAGGATATGCCCCGCGTGGATTTTCGTCTGGAGCTTGGCAAAACAATTTCCTCAGATATCGAAAGCGTTTTCCTGCCGCTGAGCCTGAATATCCCTGGCAGCGCGCTGTATTTGCGCAAGGGCGGGCGCGAGGCGTTCCGCCCCGGCGTCGACCAGGTACCGGGCACCTGCATGGAATTCTATATGTCGGATGAAGGGCTTGCCTACGTCTCCCCGGAGGGCAGCGCCCTTGTGGCGGCGCGGGATACAGCGCTTGTCTATATGGGCGAGCTGCGCCATCACCCCATCCAGCTTTGCGACGGCAAGGAGGGGAACAACCGCCGCCCGGTGTATTCCTGGATTATGAACAACAACTGGGAAACGAATTTCAAGATGGATCTTTCGGGCTTCTGCGAGTACAGCTACAGCCTATGGCTCAGCGGGGAGACACAGCCGGAAGACGCGATGGACGCACTGCGGGAAAACTGCTTTGACCCGTATGTACTGGTCGTGGGGCAGGAATAAAGAAACCTTTGATGGATTCCTTTTCCCATCTCTGGCGTGGAGAGTGCAGCGAAAACGCATCAGCGCCCCGGTTTGCATGGCCGGGGCGCTGATGCTTTACAGCGCACCTTGTTTCTGCTATACTTTGCTACAGGGTTTCATAAGACACCAGCGCTTCGATCGGTATGCGCGTCTGGGCATGGCGTTCCGGGTCAGCAGGTGCGCCGCTCGCGTATCCAACTGCCAATATATTGACAGGCTCCAGATACCCCGGCAGGGCAAATTCTTCCCGCAGGACATCCGGCTTGAAATAGCAGACCCACACGGAACCCAGGCCCAGGCTGGCCGCCTCTAACATCATGTGGTCGGTCAGGATAGCGGCGTCTATATCGCCCGTCTGTTTGTGGTCGAACGGGCGCACCCATGCCTTTTCGTGGTCGGCGCATACGATTACCGCAAGCGGCGCGCCATAAATATTCGCGCTTTTCCCTATCTTTTCCAGCCCCTCCTGCTCCTGCACAACAATCAGGTGCACAGGCTGAAGGTTCGCGGCGGTTGGTGCGGCATGCGCCGCCTGCAAAATTTTGTCTATCTTTTCCCGCTCCACTTTCTGCTTTGTATAGCGGCGCACAGAATACCGTGTTTTGGCGAGCGTAAGGAAATCCATTGCATTTTCTCCTTTCTGTTTTGGCTGTAGAACGCGCGTTTCTTCCGGCCTGATATATATTTTACCATTCCTCCACGAGATTACAAGGCCGCACTTTTGCGGTAGATACTTCCCAAAAAGAAAGGAACCGCTGCCGTTATGGAATATCGGAAAGATCAATTCAACTGCCCCGTAGAAGCCACGCTGTTTTTGATCGGCGGCAAATACAAACCGCTGATCCTCTGGCACCTGATCCAAAAGCCCCTGCACTATATGGAATTGCAGCGCCTCATCCCTAAAGCGACGCCTAAAATGCTCTCCCAGCAGCTTCACGACCTGGAAAGGAACGGGATGATCTGCCGCGAGGTGATCCCCGAAAAGCCGCCCCGGACACTCTATTCCCTGACGGCCCTTGGGAAAAGCATCGTCCCCGTCCTGAACGCCATGTGTAATTGGGGCACGGCTTTCCTGGACGGCCTTGACGCCGCCCCCGCCCGCTAATGATTTCTGTGTAATTCCTTCGCCCTATGAATGAGTTTTAATAGGAACACTGTAATATCAAGGCTTTTCGAAGCCAGCAACCACAAAAAAATATTATTTGAGCTATCACATTACGCAGAAAGCCGTCCGGCATGAAAAAACGGGCGGCTTTTTTGCGTGGATAGCCGGGAGGGAGGCGAAAAAATAGTAACAAAGTTTTAGTGCAAGATTTGTGCAACATTCACGAAATTAAAAAAGGAGGTAACGAATGGCAGACG
>CANCXY010000227.1 GCA_947381875.1 uncultured Clostridia bacterium | reverse complement strand
TTGCCCAGTGCCTGCGCGGTGAGCGCGGCCTCCTCCGCCACGGGGATATCGCTTGTGCCCCCTGTGGCGACGACGATTTCCCCTATCCCATCGGCGGACGGCAGCGGCCCTACAATGCCCACCCGCGCCTCGGCATGATAATTCAGCGGATGGCCCTGTCCCACCTGTTCGGCGGCTTCTGGGGCCATGCGGGTGATGAGGATGGTTTCCTGCCCGTTCCGGCGCATGGCGGATACAATGCCCTCGATCTGTTCCGGCGTTTTCCCCGCGCCATAGATTACCTCCGCCGCGCCCTGGCGCAGTTTGCGGTGCAAATCGACTTTGGCATAGCCGATATCCTCAAACGGCTTTTGTTTCAGCTTCAGCAACGCTTCCTCTACGGTAAGCCCGCCAGCCTGCACCGCCTCTAAAATGCTTTTCATATCGTTATTCATCCCGCGCCTCCAGGTCCAGCAGTACGCCGCTGTAGTATCGTTTCAATTCCTCCACGATCTTCCGCCGATGTTTCAGGGCCAATGGCATCTGCGGCGCTAAGATTTGAACGCGGGCGCAGCCGTTCAGCAGGCGCACACGGAAATCAGTAAAGCCCAGTGAGGACAGGAACGTCTCCGCCGCCTCGGTGTTTTGCAACCGTTCCGCCGTCAATGGAATACCGGACGGCACGCGCGTAGCAAGGCACGCATAGGCGGGCTTGTCCCATGTAAACAGCCCCGCTTCACGGGAACGGCGGCGTATCTCCTCTTTCGTCAGGCCGCATTCCCGCAGGGGGGAGCGCACCGATAGCTCCCGCAGCGCCCGCATGCCGGGGCGACCGCCCTCGTCATCGGATGCGTTTGTGCCGTCCAGCAACAGGGTATAGCCGTCTTTACGGGCGGCTTCGGCAATCGCGCCAAACAATAGCCGTTTGCAATGATAACAGCGGTCCGGCGGGTTGGCGGCTACCGCCGGGTCGCTCAAAATATCCACCGGCAGCACCGTCAGCGGTACGCGCAGGCCGCGCGCCAGACGCATGGCGTCCTCATATTCAAAGGCGGGCTGGAACGCGGAACGTACAAAATACGCCCGCACGTCCGCCCCGCACTGTGCGGCGGCGTAAAGCAGATACGCCGAATCCACGCCGCCCGAAAAAGCCAACGCCGCTTTCGGGCTCTGGTCAAAAAATTCTTTCAGTTCCATATTCTCCCTTCAAAAAACAGCCGCGGGAATCACGATTTCCCGCGGCTCCGAATTTATGCTTCCCCTGCTTTTGGCTCCCCGCCCAGGACTTTGGCAAATACCCTCAGCACCTGTTCCCTGTCAAAGGGTTTGTCAATAAAGCCTTTTGCTCCGATCCGCTCCGCTTCCTCGTAGGTTTCATCATACGCCAGAGAGGATACCATCACGATGTTGGCGTCTGGGTGCAGCGTCAGGATCGCCTGCGCTGTCTCCATGCCGTCCATGCCCGGCATAATAATATCCATCGTTACCAGATCGGGCGCGAGTTTTTCATACTCTATGACCGCTTCTTCTCCGTCCCGGCAGTAGGCGGCCACCTCATATCCCGTGCCCTCCAGCAGGTTTTTCATTTGCAGGTAGATCATCCGGGAATCATCTACCACCATTATTCTTTTCGCCATTGCTGCATTCGCCCCTTTTTCCTATGTTACACCCTTTTTGGGCTTTCAAACACAGGGCACAAGATGCGCAAGCTGCGCGACGCCCTGCTGTTCATCCAAATATGTCAGCACAAATTGCATTTTGTGATCCTTCAGCGCGCAGCGGCCATGATAAAACACCGGCACGCCAAAACTTGCGCCTATGTGAGTGGCGTGGTATAGGAAATGAACCACCTTGCCGCACAGGATATTCAGATATTCTTTCGCGAAATCCTCAATATCCTGCATCCCCCGGATATCATCGCCAAACATCCCGCGGGCCAGGCGTTCCATCAACGCTATTTCCGCGCACAATGACAAGCTGCTGTGAAGCCCCTTGTTAAAACTGATCTGCACTGTGCAAAGTTCTTCACTGAGCTGTTTTTCGCCCGTGTGGAGCCGGACGCCTACCGTCTGCTCCGTCACCTCCCGCATCGCGCGGTCAAGCATTTCTGCCAATTCTTCCTTGGTCAATGCAGTATCCGTAAGGCTCCCTCCTTTCCCAGGCAGTGTTTTTCCTGGGAGCGTCCAGCGCAAAGGTTCCTTGTGTTTCCCCGCCCTGTGCGCGGAGAAACACAGGGAACTATCTCCGCGGCCTGGACATATCCTCTTTTCCTACGTTATATTAAAATGGATCTCCCCTTCCAGCAGGGACGCGTGGCAGGGCGACAGCTTTTCCGTAAAGCGGTGGATCTGGTCGCCCATCGTCAGAATGGTGCCGGGATAAACCGTATCCGTGCGGAAACGGCAGATGGTGCTGGGCTGTTCTTCTATCCCGTTTTCCAGCTCCTGCTCGCGCCGTTCCTCATGCGCGGCCTGCAGCTTTTGCCGGCTTTCCGCAAGCTGAATTTGCAGCTTCAGCAGGCGGCCAGCCTTGTCGGGGCTGTCCGGCTGGCGCTCCGTGCGCACGATCAACTGTTCCAGCTCCTCTATCTCGCGGTCCAGCTCCTCATAGTCGAACGCGTCGCAGGGGGAGCCACCCAACATAATCTCCGTCTGGTTGCCCACACGGGACCCGACTACCCCGGCATTGACCTCGTGCCCCGCCGATACCTTGCCGCCGATGATGCTCTTATGCCCCGATTTCACCGATACGCCGCCGCCGCAGTATACTTCACAGTTGATGAGGCATTCCGTTTCCAGGTTCACACGGGCATAGATGCTGCTGTTTTCCAGGTATTTTGCAAATACATTGCGCTGCGCGCGTATGACGGCCTGGCCGTTTCCCTGCACGCCCTTCGCCAGGATCAAATCCTTGCCCGCCTCTATCGTGGAAGCCTCCACAACGCCGTCCACATTGATGGTGCCGGATGCTTTTACTGTAAAGCCGCTGCACACATCGCCCCGGATACGCACGTCGCCCACAAAATCAATATTGCCCACTGAAAAATCCACGTTGCCGGGGATTGTCAGGACAGGCTTCACCTGGAAATCGCGGCCGCTGAACTCCACATGTCCGGCCATCGTCGCGACAAGCGACTTGCCGTCCTCGGAGACCTTCGTGTTGGTGCCTTTGGGGATATCCGGGGATTTGCCCTTCTTTGCGGGGATAGCCTTATCCTGCACTGTGCGGCCTGGCGTGCCGTCGGTGGGGTCGAAGATATGGCATATGACGCCGCCCTCCGCCACATTGTGGATAAAGTCGATGTTCATATAGTCGACATGGTTGTGTTCGTCTACTTTCAGCTTGCGTTCCTGCGTGCGCGGGAACTCGTCCTCTACATATCCGTCGTCGCCGTTCACGGGCCTCTGGCCTTTGGCTGCAAGGATTAGGCGGAAATAGCGGTCGCCGGCTTTGGGCAGGGCTTTCAGCGCCTCGTCCTGCAAACCAAAGCTCACATTCTGCGCATCCAGCGCCTGGCGGAGCAGGCTGTCGTCTAATTCCCTCCCGTTGCCCACGGGCGGATAGACAAGCACCCACGCGCTTGTGCCGCTCTTGGTAATGAACACGCGCGGTTCGGCGTCGAAATCGGGCAGGGGCGGGGGTGGCGCCTCTTTCCCCTCCTCAGGTTTCCCTTCCGTCTTCTGGGCCACGCGGATGCGCTCCACGCGCGTCTTGGCCGATGAATTGATGGCAATGCGCAGACGCACCAGCTCTGCTTGGCCTTCCTTTTCCTCAAAGATCGTGCCGTCGTCGTCCGCCATCACGAGGCTTGGTTCAGGCTGCCAGCCTGTCTGTTCGCTGTAGATGTTCCACAGCTTATACAGGGAGTGGTCCTTTGGCAGGTCCACCACCAACGCGGGCCGCTGTTCCGGCTCTTTCTCCTCGGGAAGCTGTGCGGCAGGCTCCGCAGATGCCGCAGGTTCCGCCTGCTCGGCGGGCTGCTGCTCCTGCTTGGCCTTATCCCTTTCTTCTTTTTGCCTGAACAGACGGAATAAAAAGGATTCCTTAATGAACGGCATTACCAGTCCCCTCCTTTCCCCTTGCCGCACAAGGGCGGCAAATATCATGATCGATCCTCTTGTAAGTATACCAGAAAATTTCCGTTCTTGCAATCGGGTTTTTCGGCTTTTTTCACAATTTTTTCGGAGACGGCGGGGTATATTTTGAGGAGGCGGGAAACAGCAAAAACAGGGGCCGCCGAATAGCGGCCCCTGTTGGGGAACACTGGGTTGCTGAAAATTCCGAGAATGTACGGTTTGCGGGAATTATTGCAGGAGCTGGAGCACACTCTGCGGCTGCTGGTTCGCCTGCGCGAGCATGGCCTGTGCGGACTGTACGAGGACGTTCATCTTCGTATAGTTCATCATTTCCTTCGCCATGTCGGTGTCGCGGATGCGGCTGTTGGCGGCGGAGAGGTTCTCTGCGGCTACGTCCAGGTTGTTGATGGTGTGTTCGAGGCGGTTCTGGAGGGCGCCCAAAGACGCGCGCTGGCTGGAAACTGTATTGATAGCCGTTTTGATCGTATCAATCGCGTCGCTTGCACTGGCTTCGGTCATGATGCCTGTCTTTTTCAAGCCATCCAGGCCCAGACCTTTTGCGCTCATGTCGTTGACAGAAACTGTCATTTTGTTGAAGCTGTCTGCGGTATCGCCGATTTGCAACGTCAGGCCCTTGCCCTGTACCTTCTTGTTGCTCAGGCTCAGGCGGATACCCTCGTTTGCGTTTACGGTATTTCCATCACCCGCGATTGTATTTGTTACTTTTAAACCGGTAACTTCTGCAATCGCTGCAATATTCTGCTTGAAGTTGCTGTTCGCGGCATCTGTGGCGCCAGAGCCATCAGGAGCAGTTGCATCATCGCCGCCCTTTAAGCCGCCAAGACCACCCACGAGGACTGTTACATCACTGCCAAGGCCAGCTACGGCGCGCAAATATTCTTGATTTGTAGAATTAGCTGCTGCCGCCGTATTCGGGTCGTTGTCATCTGCCAGAATAACGAACTTATGGCCGTTGATGGTAAAGATGGCATCTTCTGCATTAGTGCCGTTGTACTCAATAAGATCGTCAGCTTTAATTTCAATGCCATCGTCTACGCCAGCAGTTGTCGCTACACCAAGGGCAGTTGTAGGCGTTGTGGCACTGAGATCTGTCAAATATTTTTTTGCCGTGCCATCAGCGCCCTGCGCTGTCACATCAAAACTAAGCACTGAACGCCCGCTTGTACCGTTTTTCAAGGCTTCCAATTTTACCTTATCCGAACCGACTGTAATTTTGAACTCCTCGGCAAGGTCAGTTTTGTTCAGTGCAAGATTAATGGCATTTCCGAGTTCCGTCTTGGTTACTTCGCCATCTTTGGCCAAAGTCGCATAAACAGTTTTTCCATCAAGAGAAACCAGTTGATTTTTTCCCGTTGGATCGGGATTTTTGGCAATCTTGAAACTGACAGAAGTAGATGTATTGTCGTCAAA
>CANCXY010000226.1 GCA_947381875.1 uncultured Clostridia bacterium | reverse complement strand
TGCCCCTCGCATACGGCCATCATTTCCGGGGAGCGCAGAAGTTCCCGCACGCCCGCGCTGTTCAGTTCAATATGTACGTTACCCATAGCGCGCCGCCTTTATCGTCTTGTTCCACGGCCCCGGAACATTGGCTTCAATGTACTGCTGCGCAAAGCCAACAGTATAGAAATCCTGCCCGAAAAACGAAACGCGGCTGTCCTCCCAGCGGTGCGCATCGCCCTTCGGGATACACAGCGTATATTCCGCGCGCTTGCCGTACAGGTTCAGCGTGTCCGTCACTTCCTGGGAGGATAACGGGGTTATCAGCACGTTTTCAACAATCACGGTTTTTTCGTGGAAAACCGGCGCGTGCATTTCATCCGTGCCCGCCTGCTCTTTTTCATACAGCGTAACGGGGACGCCTTTAATCAGGTTTGCCATACGGCTCAATCACCCCCACTTTTTGACGGCACAGGCCCAGCCGCGCCAGCTCTGAGCGTTTGATAAACAGCCCTCCGCCCGGCACAAGGAACGTGCCCGATGCGCTGTAGCCGCCCGCTGTCTGGGTAAACTGCGTGAGGGGTTCGGCGCTCGTGGAGGTCATCAGCGCGCGGGCGGTCACGTCTACGGCGACGCTTTTTGCCACAAGGGCAAGGTCGGCGTCGGCGGCGCACCGAGCGTCCAGGTCGACGCCGCGCCGGGACGCCTCGCTGCGCAAAGACGCCGAAACAACTTCCAACAGCGCGGTGGCCCGCGCCTGTTCCGTGCCCGTCAGCGGACGCCAGAGCGCGGAGAGGTCGTTGGCCGTGGCATACAGCGCCCCGGCGCTCATTCGCCGGACGGCGCGGCGGCCTTGATGAAGGAAAACGCCGCCGGGTCGAGGATACCCCAGCCGAGGTACGCCTCCGCGCGCAAAAGCACCTGGTTGTGGCCTTTCAGGTCGCCGAGGGTGGGGTCGTTGTCCGGGTTGCCGTAGGGAATCAGCTCGATGGGGATCTGCTTTGCGTAGCCCCAGCGGAAAAAGTTCGCAAAATCGCCGATAAGCGCGCGGTCGAGGCTGCTGTTTGCGGCAAGCGCGCTGGCCGTCTCGGTGCGCAGGCCGTTGATTTCGCCCGGCGCGGCCCCCCAGGCAAGCTGCGGGTAGAGCTTTGCGCCGTCCGCCTTTGTCTGTGCGGCCAGGGCACTTTTGAACGCAGGGGCCAGTACAAGCCCGGTTACGTCGTTTTCCGCCGCCTGCACCAGCGCAATGGCCGCCTCGATGTTATCGTCCGGCTTGTCCTTCGCGGCAATGGTGACGGCGTTCGTGATCTTCGCGTCAAAGTGGTTGCCGCCAATCACCGCGCTGGCCGTGCCCGTGCGCGGGTTGATGCCGTGGAACGCCATCAGGTCAAGCCCGCGCGCCAGTTTACGCGCGAACCCCTCGCTGAACGCGGAAAGGATATCAAGCTGCGCATCCTCGCTTGCATAGCGGAACTCATCCGAAATGCGCGCGCTATATTCCACCTTCAGCGGCACGATGGTGACGGGGGATACCGTCATGCCGCCCTTGCTTTTCGCGCCGTTTTCGGCCACCACGTCAATCTCCTTGTCCAGGGTGAACGTAAATTCCTTCTGGCCGTTGAAGGGGATGGGCTTTGCCGCGCACAGCTTCGCAAGCGCGCTCTGGCCTTTGGTTTTCTGGATGAGATCGGGGATCAGTTCTTCGGGGAACAGCGCCCCTTTGCTCAATACGTCTGCCATAGATTCTGCCTCCTTGTTTTGTGGTTTTCAGCGGATGGGGTTCAAACGTTATCGCCCGTCAGATGCTGGAGCATCGTGCGCATGGCGGCTTCGGCGGGGGATTTTCCGGCGGGGCCTGTGTCCGCGAGCGGCGCGGTCCATTTGCTGCTTGTGGTGTAGCGCGAGAGCAGGGCGGCGTCTTTGCGGATATCCTCCTCGGATTCGCCGCGGATGCGGTCGGCCAGCTCAAATGGGATGCCTGTTTCATAGGCGATTTTCTGGCGCAGTGCGCGCGTTTCATGGCCGTGTACTTCCTTTTGCAGCGCGGCCAGTTTTTCATCATAGCCCGCGTACTTTTCCGCCTGTGCTTTGGCCTCCGCAAGCTGCTGTGCCAGTTCCGCCGCCTGTGCTTTTACGGCGTCGTAGTCGGCGTAGGGTGCCAGCTTTTCGGCAATGGCTGCGTCAAACGCTTCCTGCGTCTCGATGGGGGTAAAATCGTCCATCATAGAGCCTCCTTGAAATTGATTTTTACATTTCTCCGCCTTCCGGCTTTGTACCAAAAAGGAGAGGCCGAAGCCTCCCCTCAATAGTCAATCCTCTGCACTTTTTTCTCTTTGCGCTGTAAGCACTGCCAGACAGCTAAGATCACGCTGTCCATCAGCTCAATGCGCACGCCGTCCAGCAGCGCGCGGTAGCCAAAGCCGCCGCCCGTGCCAATGGCGCGCTTTTCGCAGTTCGCTACAGCCTGCGCCAAAGCGGGCTGTCCCATATGGCACAGCGTACCCGCAAAAAGCGCCTGTTCAAAGGTGGCATTTGCGACAATCACCTGCTTCACCGTAGGCAGCAGCGGTGCTTTCAGTTTTGCGTCCCGCATGGCCTGTGACAAAAGCTGCTGGCCGTTCGCGCCGTCCACAGTGACGCTGGCCGTGTCCGCGCGGCGCAGGAAATCGACAATCCACGCCAGGCCGTCGCGCATGGGGCGGCAGTCGATGGCCTCGGCAAATATGCGCCCGTCTTTTGTCCGCACGGCGACTGACAGCGCCGCCGCCTCGCCGTCGTGGCCGAACTTGACGCCCGCAAACAGCTTGCCGGACAGCGCGGGCAGCGCCCCGCATTTCAGCGCGTCCCATTCAGCACGGGAAATGGCGCTTTTCTGATTGTAGCGCAGCCACAGCCCCAGACGCTGGATATTGAAATCAACTGTATCCGTGCCGATTTCATCCGCGACGCTGCGTTCCGTGAAAATCGTGCCGAGGCTGGGGTTTGTCTCATACCAGGCGTTCACATCATGCGGATCCGTCTGGCGCTCTACGCTCCATTCTGCCCAGCCGGTGTTTTGCGTTTCCCCGCGCAGGGCCGCGCGGCGCAGTTTCAGGAACACCGTACCAGAGGAAACGGGCGTTGGGGGCGTGCCGCAGAAAAGCGTCTGAGGGTTTTTGCTGTCTGTCACGACGTATTTCAGCGCGCTTTGCTGGTCGTCGGTGTATTCCTGTGCTTCGTCGACTACCAGCAGGTCAAAGCCTTCGCCCAAACCGCCTTTCGAGGAACGTGTGCGGAAATCAGCGCGCCCCTCGCCGCCCTCTATGCGGATACTCTCGCGCCCGGCGGCGCGGATGGACGTATATGCGACCTTCGCTTTGTCCAGCAGAGCGCACAGGCGTTCCCACGCGGCATGGCTGGTGGTGGTTCGGTGGGCGGTGTGCAGGATATGCTCGCCGTGGGCAAGCCCCCAAAGCTCGCGCATGGCCGCAATCTCGTTTTTGCCGTTGCGGCGCGGGACGCTGTAGCCGAATTTCGTATGTACCCACAGGCCGTCGGCATTCTCGGCGAGGATATCCTCCAGCAGCAGCCTTTGCCACTGCCCCGGCGTGCGGCCTGTTGTTTCATACAGCGCCGCCGCTTCCTCGCCGTGGGAGGATTCATACGGCAGTACGACGCTCTGCGTAGGTGTCTGCCGCCCTGTGCGCGGTGCAGCCATACTTTCACCGCCTTTCCGTGTGCCGGATGCTTCATACCCGCAAGGGCGCCACCTTCTTTCGGGGGTTTTTAGGCAGCAAAAAAGCGCCGGGCCGGATGGCGGGCGCTTTGCTGGGGGTTCAAACAAAGGGCGTAATCTCTTTTACGTCCTTTAAGAATTGCTTTACCTTTTCCAGAAATCCGTTGTCGCACAGATACGCGATGCCCGCCGGGGTAATTTCGCAGTCATCCAGGCCCTGTACAAAAACTTCATTACCCCACGCGTGTTCAAACGACAGGCCGCGGATATATCCCTCCGCCTGCAAATTTTCCATGATATAGAGCCAGTAGCGGCTGTTTACGCCGAGTAAAGGGCTGTCCGCCGAGATCATCTGTGCGCTGACATCCTCGCCTGCTTTCAGCTGTACATACAGATAAGCAAGGATTTTGTAGGCGAGGACGTGGTAATCATCTTTAGCCATAATACCCCCGAAAAAAGGATTGTTATAGGATAACAGCAATCATTTTTTAACTATAATCGGTTATCCGCACTTCGGCGGCGAGGTTTTCCAGCGGAACTCCGTTGACCTTAAAATTTTCTACAAGGTCTTTTGCAGTGGCATAGTACGTCAAATCCGTATCGTTCGGGTGCTGTTCATCAATACCAATGCCTTTCTCGCACCATGTCAAAATCGTATAGTGCTTTCCACAGACATCAAACAGAATGTCTCGCCCATTTTCAATTTTTTTAACCAATTCATTTTTTGTCATGATAGTTTACTCCATGCTGTATGATGTCTGCATTTACTTCCAGTTCTTCTTCTGTTAAGGGAAGTGGCTTGCCGTGTGGGTTTCTTTTTTGATGATTAAAAACGTGTTTATGCGCTCCGGTCGGATGTGCTTGTGGTAAATTGTGGTCGCTTGTATCGTAATCCACCGCCGCCAACCCGTCTCCATCATAGATGCGCCGTTGTAGCACTTTGCCAAAACCGTCGGTTTTGTCCACTATGGACCCCGGCTTGCCTCGCAGCGGCAAGCCGTTCGGAAGCTCGGAATTTCGGACGCGCACCACACCGGGGCGGGTGTACGCAGTGCCTGGTTCCGCCCCCATCCACTTTCTTTTTCCCAGTATAACAGATTCTTCTTCTGTTGTCCACTTCTTTGTCCACACATTCTGCCGTCTTCCCGTCGCGGGGTCATACTCGACCACACAGCGGCAGCGCGCATGCCGCCGGTATACATCCTTCGGCACATCCGGGTAGTCATACGCCCCCGCCAGCGCCGCACACCACGCACAGCATTTGTTTTCCGCCGTGCGCACAATGCGCGGGCGCAGTCCGGCGCGGGCATGGGCCTCCACGTTGCGGCGCAGCGTTTCATCAACCGCCGCGCGGCTGAAATTTTCCAGCACTGGTGCGCTCAGCAGATGTGCCGCGCCTGTGTATGTTTCTGCCGCGCAAAGCCCCTGCAAAATGCCGTCAATGCGGCTTTCGTCTGGAGTGACTTCCTGAACGGCAAGGCCGATGCCTGCCGCTTCGTTCAGAGCCTTTTGCACCTTGGCGGCGGCCCCGGCGCACAGGGCATGATCTTCTTTCAGCAGAGGCCCCACGACGCGCCGCGCAATGTTCCAGTACATTTTCCCATCCGGCAGCGTGCCGGAAAGATGCTTTGCAAACGCCTGCGCCAGCGCCGCGCCCACGCGGTCTGCATAATCGCCAGCGGCCTCGTAGGTGTTTTGCGTCGGCTTATCGTCCCCAAGAAAGGAAAGGAACACGGCGCGGATCGTTTCCAGCAGCGCCGGTGCAATATCCTCCATCCGTCAGCCCTCCGCGTCCACGCCTGTCAGTGCGCGCAGGTTTTCCTTCCCGAAATACCCCGGTACTGCCTGATTCAGCTTTACAGCGCCGTCGCCGATGCCCGAAAGCATGGCGGCGTCCGGCTCGA
>CANCXY010000225.1 GCA_947381875.1 uncultured Clostridia bacterium | reverse complement strand
GAGCTGCTCACGCGTACCGCCGCCGATGAGTTCGCGTACCTCTACCGCATATCCGGCGGCGTAGAGCAGGGAATCGAACCATCCGCCCGCCCCGTCGGCACGACGGTGACAGTGCGCGACCTGTTCTACAACACGCCCGCACGGATGAAATTTCTGAAAAAGGACATAAGCGAGGGAAACTATGTGGCCGATATCGTCCGGCAACTGGCCCTTTCACACCCCGAAACGGCGTTCAAGTTCGTGCGGGAGGGAAAGCCTCAGTTCCAGACACCCGGCGACGGGAACCTGCTCAGCGCCGCTTATGCCGTGCTTTCGCGCGACTTTGCCAAGGCTACGCTCCCCGTGCAGAGCGCCGTGCGGCAGTACACGGTACACGGTATTGTCACGCTGCCTCAGGAATCGCGCGCCAGCCGGGGTATGCAGTTTTTCTATGTGAACCGGCGCTTTGTCAAGGACCGCACGATGATGGCGGCGCTGGAGGCGGCCTATAAGGGCGTCACTATGCAGGGGAAATATCCCGGCTGCGTGTTGTTCCTGGATATGCCGCACGCGCTGGTAGATGTCAACGTTCACCCGGCCAAAACAGAAATCCGTTTCGCGCAGGAGCGGGATGTATTCGACGCGGTATATCAGAGCGTGAAAGACGCTGTTTTTACACAGATACAGGGTGCGCCCCCAGCAGCGGGCGCGAAAGCGACAGAGGAAAAACCTGTTGTACCCGCGCCGCCTGTGGAACATCCTGTGGAGCCGTCTGCTGCACAAGAATCGGAAAAAGCCTCGCTGCCGCCGGAGGACGTCGGGGACGCCTCGGAAACAGCCGCGCCGTTGCTGCGCGGCTGTATCACGCCGGAAATCCACGCGAAACCGACCGATTTGGAAATGCCGGTCTACGTCCTGAAACACGACGACCCCGCGCCTGACGCACTGGAGAGCGCGCCGCTGCCGTACCGCGTCAGCAGGGCGCTGAATATCCAGGTCGAGGATGAGGCGGGGCCGCCGCCCGCGCCGCCGAAGGAGGAACCGGCCCAGACGTACTTTGCCCCTTTGGGCGGGGAGGATCGCCCTGTGCTGCTTCTGGTCGGAGAAGTGTTCGGCACCTATTTGATCGCGCAATACGGTGACGATCTGTGTTTCCTGGACAAGCACGCGGCGCATGAGCGCATCCTTTATGAGGCCCTGACAGCGGTGCAGGGGAAAGTCAGCAGCCAGTTCCTGCTGACACCTGTGACGGTACAGCTCGCGGCCCAGGAGAAGGACGCGCTGCTACAAAGCCAGGCACTTTTACAGGATAACGGCGTGGAAGTAGACGATTTCGGCGACGGCTGCGTTGTGGTGCGGACCATCCCGGCGGATGTCGCGCCGGAGAACGTGCAGGATCTGATCACAGAGCTGGCAGGCAGGCTGATGCTGGATCCGTATGCCGCCACGAGCGAGAAAAAGGAGTGGGTGCTTGCCTCTTTGTGTTGCCGGGCGGCCATCAAGGCGGGGGATAGGACGCACACCGAGGAGATGATGCGCCTGGCGGAAAATATCCTTGGGGGGAAAACGCCGCCTTTCTGCCCGCACGGACGCCCCATCGTATGGAAAATGACCCGAAAGGAGCTGGAAAAACGCTTTGGCAGGCTGGGCTGACCTGCTGGTGATCTGCGGGCCGACCGCGACAGGGAAAACCGCCGCGGCCCTGGCGCTTGCCAAACGGCTGGACGGGGAAATCGTCTCGGCAGATTCCATGCAGATCTATCAGGGGCTTCCCATCGGCACCGCGCAACCGTCGGAGGCGGAGACAGAGGGGATCCCCTATCATCTAAGCGGGTTCCTTCCCCCGGAGGAGCGCTTTTCCGTCGCCGATTATGTGCGCCTGGCATCCCGGACGATCGAGGAAATCCGCCGCCGGAACCATGTGCCGATCGTCGCGGGGGGCACGGGGTTGTATATCGAAAGCCTTGTAAATGGGATAGACTTTACAGAAGTAAAAAGCGACCCCGCCCTGCGCGCGCGCCTGCAACAGGAGCTGCAGCGGCAGGGGGCGGAGACGCTGCTGAAAGGCCTTGCGCAGGTCGACCCGGCCTATGCCGCAAAGCTGTGTGCCGCCGACCACAAGCGTATCATACGCGCGCTGGAATGGCATGCGCAGACAGGCGAAACGATGAGTGAGCGCCTGGTCCGCTCCCGCCCGGCGCAAAAGCCATACCATCCACTGATGATCGGCCTTGCCTTTCCTGAACGGGCACAGCTCTACGCGCGTATCAACGAACGGGTCGACGCCATGATCGGGCAGGGCCTTTTGACGGAGGCGCGCATGGTCTATGAACACCAGGACACCTATGCAACCGCCGCGCAGGCCATCGGCTACAAAGAGTTTTTCCCATACTGGGAAAATACGCAGACGCTCGCCGCCTGTACCGCCGCGCTCAAGCAGGCGACACGCCGCTACGCCAAACGGCAGTTGACATGGTTCCGGCATATGGAGGGGATTGTCTGGCTGACGGCGGACGACCCCACGCTTGTGCAAAAGGCCGCCGCGCTGTGGCTGGGCGGGACAGCTGCCGGAGAAAAAATTGAGATAAAGGATCTGAATCGGGGACGATGAATGAGAGATCGACGCACAAGAGAAAAAGGCATTTCCTGCGCCAGTGGGCGGCGGCGCTGCTGCTGCTTTTGCCCATCGCCTATATCGGCATCCAATTCGTGCTGATGGTGCGCACCAATATCACGGTGCAGACGGCTGTCGCCTATACCATGTCTGACACTGTTGTCTGTGACGGGCTGCTGGCGCTGAATGAAATGGAGGTGCCGCTCACGGGTACGGGCGTGCTTGGCTACCAGGCCGGGAACGGCGAGCGCGTGGCGGCGGGGGAGGAAGTGGCGTGCCTTTTCGCGAGCGCGGGCGGCGCGCAAAACAAGCAGTTGGCGGAGCGGCTTTCGGAGGAGCTGGTGCTGTTGGAAAAGACCCAGTCGGTCTCCGGCGACGGCATGGATGTGGAAGCGCTGATGGGCCAGGTGCAGCAGGGTGTTTACGCCGTGCAGGAGCTGGCGGAGGGCAACAATTTCGCGGGGCTTTCTTCCGCACGCGCGTCCATCCAGTTGGCGCAGAACCAGCTCCTGCTCACCACGGGTGCGGCGGAGAATTTCAATGCCCGCGTCGAGATGCTCATCTCGCAGCGCGACGCCGCCCAGTCCGCCAGCGCTTATACGCCCATTTATGCTCCGGCGACCGGCTATTTTGTCTCCGCGCAGGACAGCGAAAAGCAGCAGTTTTCCCCTGAGGAACTTGCTGCGATGACGCCCGCGCAGTTAAGCGACGCGCTGGCCCAGCCCGCCCAAAATAACGGCGCGGGCACGGTGGGAAAGCTGATTCTGGATTACCGCTGGTACTATTATGGCCTTGTCAGCGCGCGGCAGGCGCAGAAATTCCGCGAGGGCGCGCGCGTGGAGCTTTCGTTTCCCAACGTTTCCAGCGAAAAGCTGCCCGCCACCGTCGTGAGCGTGTCGGTGGACGAGGCAGGCGATATGGCAAAGGTGGCGCTCCTATGCGACCATATCAATGACGCTGTTGTGACGCTGGAGCATGAGAAAGCGGAGATCACCTTTGCAACCTATGACGGCATCCGCATCGACAAGGAGGCGCTGCATATCGTGGAGGGCCAGAACTGCGTGTATGTGCAGTTCGGCAACGTGCTGTACAAACGGAACGTCTCGATTTTGTTTGAGGACAGTGACTATTTCCTTGTGCCGTTCAATTACGAAAAGGGCGTGAACGAGGTGCGGCTGTACGACAGGGTAGTCGTGCGGGGTTCGGACCTGCACGACGAAAAGATTTTATAGTTTTCTATCCCCAGAGATATTTTCCGTGTATTTCCCCGCCCATAGGGCGGGGAAATACACAAAAACTTTTTGTTTCAGCCACTTCCTGGTGTACAAGACGCGGCTCTTTTTGATAAATTTGCATCTGTTTATTGACATCCGGCACAAAAACAGGGATAATATGGATAATAGCGCTCTGTAAAAAGGCCGCTGTGGATTCTATGTGCCGCACAGAGCGCGTGGGGTCTTGTCCGCAAACTGTTTGCGATCAAGCTGAGGAGAAGGAGAATTTTCGCATGGGTTTTTTTGATAAAGTCAAAAATATGATGGGTGTGCCGGACGACAGTGATTACGAGGAAGACGACCAGGATTACGTCGACGACAATACGATGGAGTACCAGCAGCCTGAGGACTATGCCCCGGAACCGGAACCAGAGGTAAGCATGAAGCCGAGCAGGGTTGTGAACATGTCGCCCTCACAGCCGCAGATGGTCCTGGTGCGGCCGGAAAAATTCGACGAAGTCTCCGGCATTGCCGACCATGTAAACGCTAAGCACACCGTTGTGCTGAACCTGGAGGCCGCCGGGTCAGAATTGAGCCGCCGCATCATTGATTTTGTCGCGGGCGCGGCCTATGCCAACCGGGGCCATCTGGAAGTGGTCGCCAGCGGCATTTATATCGTCGCGCCGTATTATGTGGACGTTTCCGGGGATATCCTCAATAACCTGGACGACAACGGGGTACTGTTTTGAGCGAGCGGGGCTATATCCCCCCTAAGGATGACAGCGAGCGTATGCTGGTGCGCCGCATTGGGGAGATGGCGCAGGCGGTCGCGGCGCGCGGCGGCGTCCGCCAGACGGCTTTCCTGAGCGACCGCGAGCAGGCTCTGGCCTACGCGGCGCTTGCGCCGTTGCGTTTTGAAAGCTATGTGCTGGACGGCGGGTACCCGGAGGCGGAGCGCCGCATACTTTGCCTGTACCAGGACGTGCCACCACAGGCCCCTTTGACCGAGACGCTTTTCATCGAAACGCCTCATGCGGAGCGCGCCCTGACGCATAGGGACTATTTAGGCGCGCTGTTATCGCTTGGCATCAAGCGTGAATGCCTCGGCGATATCCTGCCCTGCCCGAACGGCGCGTATGTTTTTGCGCTCCCCCGCATCGCGCCCCTGCTGTTGGAGGATCTGACGAGCGTGGGACGCTGTGCCGCGCGCGTGCGCACGGCATCGGCGGAGGCGCTGCCGCCCATACCCCAGCCGGAGGAAAAGACAGCGAGCGTCGCTTCCCTGCGCCTGGACGCGGTACTGGCCGCGATGCTGCATGTCAGCCGCGCCGAGGCCGCACGCCTGATCCAGGGCGGCGCTGTGGAGGTCAACCATGTGCCAATGGCATCCGCGCACAGCGAGGTGTATGAAAACGACAGATTCAGCGTCCGGGGTTATGGTAAATATAGATTATGCGGCACAGGCGCGCGCAGCCGTAAGGGCCGCACCTTTGTGTCCTATCTTGAATATTGAGGGAGATGAGTCTCAATGAACGTCAGCGACATCCACAATGTTACCTTTGACAGGGTGATGCGCGGCTACAGGCCGGAGGAAGTGGACGCCTATCTCGACAAAGTGGCGGCGGAACTGGAACGCCTTCAGGGTGAACTGGAACGCGCCCGGAAAGACAAGGAGGACGCGGAAAAGAAAATGTACATCCTTGCCGAGAAGGTCGACCAGTACCGAAACGACGAGGAGACACTGAAAACGGCGCTTCTAAACGCCCAGCGCATGGGGGAGAGCGTCATCCATGAGGCGCGCCAGCAGGCGGAAACGATCC
>CANCXY010000224.1 GCA_947381875.1 uncultured Clostridia bacterium | reverse complement strand
CCAGAGGCTCTGCCTCTGGACTCCGCCAACGGGACGCAGTCCCTTTGGAATCCCCTCTTGCTCCGCGATAGGGAAAAGGGCGGATTTGCCGCACACAAAAAAGCGCACATCGACTTTGCAGCTTCCCCGCGCTCGTGTGTGCGGCGGTATGCCGGGGGGAGCGGCCAAAACAGGGAGTTTTTGTGTATTCCACGCCCGGCGGGCGGGGAAATACACGGAAAATCGCTCCACAGTTTGGACACTCCCTATGCCGTGCGGCCCCGCGGGTGCAGAGGAGTTCCACCCAATGTGTGTTTGCTGAAATGCTATGTTAAAAAAATGGCCGCCCGAATCACTGAAAAGGAAGCCGGGCGGCCCGTTTTGGAGCAGATGATGGGAATCGAACCCACACGACCAGCTTGGAAGGCTGGAGTTCTACCACTAAACTACATCTGCATTCTATTTTTATTATACGCAAGACGGGAGGGGTTTGTCAAGGGGGAAGTTTGCATTTCGTGCGTGTTTTGCGTGCGCAACCCTAAGAATATTGCATTTCGTGCGCATTCCGGCCCTGTCTGCTAAGGCGTGGGAAATGTTCCCCGTTATGTGGGCGGGGCGCTGCTTTCCCCATGCAGTGGAATCACGGGGGGGGGGGGTGAGTCTGCGTTCCAGGCGTCCCTGGCTACCTCAGAGGGCCGACGCCCCGTCACGCGCTTGAACACGCGGGAAAAATAGTTATAATCCACAAAACCCGTCCGCTCCGCCGCCTCGGTGACGGAAATGCCGTTCGAGATGATCGAAACAGCCATATAGCACCGCAGGTGCGTCAGGTACTGGATGATCGAGCGCCCAGTGAAGCGCTTGAAAATGCGGCACATATAAAATTTGTTCAGCCCTATTTCCTTCGCCAGGCTGTCTAAATCAAGGGGCTGCTGATAGTGGTGCGAGAGATAGTAAAGGATCTCGCGGTTATAGCCAAGCGCGCTGGTGGAAAGCCCGCCCGGCGCGGAGAGCTTCCGGGGCACGCGCGCGGCCTCGGCTTTGGAGACGGGCGTCTGCGGTACCACGCATTCGCGCCGCAGATGCACCAGCATCTTCAATCCCAGCGCGATCAGGCTCAATTCGTAGCCCACCCGCTTTTGCCGCTGCTCCGCGATCAGCTCGTTCAGCAGCGCGCAAAGCGTCCTGTCCTGCCGGATGAAGTGCTGAAAAGTGTCCATATTCGTCATCATGTAGTCGATGTAGTGGGCGAGGCGCTGCTCGTCGCTCAGCATCAACCACTGTACGTTCAAATGGATGGCATAATAGCGCGTGCCGTCCAGGAAGGCTGTGGAGCAGTGCGGATCGCACCAGTTGGCAAAAAACACGTCCCCCGCGTATACCCACTCGCGGCGTCCGCGGCAGTATATTTCAATGCCGCCCGCCAGGACATATTGTATCTCCATCTGTTCGTGCCAATGCAGCGGCCATTCAAACAGCTTGATGTCCGCGGCTTTGTTGGAGCGCTCGGCCACGCGCACTGGAAAGTCCCAGCTATCCATTGGCAGCGGCTGATATACGATCGCCTCCAATGCAAGCCCTCCTTTCCTTTTATGCTGCCCAGGCAGGCATAGTGAAACCATTCGAAAACGAGCGGGGAAACAACGTCGGTTTTCGGGCTGTGTTGACGGTATTGTTCTCCTGCGGCGAACAGGCCCTCCCTTTAACTAAACCATCTTTTTGGCGGCTGTCAAGCGGCATACGGGAAGAATGTCAAGATTATACTAAATTATAGCAAGAAAAATACTATCGGAGAAGGGGGTGGAGTGTTGTATACTATACACATAGAATTTACCGGATAAAGAAAAATATTGTGGTAAATTCACAACAAAATCGCTTTACACCGCACGCCGCCCGCATTTCTGGGCGGCGCTTTGGGCGAAGGGCGAAAACTTGGTGCAGGGGGTATGAATCATGAGCAACAGCCGCAGCGCAGAGAAGGGCAGGCCGGAAGCCGCCATCCAGAAAAAGAAGAAATTCTCCTGGACGCGGGATGACACGGAACTTACCATCCTGGCTCTGCCCACGACGGTATGGTACATCCTGTTCTGCTACTTACCAATGTTCGGCGTCATCCTCGCATTCAAGGATTACAAGATCGTAGAAGGGAAAAGTTTCCTTACCAGCATGATTCAAAGCGACTGGGTAGGATTCGATAACTTCAAATATTTCTTTGGCCTGCGCGATTTCCCGCAGATCCTGCGCAACACGATCCTGTACAACCTGTGTTTCATCGTGCTGGACATCGTGCTGCCGGTGGGGCTGGCGCTGATGATCAGCAATATTTATTCCAAGCGCAAATCCAAAGTGTACCAGACGCTTATGTTCATGCCCCACTTCATGAGCTGGGTCGTCATAAGCTATTTCGTGTATGCGTTCCTTATCACAGACAAGGGCCTGCTCAACGCGGTTATCCGCACGTTTGGCGGGCAGAACATCAACTGGTATGGCACGCCCGCCTACTGGCCGTTTATCCTTGTGTTCATGCACATCTGGAAGGGCATCGGCTACAGCATGGTGGTGTACCTGGCGGCTATCACGGGCATCGACACCAGCCTCTACGAGGCGGCGGTGCTGGACGGGGCCAGCAAGACGCAGCAGGCGCGCTATATTACGCTGCCGGGATTGCAGCCCATCATTATCATGATGTTCATTTTGTCGGTTGGGCGCATCATTTCTTCCGACTTCGGCCTGTTCTACCAGGTCTCGCGCGGGGCGAACCAGCCGCTGACGCCTGTGGTGGCGACGCTGGACGTAAAAATTTATCAGATGCTCACCGCGCAGAACGTCAGCCTTGGCAAAACGACGGCGGCCTCGCTGTTCCAGTCGGTGGTGGGGTGCATCATGATTCTTTCCGCCAACGCCGTGGTGCGCAAGGTCGATAAATCAAGCGCGCTGATTTGACGCGCCGTTCTAAGTATGGAAGGAGGAACGCCCCATGAATGCAAAAGCTGTAAAGCCGCGGAAAAAAGCGAAGCAGGCCGAGCCGGAGGACAGCCTGAACCGGCTGAATTCCATCAAGCCTGTCACCAATATCCTTTTCAATCTCCTGTTCCTGCTGCTGGCGCTGATGTGCTTTCTGCCCATCATTTTCATCTTTATCATTTCGCTCACAAAGAACAGCGTCCTGCGCCAGCAGGGGTACCAGTTCTGGGTGACGGCGGAGACATTTTCGGGCGAGGCGTACAGCTACCTGTGGGGCCAGCGGGACACCATCCTGCACGCGCTGGGCATCAGCGTACTCGTCACGGCACTGGGCACGGTGCTGGGTGTGCTGCTCACCACCACGATGGGATATGTGCTGTCCCGCACCGAGCATAAGCTGAACAATTTCCTCACGATGCTTGTATTTATCCCGATGGTATTCGGTGGCGGCATGACAGCCTCGTATGTCATCAACACGCAGCTTCTGGGCCTGCGCGATACGATCTGGATCCTCATCCTGCCGCTGGCGGTGTCGAGCTTCAACGTGGTGATCTCGCGCACATTCTTCCGCACGACGATCCCGGACGCGGTGATTGAATCGGCAAAGATAGACGGCGCGTCGCAGTTTACGATCTTCTTCCGCATCGTGCTGCCCATCTCAAAGCCTGTTCTGGCGACCATCGGCCTGTTCTTAGCGTTCGGCTACTGGAACGACTGGTTCCAGGCGCAGCTCTATATTTCCAGCGATTCGCTGAAATCCCTACAGGCCATGCTGAACTCCATCCAGGGCAGTATCGCCTATCTGACAAAGAACCCAACCGCCCTGTTGACAACGGCCAGCGACCTGAAAAAGAACATGCCGCAGGAGAGCGTGCGTATGGCTATCGCGTTTATCGTGGCGGTGCCTATCGCATGTGTCTACCCGTTCTTCCAAAAATATTTCATCTCCGGCATGACGGTTGGCGCGGTGAAGGGATAAAAACCGTGTGTTCGCGGCCGCTATCCACGGCCGCTGCACGATAGATGCGGGTCTGTTTCCGAATCGCCCGCACACAATTTAAGGAGGAGAAAACGCATGAAAAAAGTATTTGCCCTGTTCCTCGCGCTGTGCATGCTCTGCACAATGTTGGCGGCCTGTGGCGGCGGGACATCTTCGTCCCAGTCCAGCAGCGGTTCCAGTTCCAGCGGCAGCTCCACACCGGCAGACAGCAGCTCCGGGGATAGCAGCGAGCCTGCATCATCCACCGGTTCTTCCGGCGATGTGCCCACGCTTACCTGGTACATGGTGGGCGGCGGCGAGCCATCGAACCTTGCTTCCTGGACCGAGCAGGTGAACGCCTACCTCGAAGAAAAGATTGGCGTACATCTGGATCTCCAAATCGTCTCGTGGGACGGCTGGAGCGACCGCCGCAAGGTTATTGTGCAGGCGAATGAGCCGTATGACCTGATCTTCACCGACATGAGCAGCTATTCCGGCGATGTGGCGATGAACGCTTTTGCCGACCTGACAGACCTCATCAAGGAGACGCCGGGCCTGACAGAACTGATTCCCGAAACATTTTTCGATTGCTGCAAGATCGGCGGCAAGCTGTATGGCATCCCCGCATTTAAGGATTCTTCCATGACAAACTTCTTCGTATGGACGAAGGAACATGTGGACAACTATTTCCCCGAATACACCGAAGTGCATGCGCTGGCCGACGCGACCGAGGGCCTGAAAGCCATCAAGGAAGGCACCGGCGAGCCGCCGCTCCTGCTGAGCCAGGACGGCATCTCCTGTGTTGTCGGCAACCGGTACGACGGTTTCGGCGCGGGTCTTAACCCGATGGGCGTGAGCTATTTCAGCGGTGAAGCGAAGGTCGTGAATGTCTACGAGCAGGACGACATCATGGATCAGCTCCGCATCCTGTACCAGTGGATGAACGAGGGCCTCATCAACTCCGACGCCCCCACGCTGGGCGAAGCGAGCGGCATGTGCAGCCTGGGCGTTGCGCAGGGCTGGCCGTCCGCCGCGAAGGGCTGGGGCGAAGGCCGCACCGCCGAGGTGGTGCTGAGCCAGTTTGGCGATACAGTGCTTTCCAACGACACTGTGCAAGGTTCCATCACCTGCATCTCGAACTCCTCCCAGCACAAGTTGGAGGCATTGAAGCTGATCGAGCTGGTAAACACCGACACCAAGCTGCGTGATATGCTTGCCTATGGCGAGGAAGGCGTAAACTTCGAGTATATCCAGGAAGACGGTGTACAGAAGGTACATAAGATCAACACCGACTGGACGGGCGCGGCGTATACGCAGGGCACGTTCATGGATATGACCGTTACCGAAGGGACCCCGGCGGACACCTATTCCGGCGAAGTGGCCGAGCAGAACAGGAACGCGAAAACTTCCCCGGCGCTGGGTTTCCATTTTGAGCCGGGTGACCTGGCGGACGCCGTAACATCCTGCCAGGCGACCTTCCAGGAGTACAAGAGCGTGCTGTTCACCGGCGGCATGGATCCCGACGTGGCCGTGCCGGAGATGATCCAGGCAATGAAGGACCAAGGCTTGGACGACATCATCGCCGAGGCGCAGAAACAGCTTGACGCGTATCTGGCTGGCTGATAAACGAACTCAAACCGCCGCACATTTTGTGCGGCGGTTTTTCGGGCTGCCGCCCGAACCTGCCCAGAGGCTCTGCCTCTGGACTCCGCCAAAGGG
>CANCXY010000223.1 GCA_947381875.1 uncultured Clostridia bacterium | reverse complement strand
GTCGTCTCGGCGATGCTGATTTTGTACGGCGTATTCTTTATTATTATGGAACACACGGTCGGCCTGCACCGCCCGGCGGTGCGCCGCATCAACCAGATCAACTACCGCATGGCGCTGTTCATTGGTTTTTTCCAGCTCCTGGCGCTGGTGCCAGGCACCAGCCGTTCGGGCGCGACAATCCTCGGCGCAATGCTCATTGGATGCTCGCGGACGGTATCGGCGGAGTTCACGTTCTATTTAGCTGTCCCGACAATGGCGGGGGCAAGCGCTATCAAGATCATTAAATTTTTCGCCGAGGGCAACGAGTTCAAAAACAGCGAAATGGCCACCCTGCTTATCGGGTGCCTCACGGCTTTCCTGGTCTCCCTCGGCTGCATCAAATTCCTGATGAATTTCGTCAAGCGCCACGATTTCAAGGTGTTCGGCTGGTACCGGATCGTCCTGGGGGCGCTTGTGCTGATATATTTCCTGGTGCTGAAGACGCCGGCGGCGGCGTAGGGATGGCGGTGGGCCAAAGGGCTGCCGCACATGGTTTCCCATGTGCGGCAGCCCTGTTTTTTTGCCAAACCTCTTGACAAACCAGAAAAATCGTGTATTATTGTATTAAGCGCTTAGTACAATAACACAAGAGGTGATTGGATGGAATGGAACATCGCGCCGGACCGGCCTGTCTATTTGCAGTTGATCGAGCAGATGGAACGGGCGGTCGCGGCCGGGGTATATCAGCCAGGGGAGCGTCTGCCGGGCGTGCGGGAGATGGCGGCGGGAGCCGCCGTGAACCCGAACACCATGCAGCGGGCTTTGCAGGAGCTGGAAACGCGGGGGCTTGTGAACACACAGCGCACCGCCGGGCGCAGTGTCACCGCGGATGAGGCGCGCATCGCACAGCTCCGGGAGCAGCTTGCACAGGGGCAGATCGGGCAGTTTTTAGAAAATATGGCGCGGCTGGGCTTCCGCCCGCCGCAGGCGCTGGCGCTTTTACAAAGCTGGCTGGCGCGGGAACAGGAGGAGACATAAGATGGAGGCAATTTGGGAATGCAGCGCGCTGACAAAAGCCTTTGGCCCTAAGAAGGCGCTAAACGCCTTTTCGGCGTCGTTCGCGGGCGGACGCATCACAGGCCTGCTGGGGCCGAACGGCAGCGGCAAAACCACGCTGATGAAGCTGGCCGCCGGGCTGCTCACGCCCACTTCAGGCACGGTGCGGGTGTGCGGCCAAACGCCCGGCGTGGAAACAAAGGCGCGGACGGCCTATCTGCCGGACCGGGATTACCTGCCGCCCTACCTGCGCACGCAGGACGCGGTGGCGCTGTTTGCGGATTTTTACACGGATTTCGACGCGGAAAAGGCCAAAGCGCTTTTGGGCGAACTGAAAATCGGCCCCCGCGACCGCGTGGGCGCTATGAGCAAGGGCACGCGGGAGAAATTGCAGTTGGCGCTTGTGATGAGCCGGAAAGCGAAGCTGTTCTTATTGGATGAGCCGATCGGCGGGGTCGACCCGGCGGCGCGCGACCGCATCCTCGACACCATCATACGCAATTACAGCGAGGACGCGGCGCTGGTGATCTCCACACACCTCATCGGCGACGTGGAGACGATTTTGGACGACGTAGTCATGATCGAAAACGGGCAGGTGCGGCTTTCGGGAGAGGCCGAAGCCCTGCGCGCCGAACACGGGAAAAGCATCGACGCGCTGTTCAGGGAGGGATTCAGATGATGGCAAAATTGATCAAGCACGAATACCGCGCAACGGCGCGCACGTTTGTCCCGCTGTTAGGGGCGGTGCTGGCCCTGACGGGCTTATCATGGCTCTCCCTGCGCCTGGGCAGCGCGCTATGGGCGGACCGCATGGGGATATTCCACAAGGTATTTGCCGCGGCGGGGGGCATCCTGACAGTGTTCACATTTTTCACGCTGGTGGCGCTGATGATCTGCGCTGTGGTCGTCACGATACAGCGGTTTTACAAAAACGTACTGGGCGACGAGGGATATCTGACGCTCACACTGCCCGCGACGCCCGCGCAGCATATCGCCGCCAAGCTGATTGTCGGCGTGGCATGGACAGCGGCGGCGCTGGCTCTGGCGGTCCTGTCGGCGTTTGCACTGGGCACCAGCGCGGTGGAGGTCACGCAGGGGGATATGCAGGTACACCATATGACAATGGCAGAGGTATCGGCAGGCTTTGCGGGGTATTTCGGATTCCCGCTTTGGAAAGGTGTGGGCATCGTCGTGCTGACATTCCTGTCCGGTGTTGTCGACACCTATTTAATGACGTATTTCTGTATGGCGATGGGCAGCCAGTGGCCGCAGCAGCGGCTTGCGGCGAGCATCGGCGTATTTGTGGGGCTGGATTTCATCCGGCGGGTGCTGTTTGTGATTGTGTTCGCGGTGGTGGGGACGACCATTGCCGCGCCGGGTACCGCGCTGTACCAGACGCTGACAGGCCTGACCGCCGGGTCCGTGTTCCAGACGGTCCCCGCGTTCTTCTGTATCCTGTGCGTGGTGGAATCGGCGGTTTTCTTTTTCGCCGCGCGCTGGCTGCTGACGAAGCGGCTGAACCTGGCGTGAAATGCGTTGAATGCCCCCATATGACAAACAGGGCGGCGGTTTTCCCGTCGCCCTGTTTGTTATACAAAAATGAATCATTCCCGCTCCGTGTCCCTGTGCAGCAGCCGCCGTTTGGCGCGCCAGATGTTCGGATACCACTTGCTTGTATACAGGCACCCCATCAGGATAATGCCAAAGGCAATCCCCAGCGAAAACGAGGCGATGTCCTCCGTCCACCCCGCATCGGCAAGCCCCATCAGCTCCAGCACAAGGAATACGATAAAGCCAACAGCGCCCAGCATAAAGCACCAGTGCATGCGCCGTGTCAGACGTTCCCTGTCATAGGCGCTGTAATCCGCCGCTTTGCGCAGAGCGGTTTCTGTCTCTTTGTTCATCTCTGTCCCGTTCCTTTCCCCGTTCAGAAGTTCTGTAAGGTCTACGTCGTAAAAGGCCGCAAGGTCGATCAAAACAGCAAGGTCCGGCAGGTTGCTGCCCGTCTCCCAGCGCGACACACTCCGGTTCGTCACGCCCATCTGTTCGGCCAGCTTCTCCTGCGTAAGCCCTTTTTCCTTGCGCAGTGTGCGCAGGAACCCGCCGATTTTTGTCTGATCGATCATTCCATGAGTCCTCCTCTCAACGCCAGTATCGCACAAACCCCCTAAAAGGAACAGGACACGGCGCGGGAAACGCCGGTTTTCCCCCCCGACAACCACTGTCTGGCCGTCGTATCAACGCGATTTTATTATACAGTGCGGCGGTAGGTTTGTCAAACGTTTGCGCGCCAGGCCCCAGAGGCGCTGCCTCTGGACTCCGCCAAAGGGGGCAAGCCCCCTTTGGAATCCCATCACGCGCGGCAATTTCATTGCCGCGCCACCCATTTTAGGGATGGCCGGGGCTGCGGCGCCGCGTACAGCGAGTTCCGCTTGCTTTTCGGGGATGGGGAGGATATAATAAAAGAAAATGTGCGGGAGGGAAACGATGAGACAGGACGTCACCCTGAATATCCACTATTCCGCCCCGGAGGAGATATGGGAGCGGATCGGGACAGTCTATCAGTCCATGCCCTACTGGGCGGGGAACAGCCAGGGGCCGCGATGGGTCGGCAAAGGGATCGACCTGTGGGCGTCGGTAGAGCCGGGCGGTGTCCAGATCGCGGGGGAGATGCCAAAAGAGATTTGGGAAAAATGGTATCCTGCGCTGAAAGACGCTTTGTCGGCGGCGCTGGGGTATGAGATTGGCGAGCCTGCCGATGGCTATGATTTTCAGTATTTTTGCAAATTCTAAAAAAGGGGTTGCAAATTCTTTCTAAATGGTGTATACTGTAGGTGCAGGTAGCAATACGCTGTATACTCGTGTATCCGAATTAACGTTTAAGCGACATGGATTTGTCGTCGAACACGAGGAGGCCGCCCGTTTGGCGGCCTTTTATTTTGTCAGCAATCCCCAACCGACTCCACCATGCTGCGCATTATTGAAATGTGTGGCAGGGTGGAATTTTTCTTTTTTAGGGGTCTGTACCCCACATTTCACCTTGCGCTTTTACCAGATTTCCGCTACAATAGAGTGCGGAAACAGGGAAAATATAAGGAAAAAACCAACACACACGCAATATCCTTGCAAACGGAGCGATGAATCATGTTTTTTCAAAGCAGAATGGGCGGCATAGAATATATCGTCGCGGGGCTGGGCAACCCAGGGGATCGGTACGCGGGGTCGCGGCACAACGCGGGGTTCGCGGCGCTGGACGCGGCGGCGTCGGCATGGGGCGCGCGGATCGTGCGCTCAAAGTTTTCGGCTCTGACAGATACCGCCCTGTTAGCGGATAAAAAAGTGCTGCTTTTGAAGCCGCAGACCTTCATGAACAATTCCGGGGAAGCGGTAGGCGCGGCGGCGGCCTTTTACAAAATCCCCCCGGAACACATCGTTGTCATTTTCGACGATATCTCCCTTGCGCCGGGGCGTCTGCGGGTGCGGGCGAAAGGCTCGGCGGGGGGCCACAACGGCATCAAGAGCATCATCGCGGCAATCGGGGAAGATTTCCCGCGCGTAAAAATCGGGGTAGGGGAAAAGCCAAGGCCCGAATACGATTTAGCCGACTGGGTGTTGTCCGCGCCGACGGCGGCAGACCAGAAAACAATCCGCGCCCGCTTCGACGATGTGCGCGGGGCCGTAGAGCTGATTTTGGCCGGGAAAATTGAACAGGCCATGTCAAAATACAACGGCTGAACGCACGCTCCCCGTCAGGAAGGGCGACGCACAACACGCTTCCTCGCCGCGAGGGTGTCCCCTTTTCGACTTGCGCGAGCGTGCGACCGGAAGCGGTTTACAACCCTGTACAGGAGAGGACGAAATATATCCCAAGCATCCCAGTAATCTTTAGCCAACGGAGCGCAGGGAGCCTGCCGCGCAAGTCGAAAAGGGGACACCCGGAAGGCGAACCGCCCGTGTCCAGTTATGCAGGTGATGGGATTCCAAAGGGGCTGTGCCCCTTTGGCGGAGTCCAGAGGCAGCGCCTCTGGCAGGATTCCAAAGGGCGGCGCCCTTTGGCAGGTCCGAACAGCGCATAGGAAAGGGTATCAGAAATGCTTACATCTCCAATCAAAAGCACAAGTGAATACAAGCGCCTGCTGGCGGGCGTCTCCGGCCAGGGCGCGCTGGCGACGGCGCTGTTTGGCATGCCGCCCACGTCGCGGGCGCAGGTGGTGGCGGCGCTCGTGGAGGACACGAAGCGCCCGGCGCTGGTCGTATGCGCGGGGGAGGCCGACGCGACGCGCTTTGCGGAGGATCTCGCCTTTTTTGGCGCGAAAGCCGCCGTGTATCCCGCGCGGGACTACGTCCTGCGGTCCGTAGAGGGACAGAACCGCGCGTGTGAATACCGCCGCCTTGCGGTATCAGGCGACCTCGTGGGCGGCAGGCTGAACGCCGTGTGCGCGCCCGTAGAGGCCGTGCTGCAATATACCCTGCCCCGCGCGGAGCTGTGCGCCAATACCCTGACCGTGCGGCCCGGTATGCAGATCCCCTTGCACGCGCTGTTAGAACGGCTGGCGCGCGCGGGGTATCTGCGGCGGTTCCAGGTGGAGGGGCCGGGGCAGTTCTCTGTGCGCGGCGGCATTGTCGATATCTACGCGCCCGATATGGA
>CANCXY010000222.1 GCA_947381875.1 uncultured Clostridia bacterium | reverse complement strand
CATGCAAAAGCTGTTGGGCAAGGGGCTTTCCCTTTCGCCCACGCGCGTGGAACAGTATTACCACTGCCGGTTTGCCTATTTTTTGCAGTCCGTGTTGAAAATCGAGCCGCGCCGGAAAGCGGAGCTGTCCCCGACGGGCAGCGGCAGCTTTGTCCACTATATCCTCGAACAGGTGATGCGCGGGGCGGGGGAGTCGTTCCCGAACCTGCCGTCCGAGGAGTTGAACCGTCTGGCGCAGGCCGCCGCCGATGCCTATATCCAGGAATATATGCCTGGGGCGGGCCGCCGCTTCACATTCCTGATCGAGCGCATCCGCGCCGAGGTGGTGCGCCTGCTTGCCTTTTTACAGGAGGAGCAACGTCAGAGCGCTTTCCATCCCGTCGCCTTTGAGCAGGTGATCGGAGAAGGGGAAAACGCCGTGCCGCCGCTTACCTTGCGCACGCCGGATGGACATATGGTGCGCGTGCGCGGCCAGATCGACCGCGTGGACAAAATGGTGGACGAGGCTACAGGTAAAACCTATCTGCGCGTGGTCGATTACAAAACCGGCTCAAAGCGTTTCAGTCTGGAGGAAGTATACTGCGGCCTGAATACACAAATGCTGCTATATCTGTTTACGCTGTGCCGCCACGAGCAGGCGAAAGGGGCGGCGGGCGCGCCCATTGAGGCCGGTGTTTTGTATGTGAAAGCCGATCCCCCGCCCGAAACCGTCGCGCGCGGGGCGGAGCAGAAGACAGTATATCAGTTGGACGGCCTGATTTTGAATGACAACGCCGTTATCCGGGGCATGGACCGCGACGCTACGGGCCTGTTTGTGCCGTTCAGCTTCAATAAAGATCAGACGCCCAGTGCCCGCGCCGCCGGGAAACTGGCCGATTTGGAAAAGTTGGGGCGCATAGAAAAGCATATCGAAGCGCTGGTAATACAGATGGCATGCGGCCTGTATGCGGGCAATATCGACGCCGTGCCGCTGCGTGACAAAAGTACATGCCCCTGTGATGTGTGCCCGTACCGCCCTGTCTGCCTGCATGAGGACGGAAGAGGAGAGACGTATATCACCGCGCCGAAAGACCCCTTCGGCCCCGGCGCACCGAAGGAAGGAGAGGATGGGAAATGAGCGAAGTCCGCTGGACACCCCATCAGCACGCCGCCATTGAGGATACGGGCGGCACGCTGCTGGTATCCGCCGCCGCGGGCAGCGGCAAAACGGCGGTGCTTGTAGAGCGCGCCGTGCGGTTGATGACAGACGCACAGCACCCTATCGACGCCGACCGCCTGCTGATCGTCACCTTTACGCGCGCCGCCGCCGAGGAAATGCGCGCGCGCATTGCCGACCGCCTCGCAAAAGAGGCGTCCGCACAGCCGCAGAGCGCGTTTTTGCGCCGTCAGCGCCTGCTGCTTGGCCGTGCCAATATCTGTACAATCGATGCGTTTTGCATGCAGCTTCTCAAACGCTATTTTGCCGAACTGAACCTGCCGCCGGATTTTGGCCTTGCAGATGACGCGAAAATTTATGAAATGCGGGAAACGGTACTGGCGGGTGTGCTGGAAGAACTGTATGCGGATGAAGATTTCCAGTCTTTCGCCGCTTTGTATGGCCGCGCCCGCAGTGACGACGGCGCGGCACGCGCTGTGTTGTCGCTCTATGATTACGCACGCACCCTTCCTTACCCGGAAAAGGCCCTGCAAGCGGTGGCCGCTTCCTATGAAGGAGAGGAGCCGTTGGGCGGGACACCCTGGGGCCGCCGCCTGCTGCAGGAAGCGTCCGACGCCGTGGCAAGCGCCCAGCGCCTGCTGTATACGGCTCTGGGCATCGTAGAGGGGGAGCCGCGCCTTGCCAACTATAAAATAGCGCTGGAAGATGACAGTGTTTTCCTCATACAGCTTCGCCGCGCTTTAGACGCGCAGGATTGGGACGAAGCCGCGTTATGCGCGTGGAATTATGCGCCGGGTGCGCTGAAAGCGGTGCGCGGTTTTGAAGGCCCGGAACAGAAAATGGTAAAAGCTCTGCGCGATGAGATGAAAGACATCATCCAGAAAAGGCTGGCGAAATCCATCTTTGTGTGTACCAATGCCGAGTTTGACGAGGACCGCCGCCGGATCGCGCCCATGGCCCGCGCGCTTGTGCGGGGCGCGCAGATGTTCAGCGAACGTTTTTACGCCGATAAGCTGACGGAAAAGCTGTTGGAATACAGCGATTTTGAACATCTGGCCCTCAAGCTGCTCTGCGGGGAGGACTGTTGTAAGACGGCTGTCGCGCGCACCGTATCGAACAGTTTCGACGCTGTAATGGTGGATGAATACCAGGACACCAACGAACTTCAGGCACTGCTCTATCAATGCCTTGCCAACGACGACGCATCCAACCTTTTCTTGGTGGGGGATGTAAAACAAAGCATCTACCGTTTCCGTCTTGCCAGCCCGGATATCTTTGTGGGCAAACGGGACAGCTTTTCCGCCTATCATCCGGGCGGCGCGCACCCGGCGGTCATCACGTTGGGCGAAAATTTCCGGAGCGCGCAGAACGTGATCGATCAGGTCAATGACGTGTTTTCCTGCGTGATGCGCCGGGAGGCGGGCGGCGTCGACTACAACGATGAGGAAAAGCTCGTGTTTGGCGGCGCGTCGGACGGCTACGACGGCGGGCCGATGGAACTGCATTTCCTGGAACTTGGGACGGAAGAAAAAGGCTCACACGATGCCGCGGCAGCGGCGGACGCGGTGGAGCGTGTAAAAAATACCCTCTCCGTGCGCGTCAAAGGCGGCGGCATGCGCCCCTGCGAATGGGGGGATATCTGTATCCTGCTGCGTGGGCGCAAAAACTTCCCGCTCTATGAAGCAGAATTGACGCGCCGGGGTATCCCTGTATTTGCGGATACGAGCGAAAGCCCGCTGGAAGCGCCAGAGGTATCGCCGCTGCTCTCCATGCTGCGCATCCTCGATAACCCCCGGCAGGATATACACTTGACGGCGGTTCTGCTCTCAGCTATGTTTTCCTTCACGCCGGACGACCTGACGGCGCTGCGTCTGTTGCGTCCCAAAGGAAACATGTATGCGGCGCTGATAGCGAGTGAGGAGGAAAAGGCGCGGGCGTTCTGTGACGTGCTGCGCACACTGCGCCGCCTTGCGTCCTCCCTCAGCGTGACGGAGCTGTGCGATGAGATTTTCGCGCGCACACACTATTTCGCGGCGGTGGGCGCGATGGAAAACGGGCCGGCCCGCCGGGAGACACTGCGCGCGTTCCTTGCGTGGGCCGGGGCGGTGGACAGCGGCATCGGCGGCCTTTCTGCATTCCTGCGCACGGTGGATAACGCGTTGGAGCGCAAGACCGCGAACAGCGCGGGCACGCCCGCCCTGCCGCAGAGCGCAGTATCCATCATGACAATCCACCGTTCCAAGGGCCTGGAATTTCCGGTCGTGATCCTGGCGGACGCCTCGCACGGGTTTAATATGCGTGATACGAGCGGCCCGGTGCTGTTCCACCCGCAGTTGGGCATGGGCATGAAACTGCGCGCGGAGACGGGCGGGCTGTTCCAGACAGCGCCGCACCGTGCGCTTGCGCTTGCGATGGACGCTGAATCCGTCAGCGAGGAAATGCGCATTTTGTATGTCGCGCTCACGCGGGCGCGCGATAAGCTGATTGTCACGGTGCCGCTCAAAGGGAAAATGGAAAAGCTCTCTGGGCTTGCCATGCGCCTGGCGGCGTGCGGCGTGGATACCTATACACTGCGCCAGGCGCGGGCTTTCGATACCTGGTTGACGATCGCCGCGCTGCTGCACCCGGACGGCGGCGAGCTGCGCCGTGCGGTAGATGCCCCGTCGCTGCCGCTTTCCCCGGCGCGCGGGCATCTGCGCATAGGGATTCACACCGTTGGGGAAAGTCAACAGGATACGCCGGAGCCGCCGCCTTTCCGCCGCACCGTCCAGCCGGATGAAGCGCTGTTGGCGCGCCTGCGGGAAAATTTCGCGCAGGATTACCCAAACGCGCCTTTGTGCGCGCTGCCTGCCAAAGTGAGCGTTTCCGAACTGACGCATGGCGCGCTGCCCACCGAGCTGGCCCGCCCGGCTTTCCTCTATAAGACGGGCATGACAGCCGCCGAGCGCGGCACAGCGATGCACGCGGCATTGCAATTCCTGGATTTAGACAACGCCTGCCGAGACGCTCCCGCCGAGATAGAACGCCTTGCGCGGGGCGGGTGGATCAGCGGGGAGGCGGCAAAGCAAATCGAGCTGCCGCGTTTGAAACTGTTCCTGCAAAGCCCGCTTGCCCAGCGCATGCGCGCCGCTGAAACGCTGCTGCGCGAGTACGCGTTTCTGACAGCTGTACCCGCTGTACAGATTGACAGCTCCCTGTCCGAGCCTTTCGCCTATGCGCCCGTACAGGTACAGGGCATTGCCGATGTGGTGATTGTGAATGGGGATACTGCCGAAATCGCCGATTACAAGACAGACCGGGGAAAAACGCCGGAAGAACTGCGCGAGAGGTACGAAAAACAGCTATTGCTCTACAGGGCGGCGGTAGAAAAGCGCCTGCGCGTCTCCGTCACGCGCTGCACGATCTATTCTTTCGCGCTGGCGCGGGAAATCGACATCCCGCTTCCGGCGCGTCCGTAAACAGCGCGCGGCACCGTCAATGCGCTGTGAAGAAAATCTATCCAACGCCGTACCGGAACGGATCTGGTGACGGGCGGCGTTTTAGGGAGTGTCCAAAGCAAGGCGCTTTCGTGTTGATTTCCACCATACAGGCGGAGAACACATGGAAATAGCGCTGTGGCTTGGGCACTCCCGCGTTTTGTTACAAGTTTCTAACAAGTTTGTAGGATAATAGGGGAATAGAGGGGGAGTGTACTATGGCAAAAATCCTGATCGCCGAGGATGAAGCGCCCATCCGGGAATTGATCGTGCGCAGCCTTTCCCTGGCGGGGCACACTGCTTTGCAGGCGGCGGATGGGCAGGAGGCTCTGATGTTGACGGAACGGGAGCGGCCCGACCTTATCCTGCTTGACGTGATGCTGCCGGGCTGTTCGGGCTTTGAGGTGAAACAGAGGTTTGACCCCGCACTGCCAGTCATTTTCGTCACCGCGAAAACAAGCCTTTCCAGCCGCCTGGAAGGGCTTGGCCTTGGTGCGGACGACTATATTGTAAAGCCGTTTGAGATTCTGGAACTTCTGGCCCGCATAGAGGCCGTTTTGCGCCGCACCCGGACAGGCAGCGATGCCTTTGACCTCGACGGCTGCCATGTGGAATTTGATACGCACCGTGTCCTGCACGAGGGGCAGGAAATAGCGCTGACGCCGCAGGAATTTTCCCTGTTAGAAGTGCTTGTGCGCAACCGAAACCTGGCGCTCTCGCGCGAAAAGCTGCTGGAGCTTGCGTGGGGGTACGATTACGAGGGCGACACCCGCACCGTCGACGTGCATATCCAGAAGCTCCGCAAAAAACTTGGTCTGGAAAAACGTATTCAGACAGTCTATAAACTGGGCTACCGGCTCAGCACGAAATAAGGGAGCGCGTTTTTTATGTGTTCCCCCGCCCTTCGGGCGGGGGAACACACGGAAAGGAGGCCCTATGAAATTTTGGCAAAAAGCCTACCTGCTTACGCTGGCGCTGTTCCTGCTCGCGCTGAATGGAGGTGTGGCGGTCGTGCTTTCCGCCGCCCGGCGGCAGGCATGGCAGGCACAGTGC
>CANCXY010000221.1 GCA_947381875.1 uncultured Clostridia bacterium | reverse complement strand
CCCCCACGTCTCGCAACACTCTTTCCCTACACGACGCTCTTCCGATCTTCACCAGACGCTAATCGGCATCCACTTTGCCGCGACGCTGGTCGGCTTTGCCTTTATCCTCCTGCTGGTCGTGCTGCCGCTGCGCAGATATGTGAAAGATATCGAATCCCGAAGGCCTCTGCGGATATCCGGGGCTTATGAATGCAGGCGGCTGGCCCGTGCCTATAACAATATGTTCGCCCTCATCATGGCGAACGAGCATACCCTCCGCCACCAGGCGGAACACGACGCGCTCACTGGGCTGCTGAACCGGGGGGCATTCGACGCTTTACAGGCTTCGCTTGCGGCAGGCGGCCCGCTGGCCCTTCTTCTGGTGGACGTGGACAAGTTCAAGCAGATCAATGACGGCTACGGCCACGACACAGGCGACCGGGTATTAAAAAAAGTAGCCGGGCTTTTGCAGAAAAATTTCCGCACCACAGACTACCCCGCCCGCATTGGAGGGGATGAATTTGCGGTGATCGTCATAGGCACGGACCCGTCGGAGCAGGACGCCATCATGGCAAAGATCACGGCCATCAACGATATCCTAACCCACCCGGACGACGGCCTGCCGGTGGTATCACTCAGCGTAGGGGGCGCGTTCTGCGGGGCAGGCTTTTCCGAAAACCTGTTCAAAAACGCGGATTCGGCTTTGTATGTCGTGAAAGAGCATGGTCGTTGCGGCTGCCGCTTCTATACGCCGGAACTGGCACAGAGCCAAGCCCGCTGATTGGTTCAAAAGCCTCCTGTTGTCTCGCGACAAGCCCAATGCAAAAAAGACGCCCGGCATCCTGTTCAGGATGCCGGGCAGTTTTTTCAGATATACATATCAATATGGCCCGCGCTGGGTGCTGGCACAGGTACAGCCTGCGCCATGTCGTTGATCAGGCTCATGGCCTGCTGCTCCATGCTCTCCATGGATTTTTTCAGCAATGCCGTGTTGCAGGCTGCTTCTAACTGCATGCCGCTCATGCTCACAGTGGCGGCGGCGATCCCGTTTACTCCCATGATCCATTTCTCCTTGTGTCATAAAAATTGCTGAGGGCGTCCGTGCGGCCAGCGGGGCGCAGGGCGCGCCCGCAGTCCTGTACGCTCTTATTATACCGCATCCCGTACCTGAATGCAAGCGCCTTGACTGCTTTCGTATAGAAAAAGACGCGGGGTTTACACGCCTCTGAAAATCTGCTATAATCATTGTAACAGGGAAAGCTGAAACATTTATAGAAGGAAATATCTGCCGCAACTGAAAACGGGCTGAAAGAGCAGGTGCATATGGAATCCTTTTCTGTCAAAACGCCGGGGCTTGTATATTTATCGGCGGGCAATATTTACACGGGCACACACGGCGGCATGTGGTTCCGGGTGTGGATTGCGGAAAACGCGCTGCATGCCTGCGTCTGGCCGCTGCCGTGGTGCTTTGAAAAGACGGACGATACAGAAAAGACATTCGCGGAATTTTCGCCGGACGCCGACGGCATCACTGGGGCGGAACATTGGGTGGAAACCCAATACACCGAACATATCAACCGCTGGCGCGCCGCGCCCATACTGCCGCCCGTACAGCACTGACACGGCGGGTTTAGACACGATTTGTAGCCGAGCAGGAATTTGTGTTGTTTCCCCGCCCTTCGGGCGGGGAAACAACACCGATTTTCGGGCTGCGCTAACTGTATGAGGGAAAAATATATGAAGACTATAGAAGCACTGACACTGCATGTGCCCGCATATGACGAGCTGTGGTACCGTCGGAAGCTGTCGGAGGACCCCGCGACCATGGGCTATAACAAAGGCTATGACCTACCCTTTGCGGGATACGACCGCGAAACGGGGTGCATTGCCTTTCCCCCGTCGGAATGGGCGGATTGGTACGCATATTTTATCGGGCAGGAGCCGCGGCGCTATTACGCCTATATTGTGCGGGAACAGGACGGCGCGTTTTTGGGGGAAGTGAACCTGCATAAAGAGCCGGACGCGCCCTGGTATGAAATGGGCATTGTTTTGGAGGCTGACCACCGGGGGAATGGATATGCTGTCCCGGCGCTGCGTCTTCTGCTTCATCAGGCGTTTGATGTGCTGCATGCCGAGGCGGTACACAATGATTTTGAGGTATCCCGCGCCGCCGCCATCCGCACGCACCTTGCCGCCGGGTTTACCGAATACCGCCGCGAAAACGGCATTATAGAGCTTCTGATTACAAAAGAACAGTACCGTCATTGACAGAAAGCAGCAGCGACACCACGTCGCTGCTGCTTTCCTTCAAAAGGCTTTTCGTTTTTTACCCTGTTACGCCTTATACCCGGCGGCTTCGGCCAGTTCGCGGTCGATCACAACCACGGCGTCTGCGTGGAGCTTCAGCAGCGTGGAGGGGTTCTGCGTTGTGATTTCGTCGTTTGTGACAAGGCCGCGGATGGCGTCAGCTTTGGAAAGGCCCGTCGCGGCCAGCACGACTTTTTTCGCGGCGAGGATATCGCCCATACCCATTGTGATGGCGGTGGTGGGCACGTCCTCTTTTTTCTCAAAGAAGCGCGCGTTTGCGTTGATGGTGCTTTCCGTCAGCGTCTCAATATGCGCGACGGCTGTCAGGTGGTCGCCCGCCTCATTGAACGCGATATGGCCGTTGTTGCCAATGCCCAATAACTGCAAATCCGCCGCGCCGCCCTCACGCACCTTCTCCTCTAACGCGCGCGCGTTGGCCTCGGCGTCGCCCATGCCGCTGGCGACGTAAGTATTGGCCTTGTCAATATTGATATGGTCGAACAGGTTGGTGTCCATAAAATAGCGATAGCTCTGGTCGTGCGTGCCGGGGATGCCGCAGTACTCGTCCAGGTTGACCGTGCGCACACGCGAAAAATCGACCTCGCCCGCCTTGTTCTTCGCAATCATCTTTTGATAAATAGGCACCGGCGTGCCGCCCGTGGCAAGCCCCAACTTCGCGTCGGGCTTCTCATTCACCAGCTTGCAGATCATATCGGCAATGACCGCACAGGTTTCGTCGTAGCTTTCCGTCACAATTACTTTCATAACCAAACCGCTCCTTTTCCGTCATATAGGGCCGCTGCCCCGGTTTTCATAGCCTCGGAAGCGTCCAAGCCGCGGGGATATTCCCGTGTGGTTCCCCGCCCCGTGGGTGGGGAAACGCACAAAACCGCTCCCTTATACCCTCTATCATACGCCGTTTCCCGTCATTTGAAAAGGGGGTAAATACACTTTCCTTTTGCACAAACGTACAAACCCAAAACATTCCCGCGCCCAAACGAATGTTTGGGCGCATATAAAGTTTCCGTCCACCCTTTTCAAAGGGTGGCGGATTCCAAAGGCAGAGCCTTTGGCCGGTCCAGCGGGACGCTGGCAGGATTCCAAAGGGCAGCGCCCTTTGGGCCGGCGGCAGTCAAAGGCATTCAGATATACAGCGCGCGTTCCAGCTCGTTGAGGGTGTCGGCGCGCTGGGTGCGGGCGCAGGAGGCGCGGTAGGCAGCGGGGGTCTGGCCGGTGTGCTTTTTGAATACCTTGCACAGGTAATTTGCGCCGGAGAAGCCGCACAGCGTAGCGATTACTTCCAGCGTGTATTCGCGGCGCGCGAGGAGGGATTTGGCGGCCTCTACGCGCACCTGGGTCAAGTATTGGCCGGGGGTCTGGCCGAGGGCAGCGGAAAATACACGCACTAAATGGCTTTTGCTCACGCCTAATTGGGCGCTCAGCTCCTCTACGCCGTAAAGGCCCGCGTAGTTCTGGCGAATCGCCAGTACGGCGTCCGCCGCGAGAGGGGGCAAGTGCGGCGCGGTTTCGTCGGCATGCGCCAGCGCACACAGGATATGATAGCTCAACGCCGAAATCTCGGACGCGGCGACGCGCCCGATTGCACCGGAAAGCTCGCCTAAGAGCTGCGCCGCCATAGGGCATACGGCGCAGTCGCTACGCAGAGGGCGCAGGAGCTTTTCAGACGCCGCCTGCGCCGCCGCGCCAGTGAAACCCGCCGCTAAGGCGTGGCACTCGCCCGCGGGAATCAGCGCTAAGGGCGTGTTGGCCGTGAGCAGCATCTCGCCCGCGCACAGCTCTGCCGACGTGCCGCCTGCCTGTGCCTGCGCGTGCCCGCTGCTCACCAGCGCCACCGAAAATGGGGCCGCCTCCATATGCGCCGCCACGCCATATATTTCACGGCAATAGGCGAGCGCACACAGCACATGTTCCTCAAATAGCAAGATGTTCCACTCCATATCAATATTTTACTATTTTCAAGCGCAAAAAAGCATGATATTATTATATTGTTGATTGATTCCCCCGTCAAGTGGGGAAAAAATACAAAATTCACACTCAGGAGGTTGGTTCCCATGGCAGGCATTAGTTTGAGGCACATTTACAAAATCTATCCGGGCGACGTAACCGCTGTTTCCGATTTCAACCTTGAAATTGAGGACAAAGAGTTTGTCATTCTCGTCGGCCCTTCCGGCTGCGGTAAATCCACCACGCTGCGTATGATTGCGGGCCTGGAGGAAATCTCCAAGGGCGAACTGTACATCGGCAACCGCCTTGTCAACGACGTTCCGCCGAAGGATCGCGATATCGCGATGGTGTTCCAGAACTACGCTCTGTATCCGCACATGACCGTGTATAAGAACATGGCGTTCGGCCTGGAACTGCGCAAGACCCCGAAGGATGAGATCGAGAAGCGCGTACATGAGGCCGCGAAGATCCTCGATATCGAACACCTGCTCGACCGTAAGCCGAAGGCTCTGTCCGGTGGTCAGCGCCAGCGTGTTGCCCTGGGCCGCGCCATGGTTCGTAACCCGGCCGTGTTCCTGCTCGACGAGCCGCTCTCCAACCTGGACGCGAAACTCCGTACCTCGATGCGCACCGAGATTATCAAGCTGCACCAGAGACTGGGCACCACCTTTATCTATGTTACCCACGACCAGACCGAAGCTATGACGATGGGCGACCGCATTGTGGTTATGAAGGACGGCCTTGTACAGCAGGTCGATACCCCGCAGAACCTGTATGACTATCCGTGCAACATGTTCGTGGCCGGCTTCATCGGCAGCCCGCAGATGAACTTCCTCGATGCTACGCTGCTCAAAGAGGGCGCAAGCTATTTCGTGGATCTGGGCGGCGACAAGCTGCTGATCGACCCCTCGAAGGATACTTCCAAGCTGCCCGCGTATGTCGGCAAGAAGATCAAAGCCGGTATCCGTCCTGAGGACATCAAGGACGACGAGGAGTTCTTGGCGAAGCACAAGGACGCGCTCATCACCGCGCACGTCGACGTTTCCGAGCTGATGGGTTCCGAGATCTATCTGTACCTCGAATACAAAGAATACAGAATGACGGCGCGTGTCAACCCGACCAGCACCGCCAAGAACGGCACTGATGTCAAGGTTGCTATCAACACAAAGAAGCTGCACCTGTTCGATGCGGAAACCGAGCTGGCTATCCTGAACTAAGCGCATTCCCTGTAACCATAGTTCAGGGCCGCCCCATACGGGGCGGCCCTGTTTTGGTACGCTGTACAGCAAAACCGCCCCGCTACCGCCTCGGCCATTTATGCAGAAGATTTTCTGTGTATGTCCACGCCTTATAGGCGGGGAAACATACGGAAATATAACGAAACCACTTATAAATAGGCAAAGGCTTTTTGGTGTTTCCCCCGCCCGGAGGGCGGGGGAA
>CANCXY010000220.1 GCA_947381875.1 uncultured Clostridia bacterium | reverse complement strand
AGATGTCCGTGCGTGACTGGAGTTCAGACGTGTGCTCTTCCGATCTCGTGTCGGCGTCAGGCGGGGCGCGCCGGTGCGCAGGACAAAACGGGAGATCGCGGGTACGGCTGTCATAAACTGCGCCTGGCCCGGTTCGCCGCCGTTGACCTGGAGCGTGGCAGCGTGCCGCGCGCAGTCGGCCACCAGCTCCACGCGCACAGGCTCCCCGGCGCGGTACGGACACACGGGCACAAGCGCCGTCGTGCGCTGACAGAGCATGCCGTCGTTCCGGAACACAAGCCGGACAGCCGTCTGCCCCGCCGGGCCTTGCAGCTCGCAGTACAGCGCGCCGTGATCCGCCTGCTCTGCCGTAATGGTAAAGCACACGCGCTGCCGGGGCGATTCATATAAAATCCGCTCCGCTTTGGCGTAGTCGTACCTGTCGCGGTCGCATAGCCGCAGTGCCGATTCCGTCGCGGTGACGGGTGCCCATTGCGGGGAATACAGTGTGAAATCCGCGTAGCCGCCGGTAATGTTTTTCCGCGTTTCTACCCCCGTGATGGGCAGCGGCAGGCGCGCGACCCATACGTCCTCTTTATTGACCGTATATGCCGCCCACAGCGCGCCGTCCGGGCGGTCGATGCCCTCGGCGATGCCGCGTACATACTGCGGCCCGTAGTCTTTCCAGAACCCGCCAAAGCGCATGGGCGGCACCTCGCCGTGTACAAGCAGCATATCCTGAAAAGAAAGGCCGTCGTCCGACGTAGTGACGCACAGCGGCCAGCGGTGGGTGGATTCCAACGTGGGGTCATACAGCATGGCGAACTGTCCGTCGCCGGTGTGCTGCGCCCATACCTTCTGCCCGCTCATCACAAGCGAGGGCGAGACGGACACCGGCAGCCATGTTTTGCCGCCGTCGTCGCTGCGGCTGCACCGCGCGTGCTTCCACAGCCCGATCACCGTCCGTACGTCGATATGGTACCAGCAGAACGCCTGATTGCTCGCGCCGTCCGGCCCGTGCTTGATGCGGATCAGCTCGTCCCTGTCGCCGTTCTCCTCTGCCCATTGCTGCACGGCCAGACGGTCGGCCAGCAGTTCCTCACAGCAGGCGATGAACCCTGCGTCCGGCGCGTGGGTGTACAGCGGGTACAAAAGCTGATTTTCCGACCATCCGCCCTGCCAGCAGGGGCGCAGGAAGTAGATAGGGCCGAGGGTGTCGTCAGCGAAAAGCTCCCGCACCACGCGCCCGATGCCGTAGTTGTCCCAGTTATTCACCCACGGCTGCGGCGACCAGCCATAAAAGCCAAGCAGCAGCAGCCGCCCGTTTTTTGCCTGATAAAAGCCGGTGCGCTGATGGATAAAGGCATAGCTTTCCCCTGAAAAAGAGGTAGTATTCCCCTTATAGTCTGTCACCGTGCAGGCCGGGATGCGGTAGGGCGGAAAAGCCGTGCAGAAGTCCTCCCACAAAACGCCGTCCTGTGAGCGCGCCAGGATACTTTGTCCGGGGCCGGTGTGTTCGCTTACGGGATTTGTGAAATAGTGCAGGTACAGCGTGCCCGCGCGGAAAGCGAGGTCTGCGCCGTGTTTGTATGTCCAGCCGGTGCCGTCGGACCAGTCCGGGTGCGTGCGGTTGGCGCGCACCACCTGGCGGCACATTGCCCCACGCACGGGCGGCAGTTGCCCGTGGTGATAGTCGCAGTTTGGCACGCGTTCGCCGATGTAATGGGGGAGCTGCTGTTCGAGATTGGTGTCCATATGTCCATCTCCTTAAAACGCCCCGGAGCAGAAGCCCGCGGGGCGCATTTGATTGTATTCCCTTTTTGAGACCTGTCCCAGCGCACACGGAAAATCAGGATACATTATAAAGAATATCGTCTAAAGATACCGAGAAATCATCATACAAAGAGACGGGGATGCTGTCTTTATAGGTTTCCCGTTCGCCGGGTTCAAAGACGACGTAGTCCGGGAATTTTTCATAAACCTCATCCAGGGCAAATTTACCGTCTTTCAGCAGATACACGTCAACAGAGCGGCTTTCGGGGTTCACGATCCAGTATTCCCGCACACCGCAGCGCTCGTACAGGCCTTTTTTGTAGCCCATATCCCGCTTGCGTGTACCTGGGGAAAGGACTTCCACAATGAGGTCAGGCGCGCCGTGGATGCCGTCGTCTTTGATACTATCTTTATTGCACACGATCGTTACATCAGGTATCACACGATCTTTTTCCGTAAGAAATACATCGGTTCCGTCAGGAAAGGTGGTGCAGGTTTTACCGCGCAAATATGTTTCAAAAACATATGCGATATTGAATAGGATACGGTTGTGTTTTGTAGCCGGGCGCGGGGCCATAAGGACGATTGCGCCATCCAGCATTTCACTTCGGTATTTTTCTTTGTACTCATATTGAGAAGCCAGATTATTTTCCATAATAGCAAACCTCCTTCTGTTTTCTTGCCCAGTTAAAAAAGGCCGATGAAAATATCCTCCAGCGGAATCATCAAATCACTGAACAGATGGCATTTGAGTTCAGTAGATACCGCCGCTTTCTCATCCTCCGTCATTCGGGAAAGCGCTTCTTCAGAATAAAGCGTATAGAGGTTATCAAGAACGAAACGCCCATTTTCCAGAATATAGACCTCGATCGACCTGTGGGAAGTGTCTACGATCCAGTATTCCCGCACACCGCCGCTCTCATAGGCGTTTCGCTTGTAGCCTTTATCATTCCTTGCGGTACTGGGGGAAAGCACTTCCACAACCAGATCCGGCGCGCCGTAGATACCGTCCAGCCGTATTTTGCGCCGGTCACAAACGACCATAACATCGGGGATAAACTGGTCGTTTTCCGTCAGGTGGACAAGAAGGTTATCCCCAAAGGGGACGCACTGCCTGCCTTTCAGATAGCTCTTAAAGCAGTGCAGGATATTATCAGAAACATACGTGTGCGTGGAAGATGCGGGGGCCATCATTACAGGGATACCGTTCAGCAGCTCGCTGCGGTATTCTTCCTCGTACCCGGTTTGATAAGCAAGGGTATCTGACATATTGAAAAGCCTCCTTCTGTTTTTCCTTGCCCGACGGAAGGGCGGTTCTTATTCAAAAATATGGCAGTCAGGGTCATTCTGGATTTCCTGGATTATTTTCAGGTCGATTTCATCCGGCGTAACTTCCTCAATGGAATCCCAGCCATTATTGGACATTTTTATCCCCCGCTTTCCAGCAAACAGACGACTTTCCGCTCCCGCAGATAAACCAAAAGCCACAGGAACACAGAAAAAATCCCTGTTCCCGCGGCTTTTACGCTTGGTGGAGACGGAGGGGCTCGAACCCGCGACCTCTCGGATGTGAACCGAACGCTCTAACCAGCTGAGCTACGCCTCCACAACACCCTTAGTATAGCATACTTTTTCCCCTTTGTCCAGTACAAATTTTACCGATTTTCAAAAAAATGCAATATTTCCTTTCGGTGGGGCGTATAAAGGGCAGACGCGTCAGGGAATCCCGGCGCCCGCCCGCTGTTCCCCCATCGGGCGGCGCGGGGTTCCCGCAGGGTGCGGCGGGGTTGACGGCCCGCCGCAAAGGGGGAACGACTATGAACGACGCTGCTGTATGCGCAAGCGCCGAGGAGGTGCTGGAACGCTACGCCGCCACCGTTTTCAACGCCGCGTATACGATGGTCAAGAACCGCGAGGACGCCGAGGACATCGCCCAGGATGTATTTCTGAGTTATGTCAAGGCGCGCCCCGCGTTCGAGAGCGCCGCGCACGAAAAGGCGTGGATGCTGCGCGTGACGATCAACCGCTGCAAAAGCTTTTTCCGCAGCGCTTGGCAGAAAAAGACGACGGCATTGGAGGAGGATTTCCCGGCGGCGTCCTTCACGGCGGATGAACTGGCCGTGGTGGACGCCGTGAACCGCCTGCCCAAAAAGTACCGGCAGGTCATATACTTATATTACATCGAGGGCTACGCGACGGACGAGATCGCGTCTATGCTGTCCATCCCGCGCAACACGGTGCTTTCCCAGCTTTCCCGTGCGCGCAAGCTCTTGAAAACTGCCTTGAAGGGGGAGTTTGACGATGTATAAAGACGATTACCGCGCGGCGCTCGGAAAACTGGCCCCAGGCAGCGCGTGGAAAGAGGATACCCTGCGCAAGATGCGCGCAATCGAGGAAGAACGGGGCGCGCCCCCGCCGGACGCCCCGTGGGAAGAAAAGCGGGCCGTGCCGTTCCTGACGAAGCTGCGGCGTGCGGCGCTGCCCGTGGCGGCGGTGCTGGCCATCGCCATTGTGCCGCTTACGACACTGCGCGGCTGCGGCAGCGCGGACGGTTCGTCGATGATGCCCCAGCAAAAGGGCACGGCCGCCGCCCCCTTTACGTTGTCCAACGGCGCGCCCGCCAGGGCGGGGGATGGAGAGGAGTCGTCGTCTGTGGCCAGCGCCAGCACCAGGAGCACGCAGGAAATAGCAGACGGCCCCAGCGCGCCCGCGCAGTCAGCGGAGGGGAATGGGGATGTTGGCTGCGCGATTATACGCGGGCCTGTCACGCACAGCGATCTGGAAGTGACGCTCCCCGCCGACGGCAGCACACAGTTTCCCTTTACGCATTTGGTTGAGGGGATGGGGGGCATGGGAGGCTTTATCGTGAAAACACCGGACGCCGCCGAGCTTGCGGGCAGTAACCCTACGCTCGACCTGCCCGCCGAGGATATGCCCACGGCGCTGCCCGTCTACCGCACAATGACCGACAGCGGGGAAATGTACGACGTGCTGGCCAATACCGCGTCTATCCTGGGGGAAACAGTTGTAGAGGAGCGGGAGGGATTCGATGCTGAGACGATTCCGCAGGATGCTTTAGACGCAGGTGTGCCCTGGCGGGTGCCCCATGCGTTTGTTGACACGGAAAACTGGCTTTCGCTCTCGTTCAAGCACTATGATGTGCATTATTACAGCTATGCCAATGCTGCAAGCGACGCCGAAGATGATGCACTGATGGAAGCGCCCGCGGGTCTTGCGGGCGAAGAACTGCTGCGGTACTACTACGATAACTACGGCGCAAAGCTCCAGCCGCTGGAAAACCCTGCACTGGAAACGACTGGCAATTACTCTTATTATAAGGATTACAGCAGCGACAGCTTCTGGTACGAGGCCGGGGAGCCGGACGACACTCTTGAGACGCGGCTATATAACTATACGTTCAAGCAGATCAAGCTTGCAGTAAAACAAGAGGACAACACCCTTTTTGTCGTCGATTACACTGTGCCGCCGGAGGAGATCGGCGTAGGCAGTCTGCGCACACTGGACGAGGCTAAGCAGGTACTTTTTGATGGCGGCGCGTGGATTGGCGGCGATGAACCTGGTGGGTATGACGGCGAGGCGGTCAATATCCTGCATTGGGAACTGGCCTATCATACGAGTGACCTGTCGGAAATCGTCCAGCCGGTTTACGTCTTTCTCATCGACACGCCCGACGGTTCCGTGCCTCCGTTTGATGATGGAGAGATAGAAGATTACAAGTATGTCACCTATGCGTATGTCCCCGCCTTGCGGGAGGAGTATGTTGTCGAAACGCCTTACCGCTGGAAATGAATGAAAAACATGGATAAAAAAACCGGGAACGTCCGCACATAATGAGGTTCCGTAACGATGGTTTCAAAAAATGTAGTAGAGACAGTCGATACGGTGTATTGCAGAAAATCTGAACAAACGGAGGAATCTGCAATGAAGTCATTATT
>CANCXY010000219.1 GCA_947381875.1 uncultured Clostridia bacterium | reverse complement strand
AGATGTCCGTGCGTGACTGGAGTTCAGACGTGTGCTCTTCCGATCTTTCCTGTTCGGCGCGGCGGCGATGGTGTTCGGCTCGGTGCAGGCGCTCTGGGAAAAAGATCTGAAACGCATGCTCGCCTACTCCTCGGTGGCGCAGATCGGGTATGTATTTGTCGGCATTGGGCTCGGCACATTGGAAGGGCTGCTGGCGGCGTGCTTACAGATTTTGGCGCACGCGTTCACCAAGCCGATGCTGTTCTGCGCGGCGGGCGGCTTTATGGGCGTATCCGGCGGCAGCCGCCGTTTAGAGGATCTGCGCGGTGCGGGACGGCGCGACCCCGCCTCCGGCGCGGCGTTCTTAGTGGGCACGATGTCGATGATCGGCGTCCCGTTGTTCGGCGGCTTCGCAGTGAAAGCACAGCTCTCTTTAGCGGCGATCGAACGGACGGGCTGGAAAGCGTGGTTCGCGCTGGGGGCCATTGTCATCAGCACGGTGCTGAACGCGCTGTACTATCTGCACGCCGTACAAAAGCTGTTCAGCAAGGAGGGCGCGCCCGGCGTTGTACAGGAGAAAGCGCGGTACAGCGGGATGTACCTGACCGCAATGGGCGCAATGATTGCACTGAACGTGTATTTCGGCATTCATTGGGAAGGGTTCACCCATGTGATCGAGCGCGGGCTGGCGCTGTTTGCATGATGGAGGGGGCAAGATGAAAAACAGTTTGCTTTTGCTTTGGCCCGTCCTGGCCCCGGCCATTGGCGGGCTTGCGGCGGCGTTCGCGCCCGCCCTGCGCGAGGAAAAGCGGCGGCAGTGGTGGGTCGCGGCGGTGCTGGCGCTCACGGGCGTACTGACGCTCTGCACATTGCCGGGCGGCCGGACGCTCACGCTGCTGCGGCTTACGGAAAACGCCGTGATCTTTTTCCGCGTGGACACGCTTTCCGGCATTTTCGCGGTGCTTTTCTGCGTGATGTGGGCACTCTCCGCCATATTCTCCTTTGACTATATGAAGCATGAGGAATACCACGGGCGGTACTACTGCTTTTACCTGCTCACATTGAGCGCGTTGATAGGTCTTGCGTTCGCGGGCAACTATCTGACGATGTACCTCTGTTTTGAATGGATGACGCTGGCAAGCATGCCGCTGGTGCTGCACGAGGGCACGCGGGAGGCCATCCGGGCGGCGCTGAAATACCTGCTCTATTCGGTGTGCGGCGCTTCCCTGGGGCTGTTGGGCATCCCGCTGATGCTGCGCTACGGCGCTTCGCTGGAATTTGTACCCGGCGGCACACTGAATATGGCGGCGGTGCGGGGGCATGAGGGGGTAGTCCTTTTGCTGGCGTTCGCGGCGGTGGTTGGCTTTGGCGCAAAGGCGGGCCTGTTCCCGCTGTTCGCATGGCTGCCCACGGCGCACCCCGTCGCGCCCGCCCCGGCCTCGGCGGTGCTGTCCGGCGTGATTACCAAAGCGGGCGTACTGGCAATCCTGCGTGTAATCTATTACCAGATCGGCCCGGCGTTTCTGCGGGGCACCTGGGCGCAGTCGGCGTGGTGCTGGCTTTCGCTGATTACGGTATTCATGGGGTCCAGCGTGGCGCTGAAGGAAAAAGTGCTGAAAAAGCGGCTGGCGTATTCCACGGTCAGCCAGGTCTCCTATATCCTGTTCGGCCTGTTCCTGATGAACGCCCCGGCGCTGACCGGCTCGCTGCTGCATGTGCTGGCGCATTCTATCTGTAAAGACGCGCTGTTCCTGGCGGCGGGGGCGATCATTTTCCAGACGGGCAAAACGCGCGTGGACGAACTGCGCGGCATCGGAAAGGAAATGCCCGTGGTAACATGGTGCTTTACCATCGCCGCGCTGGGCCTTATCGGCATTCCCCCGCTTTGCGGCTTTTTGAGCAAGTGGGAGCTGTGCCGGGGGGCGTTAACAAGCGGGCTGCCGGTGCTGTCCTGGGCGGGGCCGGTGGTGCTGATCGTCAGCGCCATCCTGACAGCCGGGTATCTCCTGCCCATCACGGCCCGCGGCTTTTTTCCGGGCGCGGATTACGACTATGCCGCCCTTGTCAAAAGAGAACCTGGGCCGCGCATGACCGTTCCGCTGCTCCTGCTGGCCGCGGCGGCTTTCTTCACACTGTATCCGAAACCTTATCTGGATCTCGTCGGGGCGATCGTGTCCCGCGTATTCTGAAACGAGGCGTTCCATGCAAACGATGCTTTTGACTGCTCCCCTCTTGCTGCCGCTGCTGGCGGGTCTGGCGCTGCTGTTCCTGCACTTTCCTGGCGCGCGGGCACGCAACGGCTTTATCCTCGCCTGTGTGACGGCCACTTCCCTGCTGCTTGGGGCGCTGATCTTTGTGCGCCCGGCGGGGACGCTGACGCTTTTGTATATTACCTCGGATTTCCCCATCGCCCTGCGTATCGACGGCCTTTCGTGCGTATTCTGCGGGCTGATCGCCTTCCTGTGGCCGCTGGCCTCACTCTATGCGTTTGAGTATATGGAACACGAACACGGGCGGCAGAACTTTTTCACATTCTATGTATTCTCCTACAGCGCTACCATTGGCGTTGCGTTGAGTGCAAACCTGATCACGCTGTACCTGTTCTATGAGCTGCTGACATTCGCGACGCTGCCGCTTGTGATGCACGGCATGGAGAAGCGCGCCACCAGCGCGGGCGTGAAATATACAGCCTATTCGGTGGGCGGCGCTACGCTCTCGCTGATTGGTATCCTGTTCCTGTACCAGTACGGCGGCCCAATCGATTTTGCCTATGGCGGGCACCTGACGGCGGAAAGCGCGAACCGGCCCCTGCTGCTGGCAGGGTATTTCCTCACCTTCCTCGGCTTCGGCGTCAAATCGGCGATATTCCCGCTGCACGGGTGGCTGCCGACGGCGGGCGTTGCGCCCACGCCTGTCACAGCGCTTCTGCATGCGGTGGCCGTGGTAAAGGCGGGCGTGTTCGCCGTGATCCGCAGTACGTTCTACAGCTTCGGGCCGGAATTCCTGCGCGGCTCGTGGGCGCAGGACGCCGCGATGGCGCTGGCCGTGTTCACCATCCTCTACGGCTCGGCGACTGCGCTGGCGGAACAGCATATCAAACGGCGGCTGGCGTATTCCACCATCAGCAACCTTTCCTATATTCTGTTTGGCGTGACGCTGATGTCGGCGGACGGCCTGTGCGCCGCGCTGTGCCATATGGTGTTCCACGGGGTCATCAAAATCACGCTGTTTTTCTGCGCGGGCGCAATCATCTGCCGCACCGGGGAGGAATATGTGCAGCGGATGGACGGTTTCGGGCGGAAAATGCCCGTCACGTTCGGCGTGTTCACCTTCGCCTCGGCGGCGCTGTGCGGCGTGCCGCTGCTGCCTGGCTTTTTAAGCAAGTTCCGGCTGTTGGGCGCGGCGGTGGCCGAAGGGAGCGTTCCCGCGCTGGCGGGGTGCTGTGCGCTGGTGATTTCCGCCGCGCTCACGGCGGGGTATCTTTTCCCTGTCGCTGTCCGCGCGTTTTTCCCGCGCAAAAAAGCGGAGCCATCCGCGCTGACAGCACGGTGCGACCCCGGCTGGCGCATGCAGGCCCCGTTCTATATCCTGTGCGCCGCGATGCTGTACCTGGGTATGTTCTCCGGGCCGCTTACGGATACCCTGGCCCGCATCGCGTCGGGTACGCTGTAAGGAGGTGCTGCTTGTATGATACAAGGGAATATCCTGCTGCTGATTGCCGTGCTGTGGCCCATGCTGGGCGCGCTGGGCGGGTATCTCGTCGGCAGGCGCGATAAAAAAGCGCGCGACCTTGTGGCCGACGCGGTAACGGTTTCAGAGTTTATTTTGATAGCGGGGCTGTTGATTTATGTATGCCGAGGCGGCACGCTGACCTTGTATGTAGCGGACATACTGGGGCGCGGGCTTTCGTTCGAGTTAGACGGTTTCCGCGCGCTGTACGCGGCGATTGCGGGCTTTATGTGGATGATGACGACTCTATTTTCCCGCGAATACCTGCGCCATTACCGCAACCGAAACCGCTATTATCTGTTTACGCTGCTCACCTGCGGCGCGACGGTGGGCGTTTTCCTCTCCGCCGACCTTTTCACGACGTTCCTGTTTTTTGAGGTGATGTCCTTCACCTCCTATGTGATGGTACTGCACGACGAAAAGCCGGGCGCTCTGCGCGCAGGGCAGACCTACCTTGCGGTAGCCATCCTCGGCGGGATGGTGCTGCTGCTTGGCCTGCTGCTGCTGGAGCATTTAGCGGGCACGCTTTCCATCCGCGCGCTGGTAAACGCGTGCCGCGCCGTGACGGACCGCCGCGCGCTGTATCTGGCGGCGGGGCTGATCTTGTTCGGCTTTGGCGCAAAGGCGGGCATGTTCCCCCTCCATATCTGGCTTCCGAAGGCGTACCCTGTTGCGCCCGCGCCTGCCTCAGCGCTGCTTTCGGGCATTTTGACAAAGGCCGGGGTGTTCGGTATCCTGGTCGTGAGCTGCAATGTCTTCCTGCATGACGCCCTCTGGGGCGCGGCGGTGCTGGCGCTGGGCGTGGTGACAATGTTTCTGGGCGCGGTGCTGGCGGTGTTCTCCATTGATCTCAAACGTACACTGGCCTGTTCGTCGATGTCGCAGATTGGGTTTATCCTTATCGGCATGGGCATGCAGGGGCTGTTGGGCGAGGAAAACGCGCTGGCCGTGTGGGGGACAGAACTGCATACGGTAAATCATTCGCTCATCAAACTGGCGCTGTTCATGGCGGCGGGCGTGGTGTATATGAACCTGCATTCGCTCGACCTCAACGAAGTGCGCGGTTTCGGGCGCGGCAAGCCGCTGCTGGCATTTGTTTTCCTGATGGGATACATCGGCATTATTGGTGTGCCGCTTGGGAACGGATATATCAGCAAAACGCTTTTGCATGAGAGCATTGTGGAGTATATCACGGCGCTGGAAGCCTCCGGCGCGGCGGCGGGCGTGTACCACGCGGTAGAGTGGATATTTCTTATCAGCGGCGGCCTGACTGCCGCGTATATGACGAAGCTGTTCGCGGCCATTTTCCTGGAAAAGAATCCGCATGAGCAGGACAAGATGGACGCGCTGAACAAAACGTATATGAACTGGGAAAGCGCCGCCGCGCTCGGCGTCTCTGCGGCAATTCTGCCGATTCTGGGCCTGCTGCCCGGCCCACTGATGTCCAATATCGCGCGCCTGGGACAGGGTTTTATGAACGGTGAAGCCCCTGCGGAGGCCATCGCGTGGTTCTCATGGGCGAACCTGCGGGGCGCGGGCATTTCGCTGGCGATTGGCGGCGCGGTCTATTTCGGTTTCATCCGCACACTGCTGATGCGCAAAAACGCCGAAGGTACGCTCGTATATGTTGACCGCTGGCCAAAATGGGCCGATCTGGAAAACGCGCTATACCGTCCCATCACAAAGCTCGCCGCCGGCCTGGCCGCATTTTTCAGCCGCATACTGGCCTCCCTGCCAGATTGGGCAGTATCCGCGCTGAAACTGCCCATCCTGCTCCGGCGCGTCGTGCGGGAGGGTACGGCCCGCACCTCCCACGACCTGGACGACGACGCCCATGTGCCGCAGAACGTGCGCGACGCCGCCCAAAGCCTTTCCTTCGGCCTCCTGCTCTACGGCGTGGGCTTCCTGATTGTGATGCTCTACCTGCTTCTGCGCGTCCTGCGCCTGTAGCGGGCTGCCGCCCACACCTGCCCAAAGGGCGCTGCCCTTTGGAATCCTGCCGGGCGCTGCCCGGACCTGC
>CANCXY010000218.1 GCA_947381875.1 uncultured Clostridia bacterium | reverse complement strand
CCCCACGTCTCGCAACACTCTTTCCCTACACGACGCTCTTCCGATCTCCGATGACCTCTGATATAGGGCCATAAACCCTCCGCAACCGGCGGTTGCGGGAATTGCCAAGCAAACTTGATTGCTTTTTGGCGCTTTCCCAGTATAATAAAATCATACAATCCTGCGGGAAGATTCAGAGGAGGTTCACGTTTATGACATTGGCGGAAAAAATATTATCCCTGCGGACAGAAAAGGGAATGTCTCAGGACAACCTGGCGGAGAAAATGGAAGTCTCGCGGCAGTCTGTAAGCAAGTGGGAAACGGGGCAGTCTACCCCCGACTTAGATAAAATCATCCGGCTGGCCGACCTGTTCGGTATCATGGTGGACGAACTGGTGCGGGAGGGGGAACGTCCCCAGCCCCCAGAGCCGCCTCAGCCGCAGGTTGTTTATGTAGAGCGAAAGCCGGAAGGATTGACCCAGACCCAGAAAACAGGCATTGTATTTTTGGTGGCGGGCGCAGTTGCAGTAATCATTGGATTTTCAGGAACAGGATGGGTGATCCTACCTGCTTTGGCGCTGATTGCCCTGAGTTTACCTTTGCTGCTCGCGAAAAAACACCCCTGGCTTATCACGGGCTGGCTGGCGGTAATACTCAGTTTCCTTATTCTCAATCCTTACACCAGCGTATCCCCGTGGGGGCTGATTGGCGGTTTGCGATATATATTTTTTTTAATTATCCATCCAGAGATGCGAAAACGCACTTATTATTTTGCCGCCGCTGTGGGCATTATACGAGGGGCGTTCGTGCTTATCCTGCTCTATTTTACAGGGCGGGCGTGGATGAAGCGGCAGTCCGGCGGAGAGGAAATGTAAAAAACTTATGGAAAACTGATGGAGGGCAAAAAACACCCCGCTTTCCAAATGTATCCCGGAAAGCGAGGTCCAGTGACGGTATTGTGCGCCTATCTTATCGGCGGCTTTGCGCATTTTTACCCGTCAGGCAGGCTAAAATGGGGGCTATGCAGGCTTTGTCCGATATATCATAGGACGTGAGCAGCACTTTCATCATCATGATTTCCTGTTCTGTCTTATCCTTTTTGGCGTTCAGTGTTTTGTAAAACAGTTTCAGCATTACGCGGGATGGGGCGGGCATTTTCGCGTAGTTTAAGCCGCCCGGACAGTAAAAAGCATTTACCGCCCTGCGTTCCCCTGCGGTGAAATTTTTATTCAGCGCCTGTTCTATCTCCGGGTTATCACTTGGGCTTGCACCAACGCAGAACGCGATCAGCTTTTTGCCTTTCCATTGATTGATATGCTTTTTGAACCAGCTTATTCCATGTATGCTGCCCGCGCACGCCCAACCGCCGAATATGATCGCGTCGTATCCGCTTACATCCTTCTTTTTCGCCTGGGCCAATGTGCAAAGCTCTGCGCCCACTTCCTGGGCGATCCATTCGGCGTAGCGTTTGGTAAAGCCTGTCTGGGATGTGTATACTACTATTGTTTTCATCTGTTCAATTCCCCCTTTTTTTCGTTTTCTATCGCATTTTCAACAGCCTTTAAGATACATTTGCTGCTTACTGTAGCGCCCGCTATCGCGTCTATATCCAAGGACTGTTTTTCAATGATATCATTGACTATGCTTTCCGCTGAACTCCCCAACCCATTGTCATGCTGCAAAAGCACAATATTTGCTATTTGATGATTGCTGACAGATACCTCAACTTTTACATGGACAGGGGGGATGGCGTATTCCCCTATATAATTCCCGTCCTGGATATTCGACACATCCGGCATGGATACGGGCATGCTTTGAACATTCCTAACCATATTCCCTATCGCGATTTTGCCCGCGACCCCGAAAAGCAAAACGATAAAAACGGTTATCCACAGCACTTTTTTACTCTTTTTCATTGGCAGCCCTTTTTTTCTAAATTTTCTATTCCCGCATACAATTTTGACATCAATGTAAACAGCGTTTCTATCTCCTCTGGCGTATACACCTCGAACAGATAGCACAGATCCCGCCGGTACTGGGCAAAATCCGTCTGGAAAAATGTGTCCGCGCGCGGGGTGGGGCGCAGACACATGGCCCGTGTATCGTGGGGGCTTTGCTCCAGCCGGACAAAGCCTTTTTCCTGCAAAATCTCCGCCAGCTTTTTGATGTTCTGCCGCGAACAGCCCAACAATTCGCCAAGCTGCGTGAACGTCAGCGGTTCCGGGGACTGCCGCGCGATGGCAAGCAGCATGAACTGTTTCAGCGTGAGCGATGGGATACGTTGATCGAACAGTGTTTGCAGCTTGTTCCCCGCGATGAACAGCGTATTGAAAATCGCTTTCTGCTGGTTTTCGGTGGTGGACGAAAAACGCGTGAGCAGGTCTTTGTGTTGCATGGGCTTCTCCTCTTATTCGCAACTTATTACGTGTTTATTATAGCAACAAGTTACCTGTTTGTCAAGGGGGAAAGAATCAAATTATCTCTGCGGCTTAGATACTTGCACAAAAATATCCGCCGGGCGGGGACCCGGCGGGTTTCTTATCGTTCCGGCACTTTCAGTGCGGAATCTTTACGCGCTTTCCACTTTTTCACCAGCGCACGGACAGCGAAAGCAAAGGCCGCGCCGGTACAGGCCCCGGCGATGTCGAGCCATGCGTCCTGCAACCGGCCGGAGCGCCCGGCGGAGGAGAGCTGGATGGTCTCATCACACAGGGCGGTCGTCATGCCGGTCATGATGGAAAACACCAGCGCCGACCACGCGTTCTGACAGCGCGCCCCGAACAGGAACGCTGCCAGCATACCCAGGATCGCGAACTCGGTAAAATGCGCCAGCCTGCGCACCATGTACATACTCATAAACGGTAAAAACTTCTGCACGATCGCCAGCACCCAGCCGCTCTCCTTCATGGAATCATCAATCGGCTTGAGCGAATGGAAAAAGATGAACGCGATCCATAGAACGATCAGCGCGGGAAGTATCCATTGTTTTCTTGTGTCTTTCTTCATACTCTCCTCTAAAATATAAATCATATCCGCTTACCTGTTCCCGCCTGCGGCAGGAGACAGGGAAACACGCACTCTTTCGCCGCACCCGCGAGCGCTTCGGGCGGCGCGCACACCTGCCCAGGACCGAGATGGGTTTCCAAAGGGGCTGCGCCCCTTTGGCGGAATCCAGAGGCAGAGCCTCTGGGCCGGCCGCAGGCCATCGCGCAGCGGGCGCAGTCGGTGCAGCAGCCTGTTTTTCCAGCGCGGTGGTTTTGGCGCAGGATAACAAAGGCGAGCGCGATAGCGGCGGTTATGGCGGCGAGGACGAGGCAATCGGCGGGGTTCATACAAGCACCTCCTATAGGGCGAACGCGAGGCAGAGCAGGCGTGCCAGAAAGGCTGCTATCCACGCGACTACGCACTGCCAAAGCACTACGCCTGCCGCCCATTTTCCGCCTAACTCGCGGCGGATGGCAGCAATGGAGGCGACGCAGGGCGTGTAGAGCAGCGAAAAGATGAGCAGTGGCACGGCAGCGGCTTGGGTGAGGGCTGTGGTGATGCCGCCGCCGAACAGGATTTCCAGCGTTGAGACAACGCTCTCTTTTGCCATAAAGCCGCTGATGAGCGATGTGACAATACGCCAGTCGCCAAGGCCTAGTGGGGCAAGCAGGGGCACGAGCCAGCCCGCCAGGAGAGCCATCAGGCTTTTGGATGAATCATCGACGATGTTCAGGTGTGTATCGAACGTTTGCAGGAACCAGACGACGATCGTCGCGAGCAGGATGATGCTGAATGCTTTGCTCAGGAAATCCTTTGCCTTTTCCCAGAGGAGCTGCGCTACATTTTTTACGCCCGGCAGGCGGTAGTTGGGCAGTTCCATCACAAAGGGCACGGCCTCGCCCTTAAAGAGCGTCCGTTTGAACAGCAGTGCCACCAGCACGCCCACCAATACGCCGAGCAGGTACAGGCCCGTCATGATAAAGCCACCCTGGCCGGGGAAAAAGGCGTTTACAAAAAACGCGTAGATGGGCAGCTTCGCGGTGCAGCTCATGAACGGCGTGAGCAAAATCGTCATGCGGCGGTCGCGCTTGCTGGGCAGGGTGCGGGTCGACATCACGGCGGGCACCGTGCAGCCAAAGCCGATCAGCATCGGCACGATACTGCGCCCGGAAAGGCCGATGCGGCGCAGCAGCTTGTCCATAAAGAACGCGACGCGCGCAACGTATCCGCTGTCCTCCATGATGGAGAGGAAAAAGAACAGCGTCACCACGATAGGCAGGAAACTCAACACGCTGCCCACGCCGCCGAATATGCCGTCCATCACCAGGCCGCGCAGCGCGCCGTTCACGCCCGCCGCGCCCATCCAGCTATCCGCCGCCGCCGCGAGCGCTTCGATGCCCGCGGCCAGTATCTCCTGCAAAAACGCGCCCACTACGTTGAAGGTTAAGTAGAACACCAGGGCCATCAGCGCGATAAAGCAGGGGATGGCCGTCCATTTGCCCGTGAGGACGGCGTCTATTTTCTCCGAACGCAGGCGCTCTTTGCTCCGCCGGGGTTTCTGCACCGTGCGCTCACAGACATGCTCGATAAAATCGAACCGCATATCGGCCATAGCGGCGCTGCGGTCCATGCCGCCCTCCTGCTCCATTTGCAGTACGATATGCTCTATCGTCTCTTTTTCGTTTTCATCTAAGGCCAACTGGTCGAGCAGCAGTGGGTCGCCCTCGATCACCTTTGTGGCCGAAAAGCGCAGCGGCAGGCCCGCCTGTTCTGCATGGTCTTCCACAATGGACGACACCGCGTGGATGGCGCGGTGGATTGCGCCGCCGTGGTCGTCGCGGCTGCAAAAATCCTGTTTTTCCGGGTGTTCCTGATAGCGCGCGATATGTACCGCGTGGTCGACCAGTTCGCGCACGCCCTCATTTTTCGCGGCAGAGATAGGCACCACCGGCACGCCCAACAGCGCCTCCATCCCGTTGATGTCGATCGCGCCGTTGTTGCCCGTCACCTCATCCATCATATTGAGCGCCACGACCATCGGCACATTCATTTCCAATAGCTGCATCGTCAGATAGAGGTTGCGCTCAATGTTGGTAGCGTCGACAATATTGATGATAGCCTTCGGCTTTTCCGTCAACACAAAGTTGCGCGAAACGACCTCCTCGCTGCTGTAGGGCGACATGGAGTAGATGCCCGGCAGGTCGGTGACGCGCGTCTCCGGGTGCCCCTTGATAGGCCCATCTTTGCGGTCGACCGTAACGCCGGGGAAATTGCCCACATGCTGGTTCGCGCCCGTCAGTTGATTGAACAGGGTTGTTTTCCCGCAGTTCTGGTTCCCGACCAGCGCAAAGGTGAGCAGCGTGCCATCCGGCAGCGGCTCACCGTCGCCCGCCGCATGATATTTGCCGTCCTCGCCCAATCCGGGGTGCGCGCTGGGGTAAATGCGCTCCACATGGCTGTGCGGATTTGCGCGCTCCTGGATTGGCACGGCCTCGATCTGCGCGGCGTCGGCCAGCCGCAGCGTCAGCTCGTAACCGTGAATTTGCAGTTCCACCGGGTCGCCCATTGGCGCAAATTTCACCACCGTAACTTCCGCACCCGGTATCACACCCATATCTAAGAAGTGCTGCCGCAGCGCCCCCTCGCCGCCCACCCGCGTGATGGCGGCGCTCTCCCCCGCTTTCAGGTCCTTGATCGTCATTTACACTTGATGCCTCCCACTGTTGGGCTGCCGCCCAAACCTGCCCAAAGGGCGCCGCCCTTTGGAATCCTG
>CANCXY010000217.1 GCA_947381875.1 uncultured Clostridia bacterium | reverse complement strand
GGAGGCCCGACGCAACACCTCGGCCCAGGAGGTCGCGGCGCTCATGTTCGTCAAGATGGCCCAGGAGGAACAGTTCGACGAGACCACGATCTCGGAGCACCCCGACCTTTTTGTCCAGTGGAGCGAGTTTTGGAGGGGCAAGAAGGGCGACATCGTCCAGGACGAGGGCCAGCTCTACCGCTCCATCCACGATGTCAACGACGCCGGGCAGAACCGCAAGCCCTCGGAGACGCCCTCGATGTGGACGCGCATCGGCAACCCCCTCGAGGAGTTCCCGGAGTGGGTTCAGCCTATCGGAGCGCATGACGCCTATGAGGCGGGCTCGAAGGTCTCTCACAACGGGAAGAAGTGGGTCTCCGAGGCAGACGGCAACGTATGGGAGCCCGGCGTCTATGGCTGGGCCGAGTACAGTGAGCCGGAGCCCCAGGAGCCCCAGGACGGGCCCTCGGAGGAGCCGGGGGAGTAACTACCCTATAGCAGCGCAAAAGGCAAGGGAGGGGCGGCAAAAGCCGCTCCTCCCGGGGCCTTAAAAAGCCCGCCCTCTTGCTCGGGCCGCTCCCCTCGTCGGGGGCGGTCGGCGCAAGTGAGCGGCCTCGGATTTACTTCTAAGAACGGGGCTATTTTTTCTCATTTATCCTGTCCGCTTTTCTCAAAAATCTCGTCGCGCTACAGACAGCGCCGCCGCGAACCCCACGCCCAACGATACCCCGATGGCGGCAAAGGCCAGGGCATAGGCCACCACCGGCCCGGCGGGTGGGTCCAGGCTGAACACGGAGGCAAGGACCTCCGCGATGGTGCCGTCCGCCGCATAGTTGAAAAAGGAATACAGCGGCTGGCGCACCACAATGCCGGCGGCTGTCAGCAGGCCGAGGGACGCCTCTAACGGCAGGCGCGCCAGACGCCCGCGCCCCAGCCCCGCCCCGTTTTTCCGCCCGAACAGCAGCGCCAGCGCCCACGCACAGAGCAGCGCGATATTGTAAACGCGGTCCTGCGCGAGGAAACGCGTCTGGTAGCGCTCCCGGCTGGCGTAGGCGTCGATCATATCGCCCCCCGCCAGCGTGCGCGGGACGGCAAGAATCACCGTTACATCCTGCGGCGGCACATAGTCATAGAAGGAAAACAGGTCCACGTTGGTGGAGTTGCCGAGTAAATATTTCATATCGGCCTGCGCGTTGAGGCGGGTAAGCGTCTCCACATGGGACGCGCCGGAGGTCGGGTAAAATGTCTCCTGGTAAGACAGCGTGCCCGCCGCGTCGTAGCGGGTGATCTGGAGGTAGCTCCAGGTATCGTCCAGCGACGCGCCCCTGGTAACGCCGCTCAAATCGACAACGGGCGCATAGACTGCCCCGGTCGCGTTGTCCACGACGGTGCAGTAGAGGTTCGACCAGTTCAGGGTATATTCGTCCGTCATATTGCGGAACCTGGTGTTGAAACGGTCGATGAGGTCGGCGGCCTCCTGCATATAGACGGCCAGCCCGCCCCGCGTGCCGAGCGGCGCTGTCTCCTGTGTGCCGTCGACGGGGGCGCCGGGTTCCTGTGCGCTGTCCTTTTGCGTCCTGCCGTCCAGAGGCGGGTCCTCTGCCGCGCCGCCGTCTGTGGTTGACAAGGGGGTGGAGGAAGTCTGCGCCATGGTGTACAAGTCTTCGCCCGACTGGATACACGCGTAATAGAGGGCGTTCGCGTCGCTCAAAAAGAGCGCCGAGGGGTCGTCCGCGCCGTCCCACGCGCACCGGGCCTGCCAATAGCGCGTGAGCAGGTACAGGCGCGTTTCTTTCACAAATTCGTCGGCTTCAAAGTAATGGCCCACGCTCTCCGCTGCGCGGCTGCGGGCCGCGAAGAACCCCGCCATGGCGGCAGCCGTCAAAGCGGCGAGCGCCAGCGCCGCCCAGAGCAGCGGGCGCTTTTTATTTTTCGATCTTGTAGCCAATGCCCCACACCACCTTCAGATAACGCGGATTTTTCGGGTCGATCTCGATCTTCTCACGGATATTGCGCACATGGACCATAATGGTATCGGTATTGACGGCGCGTTCGTTCCACACCCGCTCATAGATTTCCTCGGCGGAAAACACGCGCCCAGGGTTTTTCATCAGCAGCGTCAGAATGCGGAATTCAAGCGGCGTGAGGCGCACGGGCGCGCCGTCGACGGTGACTTCCGCCGTCTCCTCGCACAGCTCCAGCCCGCCGACGGTATACACGCGCCTCTGCGTCTCCTCCCCGCCCCCCGCCAGGCGCAGGAATTTTTCGTACCGCCGCAGCTGCGAATGCACGCGCGCCAGCAGCTCCATGGGCACAAAAGGTTTGGTGACATAATCGTCGGCCCCTAAGTTCAGCCCCGTGATTTTGTCCACGTCTTCGGATTTGGCCGACAGCATGATGACCGGGAACTCATACCCCGCGTCCCGCAGCTTCATCACCATCGTAACGCCGTCCATCACAGGCATCATCACATCGACGATGGCAAGCCGGATATCCCCCCGCGCCGCCACTTCCAGCCCTTCCTTCCCGTTCGCCGCCCCATGCACCGTGTACCCCTGGTTCTTCAGATAGATGGAGACCCCTTCCCGGATCTCCGCGTCGTCCTCTACCACCAATACATGCGTCTCCATGCTTTGCAACTACCTCCTGCTTTCTGAAACGTCCCAAAGGGCGCTGCCCTTTGGAATCCTGCCACCCTTTGAAAAGGGTGGACGGAAACTTTGATCGCGTCCATACATCCGTATGGACGCAGGGAAAATTTTGAGGAGCGCCCAGGCGGCTCCCGTGTATCTCCCCGCCCGAAGGGCGGGGAGATACACAAACCCAAATTTTTTCTTTTGCTGTACGCTTGCGCCGCGCGGCGGCGTGTGCTATAATTCACCAGGAGAGGTGAAGGTATTATGTCGAAAACCGTTTTTCCCGCCGGGTATGTCCCGGCACTGGGGTTGTATGATACCCAGAAAGCCATTGGGCTTATCAAAAATATCTTTTTGAAAAAGCTGTGTGTGGCGCTGCATTTGAAGCGCGTCACCGCGCCGCTGTTCGTCGACCCGGCCTCCGGGCTGAACGACGACCTGAACGGCGTGGAACGCCCGGTCGGGTTCGATGTGCCCGCGCTCGAACGCGACGCGGCTGTTGTGCATTCATTGGCGAAGTGGAAGCGCATGGCCCTCGCGCAGTACGATTTCCACCCCGGCAACGGCCTTGTCACCGATATGAACGCCATCCGCCGCGATGAGGTGATGGACAACCTGCACTCCATCTATGTCGACCAGTGGGACTGGGAAAAGGTCATCACGCGCGCCGACCGCAATGTCGATATGCTGAAATCGACCGTGCAGAAGATTGTCGACGCAGTGTGCGGCACGCTGGATGAGCTGAAATGGGAGTTCCCCGCGCTGGAGCATATCACGCTTTGCCGGGAGGTCACGTTCGTCACCGCGCAGGAGCTGGCGGAACGCTGGCCGGAACAGACGCCGAAGGAGCGCGAAGCGCGTATCACAAAGGAACATGGCACGGTGTTTGTGATGGGCATCGGCGGCGCGCTGGCAAACGGCAAACCCCACGACGGCCGCGCCCCCGACTACGACGACTGGACCATGAACGGCGATATCCTGTTCTGGGACAGTGTGCTGGACTGCCCGCTGGAGCTTTCCAGCATGGGTATCCGTGTAGACACAGACTCTTTGCGGTATCAGCTTGCCGAAGCCGGGTGCGAGGCGCGCGCAGAACTGCCGTTCCATAAGGCCCTGCTGGCGGGCGAGCTTCCCTTGACGATCGGCGGGGGCATCGGGCAAAGCCGCCTGTGCATGCTGCTGTTAGGCAAAGCGCATGTGGGCGAGGTGCAGGTCTCCCTCTGGGACGCCGAGACCCGCGAAGCCTGCGCGCAGGCGGGCGTAAACCTGCTGTAAAATTTTTCCTGTTTCTCCCCGCTTTCGGCGGAGGAAAAACGGCGGGATTCCCTGCTTCCCCAAAAATCAGTATACCATAAAAACGAGCCAGCGGCCAAAATTCCTACGCGCAACGCACAAAAAAACGTTTCCTCGCCGCGAGGGTGTCCCCTGTTCGACTTGCGCGAGCGTGCGACCGGAAGCGGTTTACAACCCTGTACAGGAGAGGACGAAATATATCCCAAGCATCCCAGTAATCTTTAGCCAACGGAGCGCAGGGAGCCTGCCGCGCAAGTCGAAAAGGGGACACCCGGAAGGCGAACCGCCCGTGCCCAGCTATGCAGGTGATGGGATTCCAAAGGGACTGCGTCCCTTTGGCGGAGTCCAGAGGCGGAGCCTCTGGGAGAGCAAGCGCCCAGGCTTATAAAAAAGGAGCAGTAAATGACTTACAGTGAATTAAACGTACCCCAGGAGATCCACAAAGCCGTGGCGCGCATGGGCTTCACGGAGCTGACGGAAGTACAGGAAAAGGCCATCCCGCCCATGATGGCCGGGCGCGACGTGATCGCCAAAGCCCCCACCGGCACGGGCAAAACATGTGCGTTCGGCATACCGCTGATCTTAGCGCTCGACCAGAAAAAAACGTACCCGCAGGCCGTTGTGATGGCCCCCACGCGGGAGCTTGCACAGCAGATTGCGGGCGATTTGGAGGACCTCGCGCACTTTTACCCGGCCATCCGCATTGTCACCGTGTACGGCGGGGCCAATATGCAAAAGCAGATCGACAAGCTGAAAAAGGGCGCGCAGATTGTGGTCGCGACGCCCGGACGGCTTCAGGACCATATGAACCGCCGCACCGTCGACGTTTCGCATGTCGAAACCGTCGTGCTGGATGAGGCGGACGAAATGCTCAATATGGGGTTCTATAAGGACGTGCGGAAGATTCTGGATCAGATCAAATCGCGCAAGCGCCTGGCGATGTTCAGCGCAACCATCAGCCGCGAGGTGATGGATATCGGGTGGCTGTACCAGCGCGACGCCGAGGAGATCACCGTACAGCCTGTGGAGGAGAACGCGCCGAAAATCGACCAGTACCTTGTATGTACGACCGGGCGGAACAAATTGGCCGACCTCGCGCAGATTATTGTGCAGCGGGGGTATAAGCGCGTGATGATTTTCTGCAACCAGAAATATACAACCGCTATGCTTGCCAACCAGATGGCGCGGCTCAATTTTGATGTCGACTGTCTGCACGGCGACCTGTCACAGGCCGAGCGCAATAAAATTATGGCGTCGTTTAAGGCGGGGCAGATTGCCGTGCTGGTCGCCACCGATGTGGCCGCGCGCGGTATCGACGTGCTGGAAGTGGACGCGGTATTTAATTATGATGTGCCGGAATCGAACGAGCATTATACGCACCGCATCGGACGCACCGGGCGCGCGAAACGGGAGGGGGAAGCGTATCTGCTGTATACCCCGGAGGAGAAAAAACGCGTGAAGGAGCTGCTGCGCTGTACCCGCAATACCGCGGCGGAGCTGACGTTTGATGAGCAGGGGAAGATTGTGGTGGAGGCGTGAAAGCCTCGCTGAAAGCCCCCGGCGTTTCCTGACGGTGACAGGGACGCCGGGGGCTTTGTTTTGGTATGCGTAAATACGGGGGCGCTGCCCCTGCCGGATTTTTCAGGCCGCTCTCCTATGGGCAAAAGGCGATATGATAAGATGGTTTATTGTGCGCCGTATACGAGGAAAGCTGTATCAAATATCATCTCACAGAATGATACGGGTATCATATCATTCCGTGAGATGATATTTTATTGTATCGTTCATAAATTCATTTATAAAGTCTTTATCTAAATGTTTTTCTGCTTTTCTTTGTATAAATGGTTCTGCTATTTCTC
>CANCXY010000216.1 GCA_947381875.1 uncultured Clostridia bacterium | reverse complement strand
TGGCGGCGCGCACCCACAGGAGATGCTTGCACAGGCGGCACAGCTTTTTCCTGATACTCCCAATTTGCGCACAGAGATACAAAACATATTCTTTTTAGAGGAAACAAGCGGCAAAACCGGGTGCAACAGCCTATTTATATTAGAGGATGAAGATTTCGAGGCGTGGTATGGCACACTGTTGACGCCAATAGACGATAAAGTACCCGTTGTGCTTTCCCAAAGCGACAGCTTTTTTATAGAAGGCGTTACATGGGATACTTTGCAAAGCAATCTTGCGCCTGTTTACTACAGTACCGCACAATGGCCGGAGGGCACATGCGACACGCCGCTTCCACTGAATGCGGGGGTGCTTACCCGTGACCTATATCTAACAGACATAAACATATACCTTGTCACTGTTACAAACCGTTCCGCATTTGAATATGCGTTCCGACTGCACGAAAAGCCGACGCCGCACGACCGTTCCTTTGCCGTCTATTATGCTACAGAGGACGGCGCGCGGATGGTGCAGCCGCTGGAAGAACTGGCCGCCTCCTACGCCGCTTCAGGGCAATATACCTTCCGCACGCTCTGGCAGGACTACTCCCCCACCTCCCAGTGGGCGGCACACCGCAAGGGAATCACGCTCTTAGTGAATGTTTTTTCCTGGGGTTTCACCGTGCTGGTATTCTTAGGGGTATCGGTGTCGCTGATGGGCACAATGAGCGCCGACTTCGTTTTGCGCCGCCGTGAATTTGCGTTTTTGCGCAGCGCGGGCATGGAACAGCGGCAGATGGACCGTTTCCTGCTCCTCCAATGTCTTTCCTACTGTGCAGGCCTCCCTTTCGGCGTTCTATTGGGCGTGGTGCCGTGCGTCCTTTTTTCCCGCGCTCTGGGACTTCCCTTTGGCAGCACGTTCAGCCCCCTTGCCGCGCTCGCCGGGGCGGCGCTGCTGACGGGCGTTTGCCTGCTGGCGCTGCACAGCGCGCGAAAAAATATGGCGCGGCTCTCCGTTGTAGAGGCCCTACGCGGGGAAACATGAGGGAGGGTTTCTTATGAACGTAATACAAACAATGACCCTGCGCCAGATGCGTGCTGAGCGCACGCGCACAGGGCTTGCGCTGCTGGAAATCACGATTGCAAGCGGCCTGCTCTCCGCCGTGCTGATGGGCGGGCTGTCCCTTGTGAATATGGCCTACCCGGACACGCCGTCCCTGCTGGCCGCATACAGGCAGTCCCCTTTCGTGCAGCTCATGTTGAATGCTACCCTTGTTGTGGCGGTTCTGCTGTTGTTGGCGACCTCGTTCCTGATCCGCAGCGCGTTCTCGGTGTCGCTTTCACAGCGCGTGCGCGCGCTTGGGCAGCTTGCCAGTGCCGGCGCGACACGGCGGCAGCTCCGCGCAAGCGTATACTGGGAAGCGCTTCTGCTTGGGACGATTGCTATCCCTTTGGGAATCGTATGCGCGGCGCTGGGGCTTTGGGTCACATTTTCCGCCTTGAACCATGTGCAGGCGGTAACACAGATCCTTGAGGAAGTGGGACCGTCCATGAAAACACTGCGTTTGTCCGTCTCGCCGCTGGGGCTGCTGTTCTGCGCGCTGTGGTCGGCGGCGATGCTGTTCTTGTCGGCCCGAAGCCCCGTGCGCGCCGCTTTCCGTGTAGAACCGGTTGAAACGTTTTTTCCCGCCCGCCGCACGCACCGTACAAAATAATACGCGCTGCCCTGGCGTATGGAGAAACCGCCGGAACCGCAGCTTGCCCGGCGCAGTCGTGTATATGACGGCGCGCGCCACTGGACGCTCTGCGCGGGCATGACTGTTTCATTGGCGCTGATCGTGACAGCCGCCGGGTTCTCCGGCGGTTTGCGGGACGCCTATAAAGCGGGCAAGCAGCCCTATAACTGCCGCCTGGTATGTATGGGGCCAGCACGGCACACATCCGCAGAGGATGCTGGAAGACGCGGTGAACCTGTTCCCGGATATCCCCTGCCTGCGCCTGGAACTTATCGAATCCATCACAGCTCAATTTCTGGACAAATCCCATGGCAGGACGGACGAGGGAAACGACAGGGTCATGGGAAAATTCCTGTTTGTGCTGGAAGATACAGACTTTGCGGCATGGTACGGAACACTTTTAACACCGCAGGAAAGCAGAATCCCCTGTGTGCTTTCGCAACAGGACAGCGTTTTTCCGGCGGATATAACATGGGAGGGTTTACAAGACAAATTGCCTCCTGTTTACCTGAATATTACGGAACAGCCAACGGGAGTATGCGATACGCCGCTTCCGGTGAACGCGGGCGTCTGTCCCCGTTCCATGGAAACTTATGGCCTGTATCTTGTCACTGTTACGAACCGCACCGCATTTGACTATGCGTTTCAGGAAACCCCTATCACGGAAATGAAGAATTTTGTTATCTATTATGATACAGACGACGGCGCGGCACTGGAACAGCCGCTGGAGGAACTGGCGAACTCCTATAAGTCCTCCGCCGACTGGAAGGACGCAGGCAAATACCATATGTCCAGTGTGTGGCAGGATTTTTCCAGCACATCGGAATGGGATACGCCGCACAGGGATGACGCTCCTGGTGAATGTCTTTTCCTGGGGCTTTACGGCGCTTGTATTCCTGTCGGTGGCGGTATCCGTAGTGGGCGCCATGAGCGCGGATTTAGCAATGCACCGGCGCGAATTTGCACTCCTGCGCAGCGCGGGCATGGAACAGCGGCAAATGGACCGCTTCCTGTGTTGCCAATGCTTTTCCTACTGCGCCGGGCTTCCCGTTGGCATTGTGCTTGGCGCGGCTCTCTGTACGCTTCTTTCACGTCTGCTGGACCTTTCTATCAGCAATACGTTCAGCCCCCTTATCGCGTCCGCCGGGGCGGCGCTACTGATGGGTGTCAGCCTGCTGGCGCTGCACGGCGCGCGGAAAAGCATGGCGCGGCTCTCCGTGGTGGAGGCCCTGCGCGGGGAGACATAAGGAAACCGGGGCATCCCTGTTTTTGGCAGGGACGCCCCGGTGCGTTTATTTTTCAGGGAAGGTCCAGATAAGCGGTATCGTAAATATTGTATGCGCGCAGAGGATAACCGCCAAAATCGTATTCCAAATAGGGCTGGGTGGCTTCGTCGCGCTCCATCAAGTACGTTTTGCCATTGTCGCAGGTGACGAAAAAGTAAAGTCTGTTCACGGTTTCATCTTCAATTCCTCGGTCCGATAGTTGATATTCTACCGATGTAACCGCCGCGCCATTCGTGATGGGGCTGCCGGAGACAAGCGGTGTAAACTCGTCGATCAGCGCCTGCATTGTCGGCGCAAAGTTTGGGTGCGTTTCATCCCAGCCGCCCCGCATCCAGCCGCTGGGCACTTTGATAGGGATAAAAGCAGTCCGGCATGGGCGTTTCCATGATTTGGGAACACTCCTCATTCGATACAAGCCAATTTACCTGAACTACTTCCCCTGTTGTTGCATCTATCCAACATTCCATTTGATAGTAGCTCCCAATGGGCGGCTCGATTGTGCTGCCATCGTCACTGGCATCCCCCACATGCACGCTCCACATACAGCGGGCCATATCCGCGTCAGAAAAAGACTTGTTGTAGCATGACATACGCATCGTTTTATTCGTCAAGTCAATGCCGTAGAGTGTTTCAAACAGCGCCCCTGCACAATTCGCCGCCTCCTGCGGGGAAACAACAGGGTCAAGCGCACGCTGTTTTTCCCACCACAGGCGGGCATTTCCGATGCTTTCATCTATCCACGCTTCCCTTTCCTGAGTGTCCTTAAAGCCCTCTGTATCATTTTTGTGTTCTTCCAGCAGCTGCAGGCGCAGCCTTTCTGAAGATGTTTCCATATCCTCGGCAGGCCAAATATAGGGGTAATCCTTTTTCTCCGGCACGCTGACAGCGGGCTGAGCGTCCCCGCCCTGCTCGCCGCCTGTGTCAAGAATAGAGGTAGAAAACGGCGTTAAATCGTCGCTTGTCACCACGGGCTTGCTCTCACTTGCCGCGCAGCCTGCGGCAAGTGAGAGCGTCAGCACCAGTGAGAGGACAGAACAGAGCATTTTATATGGATTTTGTTTCACGGTATCTTTTCAGCCTCCTTCTGCATAGCCCTGCTGTTACCCCTGCATATAGGTATCGTTATAAAACACATATCCGCGCAGGGGAAAGCCGTCAAAATCGTACAGTGAAAAGGGATTCGCCAGGGGGTTGCGCGCTAAAAGGTACGTTTTCCCATTTTCACATGTGAAAAAGAAACGCAGTTCACGGAAATCGCTCTCATCCTCAGTAAGTTTGGCAAGCTCTGTACGCGCGTCCGTTACGGTTGCCCCTTCCGTCAGCATGCTGCCGGACAATAGCTCCTGCGCTGCATCGGACATTACTTTCAGGGTTTGCGCACAGGAAGGGTCGTCTTCGTTCCAGCGGTTGTCGTCCAGGGAATAACAGCCGTCGACAGGTGTCTGAATCATAGCCTCTAACTCAGCGGGAGGCAGGGAGTAGTTCATATAAACTATCTCACCCGTGGTGGCATCTATCAGGCATTCCATTTGGGGCGGCCAATTGGTTCTGTCCCCTGTTAGCCGGATGCTCCACATTTTCCGCATTGTGCCTCCGCCGCCAATGTGATAAAGCCAGTTGCCGTCGCTTTCCCAGCAGTGCAATTCCAGCATTTCCTGTGAAAGGTCGACGCCATACAGCGCCTCAAAAGCCTGCCCGGCGCGGTTGGCCGCCTCCTGCGGTGGGACGGCAGGGTCAAGGGCAAGTTCCTCCTCCCATATGCTTCGGTAGAGGTTGAGCATGTCGTTCATTTGCTCCTCAGCGGAGACGCCCGGGGCTAACTGGATATCCGAAAACGCATCTTGTTTCCGTATATTCTCCGCTGCCTCGTCTATATTTTCCGCTGCCCAATAATAGGAATAGGTCTTCTCTACCTTTTCCCCTGTCACGTTTCCTCCTTCTGCTTCTCCTTCTCTTGTGTCAGACACCGTGGCGGAGAATGGTGTCAGGTCGTCGCTTGTCACCACGGGCTTGCTCTCGTCTGCTGCGCAGCCTGCGGCAAGGCAAAGCGCCAGTGTAAGGATGACAAGGGGAATACCTTGCCATGTAACGAATCTGCTTTCTTTTGTATTTTTCATCACACGCAGCCTCCTTTCACTGCTTTTTCAGTATCGCACGAAAAGATAAGGACTCTTTTGTGGAAATATCATCAAGCTGTAAAAGTTACGCACGCTGTTGTCCCCTCGCCCGGGGTGGAAGTGAATGTCAGGTGCGCGCCGTGGCTCTCGGCAATCTGGCGGCACAGCGCAAGGCCAAGACCCGCGCCGCCCTGTGCGCGGCTGCGCGCTTTATCCGGGCGGAAAAACGGCTCGCCGATATGGCGCAGGGTTTCGGCGTCCATCCCGCGCCCGGTATCGCGCACAAGCAGCTCTATCCCCTGTCCACCCTGACGCAGGGAAATTTCTACCTGTCCGCCCGCATCACAGGCTTTTACGGCGTTATCTATCAGGTTCACCGCAAGGCTTTCGAGCAGGACCGCCTCCCCCTGCACTGTACACGCATCCAACTGTACAGCCGCGACTGCCACTTCGCGCTGGCGCGCCCGGGGTTTGACTGTGCGCACGGCCTGTTCCACCAGCGAGGGCAGGTCAATCGGCTCCCGCTGCACATCCTCCCCGCGCAGGGCCGACATTTGCAGGAGCCGTTCGCTCATGGCGGCGAGGCGGCCCGCTTCCTCTACAATATACTGCGTCGCTTCATAGCGCTCATCCTCGGAAAGCTCGGCCCGCTGAATATATTCCGCGTATCCCC
>CANCXY010000215.1 GCA_947381875.1 uncultured Clostridia bacterium | reverse complement strand
TTGTCGATGTTCTTTTGTGCAAGCCCGGCGATCTCCTCGCACGCCGGGGCGTGGGCGGGAACAAACATGTTGGCGTGCAGGTTTTTCACCATGTTCAGCGTATCAAGATAGGCGGCAACGTCGTAGATAAAACTGATCTGATATTTTTGGAGTGTCTCCTCGCCGGAGAGGCAGTCGGCCAGGTAGGCGACGCCGTCCGGGGTATAAAAGCCCGTCATATCAAAGAAGTGCCCCGGCAGGGAGAGCGGGCGGAACCCTTCGGGCAGGTCGGCGGGCGTGAGCGGCAGGGCGTCGCTTTCCTGAGCCATCAGGAATTTGTGGCGCAGGTCCTTACATGGATAGCCGCCGTACAAAAACGACGGCTCTAATACCGGGTAACGTGTGAAAGCGCATTCCGCGCCAGGGGCATAAATTTTGCAGCCCGTTTGGCTTTGCAGGTATTTGTTCCCGCCGATATGGTCGGCGTTGGAATGTGTGTTATAGATCGCGCAGAGCCGCCAGCCGTTCGCGTCGAGGATCTGGCGGACTTTGCGGCCCGCGTCCTTGTCGCTGCCGCTGTCGATGAGGCACACATCCTGCCCGCCCGTCTTTACCAGCCCGATCTTGGCGGGGCACTGGATATAATAGCTCTGCGGGGTGATCTGGATGAGTTCATACATAATTTTCACATCCTCCTTTTGTTCCCAGCATAGCGCAAACGGGCGGGAAAATCAAGCCCCGCCTGAATACCTGTTTCTCCCCGCCGGAGGCAGAGAGAAACAGGTAAAATGGATTTACCCAAATGGGGGCGAAGCGCGGCGCAGTTCGCCCATGAGGCGGGGGTCGGGCGGCAGATGACGCAGGGCGGTGAGGCAATACCCCTGTTCCAGCAGACGCGAAATGGCAAGGGTGCCGTCCAGCGGCATGCAGAACGCCGATACCGTCCCCGGCACCGGCGGTTCCGGGGTGCAGGCCGCCAGCAGGTAGTTTGGCCGCAGGGAGAGGAGCGGGCGCACCCGGAACGCCGACAGCCCCGCTGTGAGGTACCCGTTCATCAGCGCGGGCGGGTATTTCATCGGCACAGCGGCGGCGAGGCTTGGGAGCGCGCCCGGCAGGGTTGTATCAAGTGCCGCCAGGAGCGCGGGCAGAAGCGTTTCAGCCCGTTCGGTGCCCTGCGGCGAAACGGCGGGGGGCAGCAACAGTGTTTTTACGGGAAAGCCCGCCAGTGCGTCGCGCAGCATGGACGCCTGCGGCAGAGCGGCGTCGGCGGGCACGGCGGGCGCGCACAGGCACAGTGCGCCGTCTGAAAAGCCGCCCCACCACGCGCCTGTGGAAAATACGGCGGAGAGGGTATCCGCGCCGCACCACGCGCCGTCGCGCCCGCAGCGCGCGTATAACGATAGGATATCCGACCCGTCTGCCGGGGTGAGCCGCCGCACGAGAGGCGTGTGTTCTGTCCTGTCCATCCAATCAGCTCCTTTGCCGCCGCATGGGGCGCGGCGGCTGTTTTGTCTATTCTTATAGATATGCGCGCCGCTTGCATGCAACCCACAGGGAAATCCATTTTGGAACAGGATGGGATTCCAAAGGGGCTGTGCCCCTTTGGCGGAGTCCAGAGGCAGAGCCTCTGGGCAGGTTTGGGCGGCAGCCCAACAACAGATCAACGGGCTGGATTTTCCCGGAAGGATGTGCTATACTGGTATGTAAAGAGGGTTTGTGCGTTTCCCGCCCTGTGGGCGGGGAAATGCACGGAAAAGCGAATACGCCCGCGTGGACCATGCGGATGGGGGGAATGGGTATGAAACTGCCAAAAGTGTTTTTCAGGAAATTGGCTCTGGGGGCGGCGCTAATCGCCTTAGCGGCGCTTACGGCGTATATCTTAAAAGAAATGCTGGATACAAAAAACCCGGAATCGGCACTGCCGGTCGTTTCGGTGGAGTATGAGTACGGCGAACACGCGCTTTCCAATGAGCGCGAGGTGCGCCGCGCGGGATGGGAATGGGAGTTTTTTCTCACGAAGGAAAAAACGCCGATGCTCTCGCTGGAAGATGTGCCCGTCACGCCCGTGGACGTACTGCCCGGCGCGCGTATGACGATCCACTTTTCCAAAGAGCCAACCGACTTGCGCATATACCGGCGCGCCTATGAGGACAGGCCCTCCGAATTTCAGGAGACAGGGTTTTCCAGCGGCACTTCCTTTTATACACCTACCCAGCCGGGCCGCTACTACTACAGGATCTACGCCGAATGGCCGCGCGGGGTGATCCAGTATTATTTCGCGCTCCAGGTACAGGAGCTTGCGCGTTGAGGCGGAAGGAGGCACTATGAAGATCATAGCGGTAGATTTCGGCGACGCCCGCACGGGCCTTGCCGCCTGCGACCCCACGGAGTTCCTAGCCAGCCCTCTGGGGGTAATCAAAGAAAAAAGCATGGCCGCGACAGCCGGGAAGGTCGCGGAGGTCAGCCGGAAGGAAGGGGCGGGTATGATCGTGATCGGCCTGCCCAAAAACATGGACGGCACCGAAGGCCCGCGCGCGCAGAAATGCCGCAAATTCGCCGGGCTGGTGCGGGAGATGGTATCCGTCCCCGTGGAGCTGTGGGATGAGCGGCAGACAACCATCACCGCCGCGGGCATCCTCTCCGAAAACGGGACCTTCGGCAAAAAACGGAAACAGACGATTGATGCGGTGGCCGCCGTGGTGATTTTAGAAAGCTATATGGCCCATCGGCGCAATCTGCGTACAGGATAGTGAAAACACTTGAAAACAAAAGTTTTATAATTTCCCGCCCGGCGGGCGGGAAATATCGGGAGTGTCCAAAGCGGGGTGCTTTTTTGTATTTCCCGTCCGCAGGGCGGGAAAATACGCGGCAATAGCTCCGCGATACGGACACTCCCGGAATATCAAAAGCCTTGCATATTTTCACGCGATAGAACGAACCGCACAGGAGGAAGAACAAGATGGGACAACCCGTATTGAGTGAACCGCAGGGCAGCAGCTTTGCGGACGCCTTTCATGCAGGCGACTGCGAATGCGACGCCGAAAACCGTATGACGCCCGGCGCAATCCTGCGCCGCGCCCAGCAGATTGCAACCGACCACAGCGCTTATCTGGGCATGGATACGCCGCTGTATCAGCGGCTGCACTGCGCGTTCCTGTTGGCAAAAACGGCGATGGAACTGTACGCGCCCATCCACGCCGGGCAGGCCATCCGCATCCAGACATGGGCCAGCACGCCGCAAAAGGCCGTTTATCACCGCTGCACAACTTTGTATGACGAAACAGGCGCGACGGTGTGCAAAATCGACAGCCGCTGGATCCTCGCCGATACCCGGACGCGCCGCATCCTGCGCCGCCCGCCGGAGGGCTTCCCCACGCCGTACACGATGCCCCCGGCGTATGAACTGCCGCTCGATTTCGCGCGCGCCGAACCCCAGGCGGTCGCGGGGGAGACAGCCCGCTATACCCGCTGTGACACAAACCATCACCTGAACAACACCTACTACGCCGACATTGTGCTGGACCATACCCCCCTCGACCGCTTGTCCATCTTGTCGCCCGCGCGCCTGGTGATTCTCTACCACAGCGAAATCCCCCTGGGCGCGTCCTTCACGCTCCAGCGCGCCGAAACAGGGGAGGACACCTGGTACTTCTGCGGCCAGAACCCCTCGAACGAGAAAAAGCATTTTGAGGCGTCGCTCACCCTGTCCTGAGCCGGCGGCGCACCCATTTTCCCCCGCAAAAGGCGCGCGAAAATGCAATTTTCGCGCATGATGGGATTCCAAAGGGGCTGCGCCCCTTTGGCGGAGTCCAGAGGCAGAGCCTCTGGCAGGTCCGGGTGGCAGCCCGGCAGGGGCGGCGAAAAAAGTTAAAAAATAGTTACAATTTTTTTGAAAAAGGGGTTGACAAATGGTATCAAAAGAGTTACAATTTAATTGCAAGGAAGTTACAACGCTCTTGCAGGTGCGCTTTTTCATCAGGGTGCAGGCTCTCTCCTCCTACCGCGTGTCCGGGATAGAGGGCGGCGGTTTCCGGGCACTGCACCAACCTTCAAACTCCATTTCACAAAGCAAAACGCCCCCCACATGGCTGCGTGTGGGGGCGTTTTGTATGAATTAGCCACATTCTGGTGAAATTGGAAAAAATTTTTTGTGCGCGGACGGCGGACTTTTTTCGCCGAAAGGCTTTGCGCGGGCGGCGCGGTGTGTTATTATAATAGGAACAGGTTTTCATGATTTTTTTGAAAGAAAGAAGGAGGTTCTTATGGCTACCTATTTCACCGAGCCTTCCCGCACCTTTGGCGAGTATCTGCTGGTGCCGGGGTATTCTTCGTCCGCGTGTATCCCCAGCGCTGTATCCTTGCGCACGCCGCTTGTGCGCTACCGCAAAGGGCAGGAGGAATGCCCGCTTGTGATGAATATCCCGATGGTGTCCGCCATCATGCAGTCCGTCTCCAACGACACGATGGCTATCGCGCTCGCAAAGGAAGGCGGCGTTTCCTTTATCTACGGCTCTCAGTCCGTGGAGAACGAGGCGGCGATGGTCGCGCGCGTGAAAAGCTATAAGAAAGGCTTTATCATCAGCGATTCCAATGTGCGGCCCGACGCCACACTGGCCGACATCTTAGCGCTCAAGAAAAAGACGGGCCATTCCACTGTGGCCGTCACCGACGACGGCACCGCCTGCGGCAGGCTCCTGGGCATCGTCGCGAGCCGCGATTACCGCGTCTCCCGCCTGAGTACCGATACCCCCGTCAGCGCGTTCATGACACCGTTTGAAAAACTCGTCGTCGCCGACGAGGGCACTACCTTGAAAGAGGCAAACGACATCATCTGGGACAACAAGATCAATTCCCTGCCCCTTGTCGATAAAAACCAGCACCTCAAGTGCATGGTGTTCCGCAAGGATTACGACTCGCACAAGGAAAATATCTATGAGCTGCTGGACGCGAACAAGAGCTATGTGGTGGGCGCGGGCATCAATACGCGCGACTACGCCGAGCGCGTCCCCGCACTCGTAGAGGCGGGCGCGGATGTGCTGTGCATCGACTCCTCCGAGGGTTTCACCGAATGGCAGAGCCGCACGCTTGGCTGGATCCGCGCGAAGTACGGTGACAGCGTGCGCGTGGGCGCGGGCAACGTAGTGGACCGCGAGGGGTTCCGTTTCCTGGCCGAGGCGGGTGCGGATTTCGTCAAGATCGGCATCGGCGGCGGATCCATCTGCATCACGCGGGAGACGAAGGGTATCGGGCGCGGACAGGCCACGGCGGTGATCGAGGTAGCGGCGGCGCGCGACGAGTATTTCCGCGAGACGGGGATCTATGTGCCCATTTGTTCGGATGGCGGCATCGTGCATGATTACCACATCACGCTTGCGCTTGCCATGGGCGCGGATTTTGTGATGCTGGGCCGTTATTTCTCACGTTTCGACGAAAGCCCCACGAACCGCCTGCGCATCAATGGTACTTATGTAAAGGAGTACTGGGGCGAAGGCTCAAACCGCGCCCGCAACTGGCAGCGCTACGACATGGGCGGCGCGGACAAACTGAGCTTTGAGGAGGGGGTTGACAGCTATGTGCCCTATGCGGGCGCGCTGAAAGACGGCGTTTCCATGACGCTGGCAAAGGTGCGCAGCACCATGTGTAACTGCGGCGCGCTCACTATCCCGGAATTGCAGCAAAAAGCCCGCCTCACGGTGGTATCCTCCACCAGCATCGTCGAGGGCGGCAGCCACGACGTGATCCTGAAAAACCAAAGCGCCGAGTAGCCTTGCAGGCGGCCCAAAGGGCGCTGCCCGGACCTGCCAGAGGCGCTGCCTCTGGACTCCGCCAAAGGGGGCA
>CANCXY010000214.1 GCA_947381875.1 uncultured Clostridia bacterium | reverse complement strand
TCTGGACTCCGCCAAAGGGGCGCAGCCCCTTTGGAAACCCATCTTGTTCCAGATTGGATGGGTTTGTGTGCTGATAGAGCTTTTGTTTATCCCCCGCCCGCAGGACGGGGGATACATGAAATATTTTTTGGATTTGGATCATGCAGCAGGGAGGGGATAGGAATGGATCCAGTGATTGGCATTATTGCCGCCTGTACGCGGGAACTGCACCCGGTTTATACAACGGGGCATGACTATGTGCAGGCGGTGGAGCGCGCGGGCGGCCTTGCGCTGTTGCTGCCTGCGGCGGAGCGCGCGGTACAGGCGGATATGGCGCGCTGGCTGGCGCTTTGCGACGGCTTTCTGCTGCCGGGCGGCGGCGATATCGCCCCCACCTTTTATGGGCAAAGCCCCGTGCCACAGATGAACAGCACCGACCGCCGCCGCGATACCGTGGAGCTGACGCTCTGCCGCGCGGCGATGCAGCATAAAAAGCCGGTGCTGGGCATCTGCCGGGGGGCGCAGGTGCTGAATGTGGCCTTTGGCGGCACGCTCTGGCAGGACCTTCCCGCGCAGGGCGCGGCCTCTATCTGCCACAGGCAGGATAACGCCGCGCGCGGTGAGGTGTTCCATAGCCTCACGATCGAGCCGGGCAGCCTCTTAGCGCGTGTGATGGGCGAAGGAGGCCACGAGTGCAATACGTTCCACCACCAGGCGGTGTGTGATGTCGCCCCCGGTTTCCTGGCGAGCGCCCATGCCCCGGACGGCGTGGTCGAAGCCATAGAGCGCACGGACGGTCTCGCCTTGGGCGTACAGTGGCACCCGGAAAACCTGGCGTCGGAATACCCCGCCCATGCCGCACTGTTTGAATGGCTGGTGGAGGCGGCGGCAGGCACACAGTAAGTGGGAACAAGATGGGATTCCAAAGGGGCTGCGCCCCTTTGGCGGAGTCCAGAGGCAGAGCCTCTGGGCAGTGTGGGCGGCAGCCCACTAAGCGCGGGCGTTGCCCGCGCTTTTTGGCGCCTCGCGCGCAAGGGATTCCTGTTTGGAGAAAACGCACCCGCAGTAATTTTGACGGTACAGGCCGTATTGCGCGGCCAGTTCGGTGCTGCGTTTGAAGCCGTTTTTCTTTTTGAAGTCCGAGGGGAGCCAGCGCACACCGTATTCGGCGGCAAAGCGCTCGCCCAATTCGTTCAGCCATGCCGCGTTTTTGTGCGGGCTGATGGAGAGCGTCGTGGTGAAGAAGTCGTATTTTCCCGCCGCTGCCGCCTCCGCTGTGCGGCGCAGGCGCAGGGTATAGCATGTGTAGCAGCGCGTCCCGCCTTCCGGGATCGATTCCAGTCCCCGCACTGCCGTATAAAACGCTTCGGGCGCATACGGTTCCGCATATACCTCCACGGGGCGGGGTAAAGGCATTTCCTCTGCGAGACGCGCCAGCTCTGCCGCCCGGTGTGCGTGTTCGGCGGCGGTGTCAATATTGGGATTATAGTAATAGGCCGTCAGCGCGGCATATGGCGAGAGCGTCTCTAATACATAGCTCGCGCAGGGGGCGCAGCAGCAGTGCAGCAAAATCCGGGGAGCGGGGTTCGTGCCCTGCGCGAGGATGGCCTCCATCTCCCGCTGGTAGTTCCGTGTCATCATTTTTGTATCATCCTCCGTTTTTCCGATGGTTTGCCCTCCCAGTATACCACAACATAGAGCTTTCATCAAATGTTCCAAAAACCTTTATGGTTCCATCATTATTTGTTCACATATTGCCAGTATACTAAATACATGATCGAAGGGCGGGACGCATACATTGAGAGGGGATGCTCAAAGCCCGCTTTCCTGAGATTTTGAGCGATTGGAACCGCACGAGTGGGAGAAGCCTTCCACTGAAAATGTGCCGGCATGGATAGCCTTTTTTCATTAAGCCGGGCCGCAGGGACCTGCCTGCCCGGCGTCTACCGAATCCCCCTGTCCGGCTCTGCCGAGGGGTTTACATAGATAGGTAAACGTGTTTGTTTCCCTCTTTTCTTCACAAAAGCCTCTTTCGGAAAATGCGCGGTGGCTGCACGTTCAGCTGCCGCGCTTTTCTGCGTAGAAAATTTGGAGCGCTCAGGTTGAGAAGATGTTTTTCGTGTATTTATATCTGCTTCAGGCGTAGAAAAATAAAAACGCTTGGAATATGGCTCTCCCCGAAAATTTTAATGTTCAAATCTGACATTTTGTGGTATACTGAAAAAGAGTATTTCGTGCCTCGCTGAGAAAAGCGGAAGTGTCTAAAGCGGAGGGTTGGTATTCCCCGCCCACGGGAAGGGGGAACACATTGGAAATATCCCTGCGGCTTAGACACGCTCAGGAAAACAGACAGGGAAGGAGGGAACGGCTGTGCGCACGGCAAAAAGGCACCGTTACCGCAAAAAGCGCGGCCCGCTGCGCCGCATTGCGAAAGGCGTATTGGCCGTTCTGTGCCTTGCGCTGCTGGCGCTGGGCGTGTATCTGTGGTACTCCACCAAAAACGATTTCCTGTGGCTGGAATTGGAACAGCTCCCGCATCGGGACGCGACCATCCTGTATGCGCAGGACAGGGCGTCAGGCGAGTGGACCATCTACGCGCGCTTGGAGGCGACACAGCAGAAGATCTGGACGCCGCTTTCCGAGATTCCCGAACAGATGCAGCAGGCGTTTGTCGCCATTGAGGACAAGCACTTCTATACACATCCCGGCGTCTCCTTCACGCGCACCGCCTACGCCGTGTTGAATGAGGCAAAAAAGGCGATCACGGGAACATACTTTGGCGGCGGCATCAAACAGGGCGCGTCCACCATCGATCAGCAGCTCATCAAAAACCTGACGCGTGACGACGAGGCGGGCGGAATAGAGGGATATCTGCGCAAAGTGCGCGAAATATGGCGTGCGCTGCTACTGGACGCAAAATATGACAAAACGACGATTTTGGAAGCCTATCTCAATGTCATCAGCTTTACCGACAATACGGCGGGCGTGCAGGCGGAGAGCATCAAGCTGTTTGGGAAACCGGCCAAAGAGCTTTCCCTGGCGCAGTGTGCCTCTATCGCGTCCATCACCAAAAACCCCTATCGCTATGATCCGCGCTCGCACCCTGAGGAGCATCTGGCGCGGCGCAACTATATCCTGTATGAGATGTGGCAGCAGGGGTACATCAGTGAAGGGGAATACGAGGAAGCCAGCGCAGAAGGGATCGGCCTTTCACCTGGGGACGTTCCTGTCGTGCGGACGCCCGTCACTTCGTACTTCACCGACCAGGTGTTGACGGAAGTTTCCGCCGCCCTGTCGGAAACATACGGCCTCGACCGCGATGAAACAACGAACTTGCTGTATAACGGCGGCCTGCGCATCTATACGACAATAGACACCGTGCTGCAAGAAACGATGGAATCCGCCCTGCTCAAAAACTACGAGAGCTTTTTCCCCACGCGCGGCCTGGCTGTGGCCGCGAAAGCGACGCGGTACAACGAGGACGGCACCATTGCGCGCGACGAAAACGGCGCGCCGATCATGGAAGACGTGATGGAAACGCCGCAGGCCGCGATGGTAAGCATCGGTTACGATGGCAGCTTGCGCGCGGTCGTGGGCGGCACGGGAGAAAAACAGGTGAGCCGCGGGCTGAACCGTGCCGTGGTGCCGCGCCAGGTGGGCAGTACGATGAAGCCGATCGGCGCATATGCCCTGGCGCTGGAACAGCGCGCCATTCATTGGTCGACGCCTTTCTTAGACGCGCCCGTCCGGCAGGAGTTTGATGAAAATCTCGGCGCGGCGCGTGATTGGCCCGCCAATTTCAGCCGTACCTATTCCGACCAAAATATCCTTGTAGTAAACGCGCTGGCCCAGAGCATCAACACGGTCGCGGTGCGTGTGGGCGAGCGCGCGGGCACGGACCGCATCTACCGCTTTTTGCAGGACAGCCTGCACATCACGACCCTGACGCCTGAGGACAACGCCGAAGGCCCGATGGTGCTTGGCTCCCAGACGCGCGGCATTTCTCCCTATGAACTGGCCGGGGCCTACGCAATGTTCGGCAACGGCGGCAGCGTGCCTGTCCTGCACGCATACACAAGCGTGCAGACAGGGGAGGGGCGCGAGGTGCTTGCACCCAAGACCGCGGCGCGGCAGGTATTGCGCGCCGACACCGCGAGGATCATGAACCGCCTGTTGACTTGTGTGATGGAGTGCGGCGGTACGGCGGCGGGCTATCGTGTGGCGGGGGGGATGGAGAGCATCGGGAAAACCGGCACATCATCCGATAACCGCGATTTCTGGTTTGTCGGCTTGACGCCCTATTATGTCACCGCCTCCTGGTACGGCTATGATTCCAGCTTTTCGCTGAACACGCCCGCTGGTACCCATGCCCCCACAAGCGCGTGGAAATATGTGATGGAGCAGGCACAGGCGGGCCTGCCCACGCTTGAATTTCCGGCATCGGAAGATGTGATAACGGCGGAATACTGCACGAAAACAGGCGGCCTTGCTACAGCGGGGTGCCCCCACACCGCAACAGGATACTATACGCAGGATAATATACCCGCTGCGTGTACAGATCACGCGGCATAGGCGGCGGCCCGCTGACATGGAAAAGGAATGGAGTAACCTTATGTGCAAAAAAGAGGAAATACAGTATTTAGAGGAAAGAAACCAGAAAATAATAGATGCCGTCTTGAAAAAAGCGGAAATCGTATGTCCAGGCGCACTTGCTTTAATAGGGGTGAACGGTTCCTTTATGACGGGGGACTTTTATGCAAAGTCAGACCTGGACCTGCTTATCGTTATCAATGACGACAGGGGTTGGAAGTTAGGCTGTACCTTTATACAGGACGATTTGCAGGTTGGGCACGATATCTACTGCACCACATGGGAACGGTTACAGGAAGACGCCCGATATGAACACCCGAACATTTCCAAATTGATGGATGCCAAAATCGTTTATTGTGCGGATGAGGGATATAAAGAGCGTCTGAATACACTGCGCAAAAAAGCAAACGATATTCTGTCTGCCTCTTTTTCAGCGGGGGACTATGCAAAAGCGGAAAATCTGTTAAAACAGGCGGAGCATCATTATACCATGTCCATGATTTCAGAGCGCATATCTGATGTGCGGGATGAAGCAGGCAAGGCCATCTATTATATTGAAAATGCAATAGCAATGTTAAATAAGCAGTATTTTCACTATGGGGTAAAACGCGCCTATGAAGAATTCAATGCAATGCGCAGCAGGCCGGAAAAGCTCTGCGATATGATAAACGAGGTAATAACGGCATCGACCGTTCAAGAAGTGCAAAAACAGTTATCCGCGCTGATGAAAGAAACGATTGCCGTATTTCATAAAGTGAAAGAAACCATCACCCCGCAAAAGAAGCAGGCAGATAAAGATACACTTGCCGGTACATACGAGGAAATGTATTCAAATTGGCGCAACAAGATATACGCGGCAGCCGGAACGGAAAACAATCATCTTGCCTTTATGAGCTTGATCAGTGCAAACGAAATGTTTTCGGAGATAAACAGCGAAGTATATATAAGCAGCTATGATGCCTTGGAAGGATACGACCCACAGGATTTGTATAAGACAGCAAAGGCATATGACAGCCTCTTGAATGAATATCTGAAAGAGTACAAAAAGGCGGCTATACCAGTAGAACATTATCCAGACATAGACGCATTTGTGCGCGGCTATCTGAAAAATTTGCATTCTACAGAATAATATTCCCCATAAGACACACATAGAGGGCGAAAGCAGTGGCTGCTTTCGCCCTCTGTATTATGTTTGAAGCGCTAGATCGGAAGAGCACACGTCTGAACTCCAGTCACGCACGGACATCT
>CANCXY010000213.1 GCA_947381875.1 uncultured Clostridia bacterium | reverse complement strand
GGCAGAAAGGGATACAGGAGGGTATGCACAAGGGTATGCAGAAGGGCCGTCAGGAAGGGCGTCAGGAGGGGCTTTCAGAGGCCCTGCGCAGCCTGATTGCCGCCACTGGCTATCCGTTGGAAAAGGCCATGACGCTGCTTAGTATCCCGGAGGGAGAGCGCCTGACGTATCGTGAGATGCTGCGGGAGCCGTGAGGGCGCGGCGGCAACAGGAAATATTAGGATAAAATGCGGCAAGGCCGGGGCGAATGCCCCGGCCTTGCCTTGTATGCTTTGGAAATTACCTTTGGGTTTGGTAGTTTGTTGCTGTGGTTGGTAGGGAATATGCTTATTGCAGGAGCTGCAGAACGCTCTGCGGCTGCTGGTTGGCCTGCGCGAGCATGGCCTGTGCGGACTGAACCAGCACGTTCATCTTTGTGTAGTTCATCATTTCCTTCGCCATGTCCGTATCACGGATGCGGCTGTTGGCGCTGGACAGGTTCTCGGCGGCTACGTCGAGGTTGTTGATAGTGTGTTCCAGACGGTTCTGGAGAGCGCCCAATGTCGCACGCTGGCTGGAAACTGTATTGATAGCCGTCTTGATTTTGTCAATCGCATCGCTGGCTTTTGTTTCAGATGTGATTTCCAAACCGTCGATTTTCAGCCCCTTGGAACTCATGTCGTCAATGGAGACGCGCATTTTGTTGAAATCATCCGCTGTATCGCCAATTTGCAATACGAGACCACCTTCAGCGGTTTTGCTTTCACCTTTGCTAAGGCGAATCCCCTTCTCAGGAGCTACGCCTGTTGGAGCAGGTGTTCCCGTAGCATCGACTTCATCAATCGCATCCGTTACCGTTAAACCAGTCACTTCTGCGATTTTTTTGATATTCTGTTCAAAGTTTTTATCTGCTTTCATCAACCCATTTTGGGCTATTGTAACACCCTCACTGTTAGGAGTAGAAGCCTTATCCGAAACCAGAATCGTAACATCGGAACCCAAGCCGGAAGCAGCGATCATGGACTGGAATTTTTCAAGATTACCGCCATCGGTATCTTGCATATCGCCCGTCATGAGAACAAACTTATGCCCATTGATTTCAAAAACGGCATCATCATAATTGTTGCCATTATAAAGAGTCAACTTAGTGGCATCAATTTCAAAACCATCATCTACACCGGCAGTAATCTTAACGTTGAGTTTTGTAACAGAGTTTCCCGCGCTCGTGCCTTCCTTATTCAAAGTTTGGAAATCAAAACTGCGGATTTTGGGAGTATCCTTTCCTGTTTCCTTCGCGGTAAATTTAATAGCAGTGGCATTATCAGGATCATCATAAGCAATGTCAAACTTCTCTGCCAGAGATGTTTTGGATAACTCTTTCAATGCGAAATCCAACTGTTCATCCATAGTCATAGCACCATCAGTTACAGTATACTCAGTGCCATCCTCTGCAACCAGTTTAGTGACATTTCCATCACTATCCTTTGCAAAGGTACCCTTAACGTTGACAGAGGTGCCATCTTCTAAACCAACCGCGACTTGGAAAGTGAATCCTTCCTTTTGTTTGGATGTTGTAAGGGCAGTAATAGTACCATCTGTTTGATAAACCGCAGCCGACCCCTTCGACTTTACCGCTGCAGCATTGCCGCTGACAGTGATTTTGCTGGCATCAACAGCTTTTGTCGCTGACAAATCGCCATTTAACAATTTTGCGCCGTTGAAGTTTGCGGACTGGGAAATGCGGTCGATTTCTTCCAGCAGTTGGTCTACTTCGGCCTGCAACGCATCGCGCTCTGTTTGAGTATAGGTGCCATTCGCAGACTTCGTGGCCAGCTCCACCATACGGTTCAGCATATCATGCACTTCGCCGAGGTTGCCTTCTGCCGTCTGAATCAGGCTGATACCATCCTGCGCGTTCGCGCTCGCTGTTTCCAGGCCCTTAATCTGCGCTTTCATCTTCTCGCTGATAGCCAGACCAGCGGCGTCATCGCCCGCGCGGTTGATGCGGTAGCCGGAAGACAGTTTTTCCAGCGATTTGGAAACCGCGCTGTTGTTCATGCCAAGCTGACGATAGGCGTTCAACGCCATCGTGTTCGTTCTTACGACCATACCCATAATAAAAAATACCTCCATGTTTTTGCGGCCCTTAAAAGACATCCTGTCTTTCGCAACGGCCCCTTGTGAAAAGTTACCCCGCGCCCTGTCCGACGCATGCGCGCCATACGTTGGAAGGATTTGAAGGTAGAACAAAATCCGCATCTGCGGCATCACCCGGGATAGCCGCGGTACGGGGGGCGAAAGCGCCGTGCGGATTTTGCGGCGGCGGTAGCCGACCGGGCAGCTTGCACGGCATCCGGCCTGCAACTGCCCCCGCAACATCCTCATCGAAGTGCTTTCACCCCCTATATTCGCACGCCTTTGCGGAAAATCAACCCCCATTTCAAAAATTTTTTCCATTCAGCGCCCGTTGCGCCGCTTCCCCACTTCCCTAAAGGGAAAAAACAAGGGAAAATAGAAGGGACGCCCCGGCGTCAGAAAGGAGAAAAAGGATATGGCAAAAAAGGCTGCGAAAGGCAGCGGCAGCATCCGCAAAAAATCTGTGATAAGCGGCGGGCGCACATACCATTACTGGGAGGCGCGGCTCACCACCGGGCACGACCCCGCCACCGGGCGGCAGGTACAGCGCTCGTTTTCCGGCAAAACACAGCGCGAGGTGCGCGAGAAAATGCAGGCGGCAGCGGCGCAGGCGCAGGGCGGGCACACCGCGGCCCCCAGCCGCCGCACGCTGGCAAGCTGGCTGGATGAATGGCTGGACGGTTTTCTGTGCGGCGCGAAGCCCGCCACGCGCAGTATTTACGAGAACAACGTCAAAAACCACATCAAGCCCGCCTTAGGCGCGCTGCGTTTAGAGGAGCTGCGGCCGGAGGCGGTGCAGAAGTTCATCGGCGGCATGGAGGGGCTTGCGCCCGCGTCGGTGCGGCTGGCGTACAAGGTACTGCGCCAGTCGCTCGCCAAGGCGGTGGCGCTGGGCTATATCGTGAAAAACCCCGCGGATGGCTGCGCGCTGCCGCGTATGGAGCAGCGCCCGCCGCGCCCCCTGTCCAACACCGAGAGCGGAACCCTGCTCGCCGCCGCGCGGGGTGGGGAGATAGAACACTTGGTGTGGGCGGCATTGTTCACAGGCTGTCGGCTCAGCGAGCTGTTAGGGCTGACATGGGATTGTGTGGGAGGCGGTACGCTCACCATCAACAAACAGCTTGCGCGCCCGGAATTCCGCGCGAACGGGCTGTTTCTCCCGACGAAAAACGGCAAACCGCGCACGCTGACGCCCGCTCCCTCGGTGATGCGCGCGCTGTACAGTCAGAAGCAGCGGCAGGCGGCGGATAAGGCCCGCGCGGGTGCGCTGTGGCGGGGCGAATCCGGGCTTGTATTCACGCGCGCAGACGGCGCGCCGATGGACCAATGGCGGGCGGACGCCCTTTTCCGCCGCCTTGCGGACAGCGTGGGGCTGACGGACGTACATTTCCACGATTTGCGGCACACATACGCGGTGAACGCAATCCGCGCGGGGGATGATATCAAGACGGTGCAGGGCAACCTTGGCCACGCGACGGCGGCGTTCACACTGGACCGGTACGCGCACTTCACAGCCTCCATGCGGCAGGAGAGCGCCGCGCGGATGGAGGGGTTCATTCAGGGCATGGTGACGGGGCTGTAAAGGGAAAAAGCAAGGGAAAAAGAACCGCATCCACCGGCACAAAAGCGCCGGGCAGCGCGGGTGCAGGCGGAAATTTCTGAAATGCCTCTGCACAAGGGGCCGTTGCGAAAGACAGGATGTCTTTTAAGGGCCGCAAAAACATGGAGGTATTTTTTATTATGGGTATGGTCGTAAGAACGAACACGATGGCGTTGAACGCCTATCGTCAGCTTGGCATGAACAACAGCGCGGTTTCCAAATCGCTGGAAAAACTGTCTTCCGGCTACCGCATCAACCGCGCGGGCGATGACGCCGCTGGTCTGGCTATCAGCGAGAAGATGAAAGCGCAGATTAAGGGCCTGGAAACAGCGAGCGCGAACGCGCAGGACGGCATTTCTCTCATTCAGACGGCTGAAGGCAACCTGAACGAAGTACACGACATGCTGAACCGCATGGTTGAACTGGCAACGAAATCTGCCAACGGTACATATACGCAGACAGAGCGCGACGCACTGCAAAGCGAGGTGGATCAGCTGCTGGACGAAATTGACCGCATCAGCAAATCCGCCAACTTCAACGGTGCGAAACTGCTGGATGGCACCATGGGGCTGAACACAGAAGCTTTCGAGGTTGGGGATACCACTGCTGCTGTTGATGGACAGAAAATTACCTTGGCAGGCTTCCCCGACAAAGATGCTGCCGCTGAAACAGAGCTGCATCTCAATACACCTGGTAAAGCGCAGCAGGGCGGCAGTTTTACCATTGACCTCGCGGATTACGAATTGGATTTGACCAAGGCCACCGGTGATGTTACAGTCAAGTTTGGCATTCAAGGGAAAGAACAGCAAATCACCATTGATGGCTCCCAGACCACTAATCGGAAGAAGTGGACTGGAAAAGAGATTGTAGAAGAGCTGTTTAACGAGGGCACTTGGGTTGGTGATGCAAACAAACCGGGTGGAGCCACTAACACTGATACCATTGCGGCTTTGAATCATGCGTTCTACAAGGTAGAAATAAAGGATGATACCAAACTTGTCTTTACCTATGCAGGTGCTACCGCGAAAGGAACGAATGCAACAGAGGACGATGCGATCACCGAAGAGATGATGGCTGTCGACCAGAAAGCCGACAAAACCGTTCAAATTACTGTAACAGGCACCGATGTTACCAGTGGCGCAGTCAGTGGCGCTGGCACTTCCTACCATGGGGTTCTGGATATCACGCCCATGCAGATGGCCGTGAAAGGCCAGCGCGCCGGTATTGAGTTCGATTTGTCCGCGAATGCAGACCTGTTTAAGGATGGCGCTCAGCTGACCATTGATGGAACAACCTTCACCTTCAAGATGACAGCCGACAGTGATATTTCCGGCGATAATGTCATTGATCTGAGCGGTGTAACAAAAGCCGACGGCACTGCTGCAGACACTACGGATTTTGCTAAGGCAGCCGCTATGAAGCTGTCCAATTATGAAACCGCCCACTTCCAGATTGGCGATGGCGGCAGCGGAAAAATCAAGGTTGACCAGACTGTGGAGGACTATAAAGAAGGGGAAAACGCCCCCTACACCACTTACGAATCCCTGACCAAACTGTTTTCCGCCGTTGGGGCTGGCACCGACGAAAGTGTTGCGCTGACTGTCACTGCCGACAAAATCAATGCCGGCGATGCAATCACTATCGGCGACACGACCTTCAAATTTGTGGATAAGGCTTCTGCCAATCCCGCTTCGGGCACCGTGGAGGTTCTTAAGGCTGACGGCGTGCAGGGGCTGGTTGATGCGCTAAACGATAACGGGTTCACCGCTACTGCCAACGGCACTACCCTGTCCATCTCCAAGGCAGGCGCAGACGCCCCCGCTATTATCGGCGGCGGTTTAACCCTGCAAATTGGTGATACGGCGGATTCGTACAACAAGATGTCGGTTGCAATCGCCAACATGGGTACGAAGGGCTTGGGTCTGGATGGCCTGAAGATCACCAAGGAATCTCTCGCCAGCAATGCAATCGATACCATCAAGGATGCAATCAACACTGTTTCGAGCCAGCGTGCATCTCTGGGCGCTCTCCAGAACCGCCTGGAACACACCATCAACAACCTCGACGTAGCCGCCGAGAACCTGTCCAGCGCCAACAGCCGCATCC
>CANCXY010000212.1 GCA_947381875.1 uncultured Clostridia bacterium | reverse complement strand
GAGTCCAGAGGCAGCGCCTCTGGCAGGATTCCAAAGGGCAGCGCCCTTTGGGCAGCCCGGCAAAAGGGGGATGGGCAAATGGAATATGCAGTGCCGCGCAGGGGCGCGGCGATCGTGAGCGCGTGGTTCGCGGCGGCGGGGGTGATTATCAGCCTTCCGTTCTGGAATGGCGGCGCGGCGGCGGCTTTGGTGGTGCTGGCGGTGTGGATGGCGCTGTGTTTCGGCGCGCTGGCGGCGCGGCTGGCCTCGTGCGTGCTGCGCGTGGGGGAACACCATCTGACGGTGCGGCGCGGGTTGCTGTTCCCAGTCACGCGGCGCGTGCCGCTGCGGTTCATTACGGGATGCCATATCGTGCAGTCGCCGTTGCAGCGCATGACGGGTACTTGTGTGCTGGTGCTGCATGCCAGCGGGTGCGTTACGCTGATGCCGGGCGCGAAGCGCGCCGATGCTGAGGCACTGTGTACGCGCCTTGCGTATGGAGGGGGCATTCCGTGAAGAAACAGCGGTTCCATATCCTGTTCACCCTGCGGTACCTGCGCTATGGGCTTGTGTTGTGCCTTGTGCCGATGGTTCAGGCGCTGTTGGCGTTTGACTTAGACAGCCTGTGGATTGCGCTGAAACAGGACGCCGCTATCCTCGCCGCCTGCGGCGCGGCGGCGCTGGGGCTGTGGCTGGCTACGGATTTCCAACTGTCGCGCGGCGCGGTGACGGTTTCCCAGGGTGTGCTGTACCGGAATATGCGCGTGTTTTCCCATGCCAGTGTGGCGGCGCTGGAGATTGTGCGCCCGCTGTACTGCCGCATGTTGGGCGCAAGCCGCCTGACGCTCTATTTCAATGCCGATATCGCGCCGCGCAAGTACACGGTGTATCTGCCCAAAAAACGCGCGGTGGAGGCCGCAGACGCGCTGCTGCCCGCGCGCACCGACCGCGCTGTGTTTGAGCCGACCGGCTTTGAACGCCTCACGTTTGTGATGCTTACGGCGAACGTTGTCACAAGCAGTGCATTCGCCGTGTGGGGCGTGCGCGAGTTAGATGAGGTCCTGGGGCAGGATTTGCAGCAGGTCGCGCTGGATACCCTGCGTGAGGCGCTGCTGTTGGCGGCGCGTTTCCTGCCTACGGGGCTTGCGTTCCTCGTTACCATCGGGTTTGCGGCGGTGGGCTTTACGTTTTTGTATGCGCTGGTGCATACGGCGGGGTTTCAGGTGGGCCGCGCGGGCGGCGTGATTTTGAGCCGGGGCGGGTTCATCACGCATATCGAGCGTCGGGTGCGTGTCTCGTGCGTTTCGGCGTGCAAAGTGTGTGTTACCCCCGCCGCCCGGCTTTTGCGGCGTTACCCGGTGTATGTCTCGGCGGGCAGTTACCACGGGGGGGACCTGCCGGTACTCGTATACAAAAAAGGACAGGAGGAAACCGTACAGCGCCTGCTGCCGAATTTCTGCCCGCCCGGCACGCCGCTGAAGGATACGGCGAACAAAAGCCCTGTGCAATTCATCTGGAAACCGGCGATGGGCCTTGTGCTGACGCTGGCCGTGAGCGGCGTGGCGCTGAATGCAATGCCGGGCATTCTGCCGGTGCTTGCGGTGCCGGGCGTGCTTTCCCTGGGCGCACTGATCGTTTCGCTGGAGGGCTTTTGCCGCGAAGGGGTGTGCAAAAACAAAAACCGAACGCTCTCGGTGTGCTATACGCGCTTTTTCACACGATATGAAACATGCGTATTTACGCAGGATGTCGCTTACACCATTGCGGAAAACCCCTTTTCCGTCAGCCGGGGGCGGTGTGATCTAAAAGTGCATCTGCCCGGCGGCCTGCGCTGCCGCGCACGCGGCGTGCGCCAGTACCTGGCAAAAGAGATACCCTTTACCCTGTGACTGTTGGGCTGCCGCCCAAACCTGCCCAGAGGCGCTGCCTCTGGACTCCGCCAAAGGGGCACAGCCCCTTTGGAAACCCATCTTGTTCCAATATGGATGTTTGGTGCGTCCGCCGGGATAGTCGGCGCAGTGGGAAAGTGACAGTGTATCCCCCGCCTGCCGGGCGGGGATACGAAGAAAATTTTTATATGGTTTCAAGTGCGGCCACGATAGAGCGGATGCAGAAAGGAAGCGCTTTCAGATTTTGTATCAGGCAGTGATTTTTGATTTGGACGGTACGCTCCTCAATACTATAACCGATTTAGCCTCGGCGGCGAACGCCGCGTTGGCGGGGTTGGGATATCCGCAGCACCCGGTAGAGGCGTATAAAATGATGGTGGGGAACGGTATCCCGAAGCTGATCGAGCGTTTTTTGCCGCCGGAGCATCGGGATGCGGGGACAAAGGAAAAGGCGGCGGCGCTGTTTTTCCCCTACTATAATGCCCATAAGGCCGACGCCACCGCGCCGTACCCCGGCATCCCCGCGCTGTTGGAGGCGCTGCGTGCGGGGGGCGTGCGTCTGGGCGTTGTCTCGAACAAGGAAGATACATTGGCAAAGGCGGTCATTGCGCACTATTTCCCCGGCGCGTTTGACGCCGTATGCGGGCATGAGCCGGGCACGCCAACAAAGCCCGACCCCCATCTTGTCAACAGTATGCGCGCCGCGTTCGGAACGGCGGAAAGCGAAACGCTCTATGTGGGCGACAGCAATGTGGATATCGCCACGGCGCACAACGCGCGTCTCGCGGGCTGCGGCGTGACATGGGGTTTCCGCACGGAGGACGAGCTGCGGCAGGCGGGCGCGGATTACATTATACATACGCCCCAGGCGCTGTGCGCGCTGATTTTGGGGCGGGCGTAAACAGGGCGTGTCCCAAACGGGAGTTTTTGTGCATTTCCCCGCCCTACGGGCGGGGAAATACACGGCAATGGCTCCGCGATGCAATAATAAATACGATCCGCACGGAAATAAAGAATTTGATCTGAAAAAGGAAGTGTTTTCCCATGCAATGTGAAAAAATCCCCATTGACAGCCGGGGCGCTGTGTTGCATACCTATTTCCTGGACGAGTCCCCGGAGATGCCCAGCGGCGACAAGCGGCCTTGTATCGTGATTTGTCCGGGCGGCGCGTACCGGTACACCAGCGACCGCGAGGCGGAGCCTATCGCTTTGGCGTTTGCGGCGCGGGGCTTTCATACCTGTGTACTGCGCTATCCGTGCGCGCCAGAGGTGCATTTCCCGAACGCCCTGTGCGCGCTGGGCGGCGCTGTCGCGTGGGTGCGGGCCAACGCCGCGCGCTATGCCGTCGACCCGCGGCAAATAGCGGTGTGCGGCTTCTCGGCAGGCGGCCATCTGGCGGCCTGCCTGGGCGTATACTGGAACGAGCCGTTCCTCGCCGATCTGGTGGGCGCGGCGGCAACGGATATGCGGCCCAATAAAATGGTGCTGTGCTATCCCGTTATCACGGCGGGCGAGTACGCGCACAAAGGCTCCATTGATAACCTGTTGGGCGAGGAGACGGACAGCGCGCGCCGCGAGATTGTCTCGCTGGAACAGCACGTCAAGCCGACAACGCCGCCCGCTTTCCTGTGGCACACCCTCACAGACCCCGCCGTGCCGGTAGAAAATACCCTGCTGTTTGCCGCCGCCCTGCGCAAGGCGGGCGTGCCGTTTGAGATGCACGTCTATTCTATCGGCAGCCACGGGCTGGCGCTGGCTACGCCGCTCACAGCCAACCGGGAGGGATACGGCATACAGCCGGCATGCGCCGGGTGGCTTGACCTTGCTGTAGATTGGCTGCAAAGGTAAACCACAAGGGAGTGGCTAAAGAAAAGTGTCTTTGTGTATTCCCCGCCCTCTGGGGGAGAAATACAGGGGAGTGTCCAAAGCGGGGTGCTTTTGTGTATTTCCCGCCCGTAGGGCGGGAAAAAATACACGGCAATAGCTCCGTGATGCAAACACTCCCCGAATATATTGTAGAAATCGGGAGGAAAAAATATGCCGTATATCCATGTACAGACAAACGTACCTGTGACCGCCGCCGAGGCCGATACGCTGAAAACGCGCCTGGGGCAGGCGATCCCGGCACTGCCGGGCAAAAGCGAAAAATGGCTGATGGTACGGGTAGAATCGGAGTGTGCGATGTGGTTTGCCGGTTCGGACGATCCGTGCGCGATGGCGGAGGTAGCCGTTTACGGCGGCGCGCCGTCGGAGGCATACGAGGCCATGACAGCGCGCATTTGTGAAATATTGGACAGCGTGCTGTCCCTGTCGCCGGGGCGCGTATATGTCAAATATTCCGAGACACCCGATTGGGGCTGGAACGGAGGGAACTTTTAGCGGGCAATGCGAAACACGACAGTATGTTATATCGAACAGGACGGCGCGTACCTGATGCTGCACCGCGTCAAGAAAAAGCAGGACGAGAACGCAGGGCAGTGGATCGGCGTAGGCGGGCACTGCGAGGAAAACGAAAGCCCGGAGGACTGTGTGCTGCGCGAGGTGCGCGAGGAGACGGGCCTGACGCTGACACGTTGGCGCTGCCGGGGATTGGTGACGTTTGTCACCGACAACGGGGAAGGGCAGTATATGCACCTGTTTACGGCGGACCGCTTCACCGGCACACTGGCGGAGGACTGCGATGAGGGCGACCTGGCGTGGATCCCCAAAACAGAGCTTTCCAACATCCCCCGCTGGGAGGGCGACGATATCTTCCTTCGCCTGCTGGCGGAGGACGCGCCGTGGTTCTCGCTGAAAGTGGTATACGAGGGCGGCGCGCTGAAACAGGCAGTGCTGGATGGGCAGCCGATCCCCCTATAGCCAATTATAATTTTCCCTGCGCCCATACGAATATATGGGCGCATTTAAAGTTTGCGTCTACGCCTGACCGACCCATTTGTGGAGTAAGGAGTGGGAATAATAATAATGGAGGAGAATCGCAGTGGCAAAATCGAATGATACCTCGCTTCAAGAAATCTTGAGAGGCATAAGCAACGGCACGACTCGTTTGCCTGACTTTCAGCGCGGTTGGGTATGGGATGATGAACATATTTGTGGTTTGATTGCAAGCATAACCAATTCCTACCCTGTGGGCGCGGTTATGTTCCTGGAGTATGGCGGCGACGGCATCCGCTTCAAATCCCGCACATTTACGAATGTGGCGGATGATGGCAAAAAGCCTGAAATGCTTGTATTAGACGGTCAGCAGAGGCTAACAAGTGTCTACTGCTCCATGTATAGCAAAGAGCCTGTGCCGACACAGACAATTAAGAAAGAGGATATTAAGCGGTATTATTACCTTGATATAGAAAAGTGTCTCAATCCAGATGTGGACCGAGTTGATGCGGTGATTTCTGTGCCTGCCGACAAGAAAATCAAAGAGGACTTCGGGCGTGTTATCGTAACGGATTTGAGTACCCGTCAGGGTGAGTTCGCAAACCATATGTTCCCACTGAACATTGTGTTTGATTCAATCGCCTTAGATGAATGGAAAGACGATTACAGGGATTTTCACAACGACTTGAACGTAAGCAGGCGTCTGCGGAAGTTTACCGCAGAGATCTTAAACCCAGTGATTCTCTACACTCTGCCGGTTATTCAGCTTGATAAAAGTACACCTAAAGAGGCAGTGTGCCAGGTGTTCGAGAACGTCAATACAGGCGGTGTTCCGCTGACTGTATTTGAATTGGTCACAGCGGCTTTTGCCACAGACGATTTTGCCCTGCGTGACGATTGGAATATGCGGGCGAACAAGATGAGATACGCCGAAGGGACATTTGAGTTGCTTTCGGTTGTGGCGGCTACGGATTTTCTCGCCTCGATGACGCTCCTGGCGCAAATCAAAGGAAACAGGACGTTGGCGGTAAAGCGCAAAGATGTCCTTTCGCTTGCGCTGTCGGATTACAAGGCCTACGCAGACGCTCTTACTGATGGCTACATCAAAGCGGCTCGTTTTCTCGTTCAGC
>CANCXY010000211.1 GCA_947381875.1 uncultured Clostridia bacterium | reverse complement strand
TAATCCTGCGCGTCCTCTTTGGTGCGCATCACATAGTTTTTGCCGCGTGTATCGTCCCAGCGGCGCGTCTCCTGCTCCACCGTGCCGCCCCGGCTTAGTACGTCGATCTGACGCTGCGCCTCGTACTGGATGGCGCGGTATACAGCGCCGAAACTGTTCACATTTTTCATTTCGGTGCGTGTGCCATAGGTACTTTGGCCGCGCGGGCGCACGGAAACATTCACATCGGCGCGCACGCTGCCCTCCTGCATTTTCGCGTCGGAGATGCCGAGGTAGAGCAGAATCTCCGTGATTCCCTCCATATATGCTTTGGCCTCCTCGGCACTGCGCAAATCCGGCTCGGAGACGATTTCAATCAGCGGGACGCCGCAGCGATTGTAATCCGCCAATGTGCCGTCAAAGGAATCGTCGTGGATGAGCTTGCCCGCGTCCTCCTCAATGTGGATGCGCGTGACGCCGATGCGCCGCACTCCGTCGCCTGTCAGGATGTCCAGGTGCCCGTTTGCGCACAGCGGCACATCATATTGGCTAATCTGGTATGCTTTGGGCAGATCCGGGTAGAAATAGTTCTTGCGGTCGCTCTTGCTGACACGGTTGATGGTGCAGTTGAGCGCGTGGCCCATACGGATGGCGTATTCCACCACCTGCTTATTGAGTACAGGCAGCGTGCCGGGCATGCCCATACACACCGGACAGCACAGCGTATTCGGCTCGGCCCCAAAAGCGTTTTTGCAGCCGCAGAAAATTTTGGTTTCGGTGCAGAGTTCCGCATGCACCTCCAGGCCGATGACGACTTCATAATCCTGATTCATACTAAATCATCCATTCAATTATTTTTCTATTGCCGTGAAACCACTTAAAAACAAGACTTTTCCGTGTTTCCCCGCCCGAAGGGCGGGGAAACATCGAAACATTATCTGTTTTCAGGTGTTTTTGCTATAAGGCGATATATCGTGAAACTACTTGAAAACAAGCAGGTCAGAGCTTTTCATTTACCGCAAAGCCGCCCACGGCTGTTTCATAGGCTTTCGCCGCGCTCAACAGGCGTGCCTCACTCCATTTCGGCCCGATAAGCTGAAGCCCGATCGGCATCCCATCCGCACTGGCCCCACAGGGCACGCTAATGCCCGGCAGGCCCGCGATATTTACAGTGACAGTACACAAATCGGCGGCGTACATGCTGACCGGATCGCCCGACTTTTCGCCCAAATGGAACGCCGGGGCGGGCGTGGTGGGCGCGGCAATGATATCACACTGGCTGAACGCTTTCTCAAATTCCCGCGCGATCTGGCGCTGGAGCATCTTGGCGCGCTTATAATACGCGTCATAATAGCCGCTGGACAGCACATACGCGCCCAACATGATCCGGCGCTTTACCTCCGTGCCAAAGCCCTCACTGCGGGAAGTAAGATAAAGGTCCTGCAACGTGCCATCCCGGCTGCCGGAATAGCCGTATTTTACGCCGTCATAGCGCGCCAGGTTGGACGACGCCTCCGCCGAGGAAATAATATAGTAGGCCGGGAGCGCATGGGGTGCGGAAGGGATGGAAATTTCCGTCGGCTGTGCGCCCAGCGCGCGTAGCGTCTCTACCGCTTTCAGCACCGCCTCCCTGCTTTCGGCGGTGACGCCCTCGCCCAGGTATTCTTTCAGCACGCCGACGCGCAGGCCCCAGATATCGGCGGGCAGGGGGGTGAAGGCATAATCGGCCCTGCTGGTGGCGTCGTGCGCGGCGTCGCCGCCACAAATGACGCTAAACAGCAGTGCGGCGTCATCCACCGTGCGGGCGATTGGGCCGATCTGATCCAGCGACGAGGCGAACGCAACCAGCCCAAAGCGCGACACCGCGCCATATGTCGGTTTCAGCCCCACGACACCGCAAAAACTCGCTGGGCAGCGGATGGAGCCGCCCGTGTCGGAACCAAGCGAGAGCGGCACCTCGCACGCCGCCACACTGGCCGCACTGCCGCCCGATGAGCCGCCCGGTACGCGGGTGGTATCCCAGGGGTTTCTGGTCGGTTTGAACGCGGAATTCTCGCAGGAACCGCCCATAGCGAATTCATCCATATTCAGCTTGCCGGGGATTACCGCGCCCGCCGCCAGCAACTTTTCTACAACCGTCGCGTTATAGGGCGGCACAAAATTTTCCAGCATTTTCGAGGCGCACGTCGTTTTACTCCCTTTGGTGCAGATGTTATCTTTGACGCCGATGGGGATTCCCGCCAACGCGCCCAAATCCCCGCCCTTCGCGCGCTTTTCGTCCACCGCTTTGGCCTGGGCGCGGGCGGCGTCCTCCGTTACCGATAAAAAGGCGTCGACCTGCGGCTCAACGGCATGGATGCGCGTCAGCGTATCGTCCAGCACCTCGCACGCGCTCACTTCCTTTGCGCGCAGCAGTGCGGCAAGCTCCGCCGCCGTTTTTTTATACAGCTCCATATACTTCCCCTCATTCCACGGTCTTGGGCACCGCGATGCAACCTGCGGCTGTCTGCGGCGCGTTTTGCAGCATCACATCACGCGGCCAGGACGGCGTTACCTCGTCCTCGCGCAGCTGCATCTGGTTGTCTGGTTCTAACAGCGTATCCGTGCTTTCCAGCTCCGGCAGGGCATCTACCATTGCAAGGATGCGGGTAAATTCCTGTTTGAATGTCTCCTCCTCCTCTTGAGGGATCGTGAGCATTGCCAGCCTGGCTATATGCTTTACATCAATTTCCATATCCTTCTCCTCACATCATACAAACGAGAGCTGGGCGGCGTCCGGCTCCTCCGCGCCTGTTTCCTCTTTTTCCCCGGCGGGCGGTTCCCGTTTGTTCGCTTCTCTCTTTTCTTCAGCAGGCTGTCCGCTTTCGCCCGTTTCTTCCTTTTCTTCGGCGGGCGTTTCAGGTTCCGCCTGCCCATTGGCGCTCCCCTCTAACATTTTCAGGAACGCCGCCTCGTCGATCACAGGGATGCCCAATGTCTGCGCTTTTGTCAGCTTGGAACCCGCCGCCTCCCCGGCCAGAACATAGCTTGTCTTTTTGGAGACGGAGCCGGACGCCTTGCCGCCGTTCTGTGTGATGAGCGCTTCGGCCTCTGTGCGGGACAACGTGGGCAACGTGCCTGTGACGACAATCGTCTTGCCCAACAGCAGCTGCGATTTTTTCTGCCCGTGGTACTGCATATCGACGCCCGCGGCAACAAGGCGGCGGATCAGGTCGCGGCTCCCCTCTTTCGCGAAGAAGTCCAGCACGCTGGCGGCCATTACACCGCCGAAGCCGTCGATGGCGTTAATCTGCTCCTCCGTCGCGGCCATCAGCGCGTCCATAGAGCCGAACGCCTCGGCCAACAGCACAGCGGCTTTTTCGCCGATATTGCGGATCCCCAACGCAAACAGCAGCTTGTCCAACCCGTTATTTTTTGACGCGGCAATCGCCGTCAGCAGGTTTTCCGCTGATTTCTCCTTGAATTTATCGAGCTGCAAAAGCTGTTCCCTTGTCAGGTCGTAGATGTCCGCCGCCGTATACACAAAGCCGCGTTCCACAAGCTGAGTTGCCACAGCGGGGCCAAAGCCGTCAATATCCATTGCGTTGCGCGAGGCAAAGTGGATGAGGTTTCGCAGCGCCTGGGCGGGGCATTCGGGGTTTGTACAGCGCAGGGCGGCATCCTTTTCTACACGCGTACCGTTTTTCGTCTCCACCACCTTTTCCAGCTGAGAGACGGGCGCGCCGCACGAGGGGCACACGCGCGGCATCTGAAACACCTGCGAGTTCTCGGCGTGCTGTGTTACCGCCACGACCTCCGGGATGATATCCCCGGCCTTGCGCACCAGAATCGTATCACCAATGCCGACATGGAGCTGCTGGATAAACGCCTCATTGTGCAGGATGGCGCGGGAGACTGTCGTACCCGCCAACAGCACCGGATCAAATACCGCTGTGGGCGTCAGCACGCCGGTGCGGCCCACCGATACCTCGACTTCCCGTAACTTCGATTGCTTTTCCTCCGGCGGGTACTTGAACGCGACCGCCCAGCGCGGGTATTTGTTCGTGCTGCCCAGTGCGGCGCGCGAGGCGAAATCGTCTACTTTGATGACAGCGCCGTCGATATCATAAGGCAGCGTGCCGCGCAGCGCGCCGATGGCCTCAATCTCGTTCAGAACGCCATCCAATGTGTCGAACCGGGTGCGGCGGGGGGAAACGGTGAAGCCGAGCGAGGAGAGGTAGTCCAAGCTCTCCTTGTGGCCGTGCAGTTCTTTCCCCTTGCACTGCTGCACATTGAAGATAAAGATAGACAATCCGCGCCGCGCGGTGACGGCGCTGTCCTTCTGGCGCAGGGAACCGGCGGCGGCGTTGCGGGGGTTTTTGAAAGGGGCCTTGTCCGCCAGTTCCTGTTCCTCTACCACCTTCAAAAATGCGTCGTGCGGCATATACACCTCTCCGCGCACCTCCAAAAACGGCGGCGCATCCTCCGGCAGGCGTTTTGGGATGGCGGGAATCGTGGCAAGGTTTTCTGTCACATCCTCGCCCACCGCGCCGTCGCCGCGCGTGGAGCCGCGCACAAATACGCCGCCGCGGTATTCGAGGCTGACGGAGAGGCCGTCGATCTTCGCCTCCACCACATACTGCGGCGACAGCCCGGCTTCCCGCATACGCTCGTCAAACTCGCGTACCTCCTCCAATGAGAATACATCCTGCAAACTCTCCATACGCACTGTATGGGCCACCTTCTCAAACTTGGCCGAGGCCGCGCCGCCTACGCGCTGCGTGGGCGAAGACGCCGTGACAAGCGCCGGGAATTCCGCTTCGATTGCTTTCAGCTCCCGCGTGAGCTGGTCGTATTCGTAATCGTCCAGCTCCGGCGCGTCTAAATCGTAATATAAATGGTTATGGTGGGCAATCTGCTTTGCCAGTTCCTCATGGCGCGTGCGCGCTGTTTCCAAATCCAATGGTTTTCACCTCTGTTATTTTGATAGGAACAGTATAACACAAAAAATCGTTCCTGTATGCAGAAATCTGCCCCGGCAGCAAAATTGATCGAAAACAATACCGATGGAAAAAAGCACACGTTCTTACCAATTTGGAACAAGATGGGTTTCCAAAGGGGCTGCGCCCCTTTGGCGGAGTCCAGAGGCAGCGCCTCTGGCGGGTCCGGGCAGCGCCCGGCAGGCGCGGGCGGCAGCCCGCCATCAGGCCGAGGCATAGAACTGCGGCACATCGCCTACGATGAGCGTTTGGGCGACGCATACGTCGTTTTCCACGGTCACGCCGGTGGTGTAGCCGGGCAGGATGGCGCTCATGTCTACGGTGAAGCGGATGAAAATGCGGTGCTGCGTCTGGTTGATGCCCGCTGTTTCCAGGGAATCAATGATGGTGCTTTCTACAAACGAGGCGGGCACCACATGTAAAGGGACTTCCGGGCCGCGCCCCGCCATGATCTGCCAGCCAAGCAGCGTGCCAAGCGGGATGCCTATCTCTTGGTTCGGGATGCTGAGCAGACGGTTTGTAACGGCTTCGGTAAGGCGCGCCTGGAGCCGGTTGACCTCGGTGGAATCTATTTCTATCGCCGATACCGTACCGTCCGGGCCTTTTTCCACGTTGACAAGCGGCCGTTCCGACGCGGGCAGGCGGTCCAGCTCCTCCATCACCGCCTCATTCATGGCCATGACGGAGACGACGCGGCACTGGTACTGTGCCATTGTGGTGATCACCGGGCGCAGGCGGCTGTCGAATACGACAAACGCCGCGAATACCGCTGTGAACATTAGGCAGAGCCACAGGGCAAAACGCCGCTTTCCATTTATGACGCGGGCCGGTCTTTTGTGATGGCGCATGGGCACACTACCCCTTTCGGTGGCAAAGTCAGGAGACCTCCCAGAGGCTCTGCCTCTGGACTCCGCCAAAG
>CANCXY010000210.1 GCA_947381875.1 uncultured Clostridia bacterium | reverse complement strand
TACTGGTGGTGGCGGCGGACGACGGCATCATGCCGCAGACCATTGAATCCATCAACCACGCCAAGGCCGCGAATACAACGGTCATTGTCGCCATCAACAAGATGGATAAGCCCACGGCCAACGCCGACCATGTGATGCAGCAGCTCACCCAGTACGATCTTGTGCCGGAGGAATGGGGCGGCGAGACGATCTGCGTGCCCGTCTCGGCCCTGACGGGAGAGGGCATCGGCGATCTGTTAGAGAGCATCAACCTTGTGGCCGAGGTGAAGGAGCTGCGCGCGAACCCCCACCGGCGCGCGAAGGGCGCGGTGATCGAAGCGCGGCTGGACAAGGGGCAGGGGCCTGTCGCCACCATCCTGGTCCAGAAGGGTACGCTGCACCAGGGCGATGTGGTGATTGCGGGCACCTCCGTAGGGCGTGTGCGCGTAATGCGCGACGATCAGGGGAATATTCTGAAAGAGGCCGGTCCGTCGACGCCAGTAGAGATCACGGGCCTGACGGACGTGCCCGCCGCGGGCGACCTGTTCGACGCGGTAGAGGACGAGAAGTTAGCGCGCGAGCTGGCCGACCGCCGCGCCGCCGAGCAGAAGGAGCAGCAGTTTAAAGCCTATAAGAAAGTCACACTCGACAACCTGTTCAGCCAGATCGCGGAGGGCGAGCGCAAGGAATTAGCCATCATCGTCAAGGCGGACGTACAGGGCAGCGCGGAGGCGGTGAAGCAGAGCCTGGAAAAAATCACCAACGACGAAGTGCGCGTGCGCGTGATCCACGCGGGTGTGGGCGCAATCAACAAATCCGACGTGATGCTGGCGAACGCGGGCAACGCGATCATCATCGGCTTCAACGTCCGCCCGGACCCCGTCGCCAAAGAGGAGGCGGCGAGCGCGGAAGTAGAAATGCGCATGTACCGCGTCATCTACGACGCCATCAACGACGTGACAGACGCCATGAAGGGCATGCTTGCGCCGAAGTACCGCGAAGTAGAGCTTGGCCGCGCCGAAGTGCGCAATGTATTCAAGATTTCCTCGGCGGGCACCATCGCGGGCTGCTATGTGCTGGAGGGCAAGGTGACGCGCGCGGCGAAAATACGCCTGGTGCGCGATGGCATCGTCATCACCGAAAACGAGATCAACAGCCTGCGCCGCTTCAAAGACGACGTAAAAGAAGTCGCGCAGGGCTACGAGTGCGGTATCGGCCTCGACCGCTTCTCGGACATCAAGGAAGGCGACATCTTCGAGGCATTCATGATGGAAGAATACCGCGATTAACCCCCAAGCGGAAACGCAGTTTCCGCGCAAGACGGGTTTCCAAAGGGGCATTGCCCCTTTGGCGGAGGATTCCAAAGGGGGCGGCGCCCCCTTTGGGCACGCACAGGAGGGCATCATGCCGCAGAGCAAGAACATGGGGCGTTTGAGCGAGGATATGAAGCGGGAGCTGATCGGGGTGATCGGCGCGATGAAAGACCCGCGCGTGCAGGGCTTCCTGACAGTCCTGCGCGTAGAGGTAGCGCCCGACCTTTCGGTCGCGAAGGTACACGTCAGCAAGTTAGGCGAGCCGGAGGCTTTGCAGGACGCCGTGCAGGCGCTGAACCACGCGGCGGGGCATGTGCGCAGTGAGATCGCCGCGCGCATGCACATCCGCAAGACGCCCGAATTCCGCTTTATCGCGGACGACGGGGCCAGGTACGCCGCGCACATCAACGATGTGATCGCGCGGCTTGCCGATGAACAGGAGGGGACGACCGAGGCGCGGGAGGAGCGCTGAGGAGATCCTCAAGGAGTTTGCCGCGCGCCTGACAGCAGGCACAGCCCGGAAACCGGCGGCGTTTCCCTGTCCGAAGGGCGGGGAAGCGGCAAAAATCCCGGTCCGTTTTCGGGCGGCCCGCTGCCACGGGTGCGCGGAGGGGAAATGAGGGGAGCGGCCAGAACAGAGGGCTTTTATATAGTTCCCCGCCCACCAGGCGGGAAAATACAGGAAAAACACCTCCGCGGTTTGGACGCTCCTGAAATGAGGAAGATATGCAATGAGTGAGATCCTGGATATCGCCGAGACGCTGCGCAGGCTGAAAAGAGCGGAGAACATTCTGCTTGTCTGCCACAAGAACCCGGACGGCGACACCATCGGCAGCGCGGCGGCGCTGTACTGGATGCTGAAAGGGATGGGCAAGACGGCGGCACTGCTGTGCGCCGACCCCATCCCGGCGCGCTACGACTATATGGGCTTTGAACGCTTTGAAAACCAGTTCCAGCCGGAATACACCGTGGCGGTGGACGTGGCTGGCATTCAGCTCTTTGGCGACGCCGTGAGTGCCTATACGCGCAATATGGACCTGTGCATCGATCACCATCCCTCGAACGGGGGCTATGCCGACGCGATGCTGCTGGACGGCACGGCGGCGGCCGCCGCCGAGGTGGTGTATGAGCTTTTGTGCGAGGCGCAGACGGAGATTACGCCCACCGTCGCGGACTGCCTGTATACGGGCATTTCCACCGACACGGGCTGTTTCCGGTTCGCCAGCACGACGGCGCGCACGCACCGCATCGCCGCCGCGCTGTTCGAGGCGGGCGCGCATGTCGCGGACCTGAATATCCTGCTGTTCGAGAATAAATCGCGCGGGCGCATCGCCATTGAACGCATGGCCTTAGAGAGCCTGGAATACCACGCGGACGGGCGCTGCGCGCTGATCTGTCTATCACGCGAGCAGATCGCGCAGGCGGGGGCTGATACCCCTGACTTAGAGGGCATCACGGGCCTGCCGCGCATGATTGAGGGCGTGGAAGTGGGCATCACCATGCGCCAGCAGCCATCGGGCAGCTATAAGGTGAGTGTGCGCACCCTGCCGGGCGTGGACGCGGCGGCAATCTGCGCGCACTTAGGCGGCGGCGGGCATAAGCAGGCCGCCGGGTGCGAGCTGTTAGGCAGCCTGGGCAACGCCAAGGCCGCGCTGCTGAACGAGGTAGAAAAAGCGCTATGCAGGGAATAATCGTCGTTGACAAGCCGGAGGGCTTTACTTCCTTCGACGTAGACGCAAAGCTGCGCGGCATCTGCGGCACACGGCGCATCGGGCACGGCGGCACGCTGGACCCGATGGCTACCGGCGTGCTGCCGGTGTTTATCGGCAATGCGACAAAGGCGGTCGATATGCGCGCGCGGGATGATAAGCGCTATACAGCTGCAATGCTGCTGGGCAGACGCACCAACACGGGAGACATCACGGGGACGGTGATAGAAGAAGCCCCTGTGCCCCCATCCCTGGACGCGGCGGCGGTGGTGGCGGTGCTGCCGCGCTTTGTGGGCGAGCAGAAGCAGGTGCCGCCGATGTACTCCGCTGTCAAGGTGAACGGCCAGCCGCTCTATAAGGCCGCGCGGGCCGGGAAGGATGTGGCGCGCGCGCCGCGCGCCATCACCATCCACAGCCTGACGCTGCAAGGGCAAACCGCGCCGGATACCTACTGCCTGTCCGTCCATTGCAGCAAGGGCGTATATGTGCGGGTGCTGGTGGAGGATATCGGGCGGGCGCTGGGGGTGCCCGCAACGTTAGCGGCGCTGCGGCGCACCGCGAGCGGGGCGTATACGCTGGATATGGCGCACACACTCCCGGAATTGCAGCGGGCGAAGGAGGACGGCACGCTTTCTTCGCTGCTTTTGAGCGTGGAGAGCGTGTTTGAGGAGCTGCCCGCTTTGCAGGTCGATGAGCAGACGCAGCGCCGCCTGTTGAACGGCGCGCCGACCTACCGCTTCCCGGCACAGGATGGGCGCTACCGCGTTTCGTGCGGCGGCGTATTTCTGGGCGTGTGCCAGGTGGAAAAACAGGTTTTACGGGTGCAGAAACTGTTCTGTGAGAGGGCGTAGCTGGAACGTTGACTTTGGCATTTTGTAAAGGAGGGAAACTGCGTGATCACCGATACTTTTGACAATACATCCCCGGCTATCATCAACCCGGCAGTGAACCCGGATGCGCTGGTTGTCGACGCCTGTATTTTGACGTTTTCTTATCAGATCGAGCAGTCTGTCCTGCAAAATTACCCCTGTGAAAAAATCGGGGAGATGTGGTTTGCTACAGGCCCGACGCCAGTCTATAAGATCCCTTATCAAGGGAAAACTTTTGCGTTCTATAAAACGTATGTCGGCGCGCCGGCGTGTGTCGGTACAGTAGAGGATACTTTTGCGCTTATCCGAACGAACCGCTATATCGTATTCGGTGGGGCGGGGTGCCTCAACAGGGAGATTGCGCACGGGAAAGTTATGATCCCGACCCAAGCGTACCGCGACGAAGGAATGTCATATCACTATGCGCCCGCGTCGGACTATATCGCCGTGAAAAACGCGGATACGGTCGCGGCTTTTATGGAGAAAAACGGCATCCCCTTCATAAAAGGCAAAACGTGGACGACAGATGCTTTTTACCGCGAGACCGTCCACAATTTTGAAAAGCACAGGGCCGACGGCTGTATTTCGGTGGAGATGGAGTGCGCCGGTTTGCAGGCCATGTGCGATTTCCGGGGCTTACAGCTCTATACCTTCTTTACGAGCGGCGACCTGCTGGACGCGCCGGAGTGGGACACCCGCTGCAAAGCGGGTGAGACGGCGGGCACCCAGCACGACGCGGGGCATTTCCGCATTGCGCTGGAACTGGCGCGGTATGTGGCCGGGCGGTAACGGAGATATTTCCGTTTCTTTCTCCGCCCGCAGAGAGGGGAACGGCACAATATAGAGAAAGGAACATCAGGCATTGCGCTGCTTTGATACATGGGATACGGAACTGACGGGGGCCGCGTGCGTGGCGCTGGGCTATTTTGACGGCGTACACATCGGCCACCGCGCGGTGCTGGCGCGCACGGCGGCGGCGGCGCACAGCATGGGGTGCGAGGCCGCCGTATTCACCTTTACGCCGCCGGAGGGCCGCGCCGTCAAGGGCAAGGCCCTTTTGACGCAGACAGAGAAATTGCGCCGCTTGGCGGCGTTGGGCATAGATGTGTGTGTCTGCCCGCCGTTCGAGGCGTTTTGCGGGCTTACGCCCGAAGAATTTGTGCGCCGGGTATTGGCGGAGCATTTTGGCGCGCGGGTCGTGTTTTGCGGCGAGAACTTTACCTTCGGACGGGACCGCGCGGGCAACGGCGACACGCTGCGCGCGCTGTGCGGCGCTATGGGCATTGAGGCGCAGGCGATGCCGCTGACGGAGTGGGACGGCACGCCCGTCTCCTCCACGCGCATCCGCGAGGCGCTGTGCGCGGGCGATATCCCGTCAGTGAACGCGATGTTGGGCGAGGCGTACTGTATTGACCTACCTGTGCGGCACGGCAAACGACTTGGCACGACGTTAGGGTTCCCGACGATCAACCAGGTCTACCCGGCGCATATGCAGCTTCCGCGCGAAGGCGTGTACGCCACCGAGGTACTGCTGAATGGGCGCTGGCTGCCAGGCGCGACGGGCCTTGGCACGCGCCCGACCGTGAGCGGGCAGGGCGTTACCTGCGAAACATTCATAGCGGATTTTTCGGGTGAGCTGTATGGGGATCAGATCGCGGTGCGTTTCCGCCAGTACCTTTGGCCGACGCAGCGGTTTGAGTCACTGGACGCGCTGGCGCGGATGGTGCGCTGTGCGGCGGAGGCGTCGAGGGGGATCGCGGCGGGGGAAAAAGAATGAAAAAAATAATGGCTGGGCGCATTGCGGGATGCAAAGGGTTTGTGGTACAATAAGAACACTGGGTTCAAAAGGAGGTGGAATAGATGCTGACAAGAGAAGATTTACAGGCAATAGGTCAGTTGGTGCGGCAGGAAGTGCGTAAGGAGATTGCCACGTCGGAGGAACGGATGATCCAACGGATGGACGAGCGTATGAATCAGCGCTTTGCCGAATCCGAAGAACGGATGATGACGCGCATGGATCAACGCATCGCCGAATCCGA
>CANCXY010000209.1 GCA_947381875.1 uncultured Clostridia bacterium | reverse complement strand
CGGGCAGGACATAGGCAATATCCGTGCTGTACGGATGCGGTTTCCAGCCCTCGATCTGACAGCGTCTCTGCCAGAATTGCAGCTTTGTGGGGAAACGCTTTACACCTAAAGATGCAAAAGTGTTTTCCGGCAGGGCAATTTGTCCTAAAAAACTGAAATGCCGTTCCATCTCCTTGATTTGTGCGCCGTCTGTAAATGAGTCGGCTAAAAATGAGCGGGGGATAATAAGTGCAAGAATGCCCAACGGTTTGAGCAACTGCGCCGCTTTTTGACAGTAATAGAGGTGGGACGGCACTTTGTCTGTACCGTTATCCGCCCACCATGTAATGTTGAATGGCGGATTGCCTACCACATAGTCAAAGCGAACGTCCGGCTGATAGGTGCGGAGATTGCCCAATGTCAAATGTGCGTCGGGAAATAACGCACGTGCGACCTTATAGGCGCGAACATCCAGTTCACAGCCGTAAATATTGGATTCCGTCGGCAGAAAATTAAAGAAGCTCCCCTTGCCGCAGGTCAGGTCGGCCACAAGGTCGGTTTCAGAGGGCTTTAACGCATGGACGACCAGTTCACATATTTTGGATGGTGTGAAAAATTGGCCGTTTTCAATTTCCTTTTTGGCTTCGCTGTATTCATGGTAATTGTCAAAATCCTTGCACTCCAGCCCATGCAGGCCGCCGTCGCCGGTATAGGCGTTAAATAAGTCTGCCTGCGTGACGCCGTTTTCCTCTGCTGTGCCGCTTTCAATCAGACGAATGACCTTTTCATTCAGCTCTTTTCTTCTCACTTGGGGGATTTCGATTTCCGAGTAAGGGTATTTCAAAATGATGCACCGCCTTTCAGCAAACAACACCGAGATAGTTCGTGGAAAATTGCCGCGCAAATTCTTCCGTCTTAAATTTCATATCCACGCGGCCGTTTTTGAACATACGCAGATGTGTTATCTTTTGGCAGTCAGTAAACTCTATTATATCTTTTTCGGATGTATGGTAGCCCAGCAGACAAATCAATGTATGCGGTGTTATGGCGAAGCTGCCTGTTTCAAAGTGTGCAACGCCGCGAAGTACGTTTTTTATGCTGTTTGACAGCTCCCAGCGCTCCTGCTCCATCCAGTTTTCATAACTGCAAGCGTATCGTGTGAAATGGAGAACATTTTTACTCCGGGTGTAATTCGCTTTCCCGGCGCTTCTATTCCATACTGCGTCATGACAGCGTATTTTCAACTCGTGCAATGCCTGCTCTCCAAAGCTGCGTCCATCCATCTGTGCCATAATCTGCTCTATGATTTGTTCACTATTCAGAGAAAGCGACTGCATCTCTTTCTCGTGTTGCTCAATTATTTCAAGATTGTTGGAGTACCTGTCTGGCCGCTCCGGCAAAAGGTTTTCCTCAATCCTTTGGGTTGAGGCATCAATATGGTAAACACTGTTAAAATACCTGACCAAATGCCCAATGAACGTCTTATGAAGCGATGCCATATGCTGTTTGATATCAGAAACAGACAGCCTTAAAGAGCTTGAATTAAGATAGCTTTCAGATGAGGCGTCTGTCCCTTGCAGCGCTGTTTTCTGCTCCGTGAGTATGGATTCCCACACATATGTGAGCTTTTGCATCGCGTTTCTTGCCGCATCATACGCGGCCTGATGTGCTGCGCAGATGGCTTTGTCTTTTTCGGAAATAAGGCTGTCCTGTTTTACGGTGACAGCATCAAATTTAGCTAATAAATCCATATACAATCCTCCACAAAAATAAGGCATGAGAACAGGTATGTCCATTCCCATGCCCTTTTGGTTTATTCAACGCGTTTTGAAACGCCGGTTTGATTATCTTTATAAATCATGTCTTGCCAGAAAAAGTGAAAAACGCACCTCGGCAAAACCCGTCGGTTCTACATAGAAATACCGGCGATCATCATTCCCATATAGCTCCACCACGTCAGAGGACGCCATTGGCCGCCCGGTGGCTTTATCGGGCAGCCCCTCTCTGCAATGTGTCAGCACACTGCGCAGGAAGTCCTCGTCCGTCTGGTCGTCAGCGCGCGGCAGAGCCGTGTCCAGCGTCAGTCTGTACAGCGACGCGGGCGGCTGTTCATACCCCGCCTTGTGCAGCGCTGCAAGGCCGCGGAACGCAAAGGGGATTGGGTGGTGGCCCTCGTCGAATGCAAGCTGATACAGGCGGAAACGCTGTGTGCGGCAGGGTGTTTCCATGGATACTACAGGCGCTTCCTTTGCCTGTCTCTTTCGACGCAAAGCAAGCTGCCAATCATCAACGCCTTTGTAATTGGGGTTCCACGTCAGCCACCGACACTCGATTCCGTTGGCTTTCGCCATCTGATGAATTTTCGCGCTGCCCTGCGCCGTCATGGGATTGCTATACTTGTCCATGTCGAGCGCCTCAACAATCAGTTCGGTGCCGTTCTGTGCGAGCAGACGGAAAACATTACCCAATCGGCTTACATTGTTGGCCCCCGCGACCGCGATAAACGACCGCCCTGTCAGGCAATGCGCGATGTCGGCTTTGAGCAGCCCCTCCGTCACATAGACTACCCGCGCGAACGGATCGCCTACAAAATGAACGGGGCTGCCGGAGCCGGTCCCCATCGTCTTGGACGCCGAAGAAAACCAGATATACTTTGTGCCTGCTTTGTCGGGCGGATCGTCCTTATCCTTAAACGGCGTATCCAAAAGAATCTGCGCGCCGCAAACGAGACCGTCCGGCCCGACAGCGGGAATCAAAATCCCTGCTGCATAAGTGCTGAAAGCGGCTGTCCATTGTCCCTGCTTGTCCTGATAAAAGCCGGGGACGCCCTGTACAGTGCAGCCCTGCGTGATAAGGCGCGAGGTCAAAGAGCGGCACAAGTAATAGGGCGGTGTGCTTTTGAAGCCCAGTTTGTCGATCTGCTCATCTGTCAGCCCGCGCTTCTCCGATTTCAGATGCGCCCGATGTTCGGGCCGCAGTGTGAGCATTCCCAACAGCAGCGACAGCGTTTGGTGTACCGTCTGCGCGGGCGCGCGGGGCGTGGCCGGGGACTCCCCGCAGGAAGCTCCGGCCTTAGCCGCTGTGTCTGGTTCCATGTATCCCCAATCGGTATTGCCCGCCGACAGTGCGTCGCATATCTCGCGGTAGGCGTCAGCGTTCGTTGTGCCGTGGACACGCGCATAGAGCGCCAGCATTCCGCCGGATACGCCGCAGTAATTACACCGCCAGACATTTTTGGCGAGGTGCAGGTTCATTTTCCCGCGCTTGTCGCCACAGAAAGGTCAGTCCACATAGACGCTGTCCGCCTGCCTGCGCCGGATGCGCAAACGCAGCAGATGAGCTACGTCCAGAATATTAAACGGGAAATCCGAGGGGCTTGCGTCCATTCTTTCCTTATCCTTTCCGTCAGGCGGCTTTTTGCGCCGTCAATGAATCATACACCAGCCGCGCAGCGGCACGCAGGAGGTTGTTCTTGCCCTTGTAGCCGTTGAAAATATAGTATTTCAAGCTGGCCGGACGCTTTTGCGCAACCTCCCCGAGCGTCCACCCGCTGCACACGCCGACATCCACAACGACTTCCTTCGCCTGCTCCGGCGTGAGATGCCGCAGGATTTCCTCTACGGGTGATTCCTGCGTATAGGGAGGAACCGGTTGCGGTGTTTCTGTAGTTGGCAGGGGTTTCTGGACAGCTTCGTTGACAGGCTGTACGGGCGCTGCCGGTGCCTCTGCACTCGGCACATTTTCCTTTTTAACGGAGAGTGTTTCTACCGGCGCAGGTTCAGGTCGCGCCGGTTCAATGGCCTGTGGTACCGGCTGTGCCAACGCTGTACTGCTGTTTGCGATTTGTACAGACGGTTCCACTATTGCGGCTTGCGCAGGCGCAGAAGGCGGTGCTGCTGGTATACTTTGTTTCACCGCAGCCACAGGGACCTCGCTCCCATAGCGTCGATCCTCCGGCCGCATGGTTACATCGGCAAATTGCAGACCATAGCCTGCGTCCGAAAGCGCCTCATTGATGGCCTCCCGCTGGGCAGCTTCGATATAGCGTCCGTCGGGTGCAATCTCTTTTGTGCAGCTGGCTGTGAAAGCTCCTACAGGCTGAGGGTCGTTCTGATTCAGGTAGATTTGTGCCTCATAGACCGCAAGCTGCTCCGTCACCCGCAGTGCGTTCACGCGAATGCGCCCATGCGGATTTGCCAAACGGAACCACAGCTTTTTGTACGGCAGGTCGAGCCGCATCACAGGCTCCTGTGTCTTGGCTGACTTTGTGCGCCGCAGCAGTTTGAGCGGGTCAAACCCCGGCACTTTGTTCAGTCCCGCGACGGTGGGGTTGCTTTCGTACAGTGTCCGTCTGTTGTTGTTCTCTGCGTTCATGTTCGTAACTCCCTTCAAAATATGATGATTTTCCGTCCCCCGCCCCAGAGGCGGGAGAACAGGAATGACTTATATACGCAGGCCGGAAATCAGCCCGCTTTCTGCCATTTGTCCGGGGCAAGTCCGATTGCCCCGCTCCTTCTTACCGGCGCGAATGAGCGGCAGTAGTTGATGATCCGTTCGCCCAGCCTTGTATTGCGCCGGCTGATATTGCTTCGGTGAATCGCCATAAACAGCACCGAGCGCTGGCCCACCAAAATGACCTTTTTCCGCGCACGGGTGATGGCCGTGTATAACAAATTGCGATATAGCATGATGGTATGTGCCCGGATGAGCGGCATTAAAATAACGTCGCATTCGCTGCCCATCGCCTTGTGAATCGTGGCGGCATAGGCAAAATCCAGATCGACCAAATCCTCCGGGCGGTATACCGACTCCCTGCCGTCGCCAAAATCCATGCCGATTTCTTTTCCGTCCGGCGTCTCGCGCACAAAGCGGATAAAGCCAAGGTCGCCGTTGGACGCATGTTTTGTATTCCGCGTCTGCATGATGCGATCACCTGCGCGGAAGTGCTTTGTGCCGACCGTAATCTCATCCTCCTGCGAATGGAACGGATTGACGATCTCGCGCAACACAGCGTTCAGCGCGTTGACGCCCGCCGCGCCATCCATACGGAACGGCGAAAGGATTTGCACCTGTGATATACCGTGTTCGGAGATTTCCTTACAATATTGCTCCCGCAAAATGCGGGCGGCGTCCTCCTGTGTCTCCGCGTTCAGAAATATGAAATCATTGCCATAGTAGAGTTTTGTAGTGCCCTCATTGATGAACTTTGCATTGTAGGCAATGAGGCTGTCCCCGGCCTGACGGAACAGACGGTCAAGCACCGTAACGGGGATGCGCCCGCAGGCAATCAGCTCCCGGAACACATTGCCCGCGCTGACACTCGGCAGCTGGTCGGGATCGCCTACCAGTACAAGCCGTGTGCCTTGTTTGATCCGCGGGAAAAACTGTTTGGCAAGCCACATATCCACCATTGAGAACTCGTCTGCGACGATCAGCCCGGCGTCCAATGGCTTCTCCCTGTCTGTGCGGGTGTCACCGTCCTCGCCGCTGAGAAGGCCCAGCGCGCTGTGCATGGTCTTTGCGTCGGAGAAACCTGTACTCTCCGCCATGCGGCGGCCGGCGCGGCCGGTAGGGGCCACGAGCCGGATTTCTTTATCCGGGTGCAGTGCCTTGTAGACTTCTAAAACCATCTTCAGCACCGTTGTTTTGCCCGTGCCCGGCGAACCTGTGATGATGGACACCGGGTTATGGAAAGCTGCCTGTACTGCCGCTTCCTGTTTTTCGGAGAGCGTCAGCCCGACTTGTACTTTGGCTTTGTCAAGACAGGCGGAAATATCCTCTACAGGCATTTTCTGTGACAGCAGTGACGCAATGGCATACGCCGTTTCGTCTTCTTGAGAGAACACATTTGCAGGATAGATGTCATCCCGTGAGAGAATAGTCTGCCAGATCGGAAGAGCGTCGTGTAGGGAAAGAGTGTTGCGAGACGTGG
>CANCXY010000208.1 GCA_947381875.1 uncultured Clostridia bacterium | reverse complement strand
CACGTCTCGCAACACTCTTTCCCTACACGACGCTCTTCCGATCTTGGGAAAATTCGTGATCGGGTTTGCCTGTCAAGCGCCCGTCGCGGTCCTTTTCCCAACAGTAGTTTTCTATCTCCCGGCGGAACTCGGTGCATTTCGGATGCACGATGATTCGGTAATTTTGGATGAGCTGTATCCCATGGTTCACGCTATCCCGGCCTTTGCGCGACGGCTCCGCACGCAAGCCCTCGGCGCGCAGCTCCGCGACGCTTTTCGGCTCGGCGCAATCGCACAAAATGCGCTGCCCGCCGTAGCCCATCGCTGTGATTTTTGCCGCAATGTCGCGGTTCGTCACCCCGCGCGCGTACCACTCGTCGAAGATATAGATCCGCATGGCGGCATTATCCACCAGCGCGGCCACAAAGGCGGTCGGGTCGGTGAAGCCAAAGTCGAGGCCGAACGCCGCCTTTACACCCTCTGTTTTCCGCACGGCCTCCACGTCGAATGGCTCTATGCCCACGTTCTCATAAATCAGACCCTCGGCAATGCCCCATTCGCCCGCGCCCTCTATGCGGTAGCGGCGGGGGTTATTCTCGCGCATGTGCAGGAAAATGGCGCGGTCGGCATCGTCCAGCCATTCATTGCACTGCCATGTTGTGGTCTTGACAAATGTGTTTTCGTCGGGCGCGTCGAAGAACCGCGCTTTCAGCCAGCTTGTGGCGCTCCACGGGTTAAAGGTGAGCGTGATCTGCTTGAAATATCCCAGCGGCACTTCACCGCGGATGGATAAGTCCAGCTTGTTGAAATCGTCCTCGCTCGCTATCTCGTAGGCTTCCTCAATCCACACCCAGCACAGCGCGCCCGTCTCCACCGAAATCGACGTGATTTTCACGCCGTCATCCAGCCCGCGAAAGAGGATTTTCTGCCCCGTGCCGCGCCGGGTGATCTGCATGGGCGATACCGTACAGTCGAATGTCCCGTCCAATCCCAGTCGGTGGATGGCCCAGCGCAGGTCGCTGAAAACGGAATCCCGCAGCGTGTTGGAATACCGCCGCACACAAAGCGCGCTGCTTTGCGGATACTCAATCAGGCGGCAGATAAGGTTCAGCGCGGTGGTCTTACTCTTTTTGCTTCCGCGGCTCCCCTTGCACACCCGATACCGCTTTCTCGTGCGCCAGAAATCGCCGTACCCGCCCCCCACGGCATCACGCAGGGAAATTGCCCGTGCGGTGCCCAAAGCGCTTACAGGGGCTTTCAGAGCGGCATGGGCGATGCCCGCGCTCATGGTGCTGCCCCCTGCCCGCTGGGTGGCTCATCCGGCAGGTCGTTGATGAGTACCACCGGCTGCACGTCCAGGCTCACCTTGTCGGTGAAAATACCATACCGTTTGCCCAGCAGTTCGGCGGCTTTGAGGCGGTCTTTTTCATCCGGCGGTTTTTTCAACAGCCGCGCCTCCGACATACCATCACCAACGCTTTCCACCACGACTACCGCCGATTCACTTTCGCCGCGCATCACGCTTGTCAGGTATTCAAGGATTTCCTGCGCCTCAGCGGTCTTTTGGGTGTGCAGGAGGGCAAGTTGACCGTCAATGTAGCTTTTTAATTCAGGTTTTTTCAGGTTTTCTACGCCGATACTGTACGCTGTCTTGGTGGAGTACCCCGCCCGGATAGCCGCCTGCGTGGCGTTGCAGTCGACAAGATACTCCTCGCAAAACCGTTTTTGCCGTGCGTTCATGGCGGCCTCCTTTCCCCGAAAATGGGCATAAAGAAAGCCCGCGCCGGGCTGACGTGGGCTTTCCTGTGGTTTTCCACAGCTTACAGTATAGCACTGATCAAGGGGGAACTACAAGGAACTCCACAGCTTTTCGGTGCAGCTTTTTCATCCAGCGGACAGATACCCCCATCTTATCCGCTGTGCGCTCCAGCGTCATCCCATCTATGTACCGGTACCGCAACAGCAGGCGCAAACGCTCATCCGGCACAGACTGTATAGCTTTTTCCGTAGCCTCACACCGGGCAGCCATGACACAGAGGGCAAGCTCCAGCGCGGCGCACCGCTCGGCGATCTGTTCCACGGCAGTTTCCGTGCGCGTCCCGTTCGCTGACGTACTGGCGGGCAGGGCGGAGAGCGTCGGCGTCACCTTTTCGGCGAGGCTCCGCCAACGCTCTATCTCGCCGCGCAGGCGCTCCACTTCCAGCGCCGCCGTCCGATAGCCGCGCAGCCATGCGATTTTTTCCTCTTTTGTCATATGATCCCCCTTTGTGCCGGATAGCGTCACGCCTCCCCCGTCAGCCACACAGCAAGATGTTCCTGCATGCCGTAGAGCTTGGCGATGTGCATTTCTGCAACCTCGCTGTCGTCGTGGTAGGCTGTGCCGTTGAGCGCGTCACAGACGGCTTTCAGGATGTTGTCCGCGTCGGGCTTTGCCGTGGGGCGCGTTTCGTTCATCAGGCAGGCAAACTTGCGCTTTTTGCTGTACGACTTCGGTATCGTGAAGTATGCGTTCACTTCCAGCTTGACCGGCGCGGCCAGCTTTATCCCTGGATACGCCTGCTGGTAACACAGCCGTATCCAGTTTTCATAAGTAACCGTCTTATCCGGCGTATACATCCGGGTATGGCCGCCGCTCGTATATGCCCTGGGCCTGCCCTTACCCTGGGGGCGGCCTGGGACTTCAAAGGTCAATACCACTTTTTTCCACCTCTCAAAATCTTTTTGATCTTCCGGCCATAGCGTGTGGGAGGGTTCCCCATCCATGTGGGGCAGCTTCAGCCCCCACATGGTGGGGACACCCACACGCAACGCGCTGTGGTATATATACGTAGTATATATAGGCACTGCAATTTTGCAGTTTTCAGCGCTTAAACTGCAATTTTGCAGTTGTGACGTGCGTGCAAATTCAGCGCTTAAACTGCAAAATTGTACGCTTTGTAATGCGGAATATTACTGTTTGTATAGCGTTTTATCCGTTGCTCCCCGGCTCCTTCCGGCCTACCTGCTCGCCGTCTATCCAGAACCGTCCGTCCTTTTTCAGGCGTTCTTTCACGGTGCGGGGTTTCAGATCCATATATTGCGCTATCGCATAGACGGTCACTTTCCCATCAATGGTACACGCCTCGTAGGCGTTTTCCAGCGCGGCGGCGGCCTCTGCTTTCCGCTGGGCGGGTGTCTCGTTCTGCTTGCGCTTCATCGAGCCCATACGCCCCATCATGCTGGGGGTGAATCCTTCTGGCGTTAAATCTTCCAGCAGCCCGTCATCCAGCCGGTGGATGGGATGGTCGAACCACAGGTTGACCGCCTCGAAGCGCTCAAACTCGCGCAGCGTGCCCTCAATGCGCCATGCCGTCTGTTTTGCCGCCTGCGCGCACGCCTCGGCGATGTCAGCGTCTAAAACGCGCATATCCGCCGCGCTCAAATGCTCTTTGCAAACGGCCAGCATCCTCGCCTTGCTGAACGTGTCATCCGGGCCGTAGGCGTCGGACAGGCCCTTTGCATCCAGCGCGCGTTTGCATGCGGCGCACACGGCGCGCGCGGCCATCTGCTCGCGGATCGCGTCCGTCGGCGTCAGCTCAATGAGGTCTAAAAGCGCGTCAGGGTCGCGGGCGAACACGCCGGAACCGCTCGCACGGTCCATGCTGCGTTTTGATCCCTGATACCCCTTGGAATGGTGGTGGCAGTAGATTACCGCGCTGCCCAGCTCCCGGCACACCAGGTCAAACTGATTGCAGAACCGCGCCATCTGGTCGGCGCTGTTTTCGTCGCCGGTGATGACCTTGTAAATGGGGTCTATCACAATCGCGATATACCCCTTTTCCCGCGCGCGCCGGATGAGCCGGGGCGCGAGGCGGTCCATTGGCACGCTCGCGCCGCGCAGGTTCCATACGTCGATATGGGAGAGGCCTCCCGGCGGCAGCCCCAGCGCCCCATACACGTCCGCGAAACGGTGCAGGCAGGACGCGCGGTCCAGCTCCAAATTGATGTACAATACGCGCCCCCGCGCGCAGTCAAAACGCCCCAGCCACGGCACACCTTCGGCAATGGCGATGCACAGTTCAATCAGCGCGTAGCTCTTGCCCGCCTTGCTGGGACCTGCCAGCAGCAGCTTGTGGCCCTGGCGCAATACGCCCTCAATGAGCGGCGGGGCCAGCGGCGGCATAGCGAACCATACGTCCGCCATGTTCTCGGTGGCGGGCAGGTCGTCGGGTTCGGCAGCGGGCGGGCTGTCTGCCTGTGCGCCCAGTCCCGCGCACCACGTCTGCCAGCTCTCCGCGCCGGTGTTTGTCGCCAACAGGTATTGTTTCTGCCCGCCGCGTACCGCCCCCGGCAGGCGCGACAGACGGCTTGGGTTCGCGCACTGGGTATCGGGCGTAAGCCCGTTTTGACGGCACACATCATAGAGGAACGCGACGCGGCGGCGGTACTCCTCATAGTCCGGCGCGTCCACGCGGACAATGGCATGCAGGCTTTTCCCGCCCGAATATACCAGCGCCGCGCACGGCAGGTTGATTTGCCGGATCAGGGCATTCTGCCGCTCTATGGGGATGGTGTCGCTCTCCAGCAGGGCATAGCGGAAGGCTGTGACATTCGCGTCCTTGCAGCCCTGCCCGTCCAGCGGGTTGAACCGTATCCATGCCCCCGCATCGGGGTTGTAATCGCCCAGCGCCGCGCCGATGTCCCCGCCGCATGTTTCCAGCGCCCCGATGAGCTGCGCGGCAGTACGGCTATAGCTGCCTTTTTTTGGCAAATGCGCACTCCCGCGCTGCCAGCTCTCCACCACATAGCCGACGTATTCCTCTGGCCGGAACAGCGCTTTCAGGTATCCGATAAGCTGTGCGGCGGGGTCCCATTCTTCGGGGATTTCCACAGGGATGGGTGTAATATCTGGTTGTGTGATGATGGGCGGCGCGGCGGGGGTTTGCGCGGGGCATGCCGATTGGGTAGGGACACTATCAACCGTGATAGCGTCGTCCCAATCTATCGCGCCGCCAGGGCTGCCCGCCCAGCCCCGGTCGCGCGCCAGCTTGAAAATTGTCGCCTGTGTGACAGGATGGCTCGACCCGCGGAACCCCATCCATTTCTTTTCGCATTCGCCGGGGTGGTATCGGGCGGGGTCGCGCCGGCTCCATGCGTCCCAAACCTGCCAGTCGCACCCCGCGTCGTGAAGCGCCATGCCTATGCTGGTCCAATCACTGTACGTCAGGCCGACGGGATTGATGGCGTCCAGCGCGCTCAAAAGCTCATCATGCAAATCGCATCACCTCACATCGGGATATATGTGGCCGGGTTGACGCCGGGCGGCGGCTGCCACCTGTTGACCGACATCCGGCTGATCATGCTGCTTGCCGCCTCGAACGGCCAGTTCCCGACATGCAGAAAGCCTTTCTGTTCCAGCAGCCGTATCTGCTTGGGCGTCGCCAGTCCCGCCGCCGAGCGCTTGTGCAGGCGGTCCAGCAGCAGGGACGCTTTCCCGGCGCAGTCCACGCCTGCGGCGTTGATGCCATACCTTTCCAGCGCCGCAAGCTGCTTTTCACTGGCCGGTGCCATCTCCCAGCCGAACGACGGCGCATAGCCCGCTAAATCCTCCGCGCCGATGCTCATTTCATACTGCAATGGGTCGACCAGCCGCTTTTGCCGGGTGCGCATTTCTTTGAGCTGCTTTGCCAGCGACGCCTCGCGCTGTGCCACCACGTCCTCGCTGGCCCGTTCCTCGGCGGCCTGCAATTCCTCCGGGCACCCCGACGCCGCTAAGTTTTCCGTCATTTGTTCGGCCACCTCGCGGCTCTGGCATACCAGGTCGGCGGGACGGCACAGCTCGTGGCGCTCGGTCAGCCAGAGGAAATCCAACAGCAGAAGGTTGTATTTTCCGGGGGACGGGCGCGTGCCGCGCCCCACCATCTGGCTGTACAGCGCGCGGCTCTTTGTGGGCCG
>CANCXY010000207.1 GCA_947381875.1 uncultured Clostridia bacterium | reverse complement strand
ACTGCCCGATTGGCCAATTCTTCCGCTCGCCTTGTAGTAGCTGCTCAAACGGTCTATTTCCTGCCGCACAAGCAGGTATTCCGCTGCCCGCGCCGTGAATGCAAAAACCACAACCACAGTGAGCAGCAGCAATAACACAGTTCGTATGGGCTGCCGACGTGTGGAACGCAGGAAGATGTTGTTTTTCAAACCGATTCCCCCTCCTTTTACTGTTACTGTATCGGCTGGAACCGCCGCCGTATTTTTGAAAAAATACAGCAGGGTTTCCAGATAGTTTAGCCGCTCCGTCTGGGATAGATTGGCACATACCCGTTTATCGCACAGATACTCCAATACCTGCGCCATGCTGCGGTTTAACAGGGACATCACAGGGTTCCACCACAGCAGGCAGGCGGCTATTTGCAAGCCTGTTTTTATCCACAAATCCCCGCCGATAAAATGCTGCATTTCATGGCGGAAGATGTTGTGGATATCCTTTTCTGAAAATCCGGCTGTGTTGACGGGAAGCAGGATATGGGGGTGGAAAAAGCCTGCCTGATATGCCGTGGGGATTTCATCAGATACAGCCAGTTTCCATTTCCCGTTATAGCCCAATTCTTCGCAAACACCGCTGAACAAATCAAGCAGCCTGCTGTCGGGCTGGCCGTGGGATACGCGCCGCAGAAACCGTGTCTGACGTATCCATTTTGCCAGAAATCGAAGCAACTGAATAACCGCGCCTATCCCCCAAAGGGCAAGCAGGCATCCGCCAAACGTGACGCCGGGAAGGCCGGGAAAGGGGCGCAGGGCGAATACCGCGTCTATTTTAGAGCGGAACGCCGCACTTCCGGGATAAGGGAGCGGCAGGACAGCCCGCAGCGCCGCCAGAACCACGGCGGCGCAAAGAAAGGCGAACGCGGGTTTTTCTAATCTGTGCAGCATCCGGCAACCGATATATGCGGCCACCGTAAACCACAGCAGTGCCATAACGAGGGAATAGGGCGATACCGCCACGGGCTGTTCACTCCTTTACTTGCAGCAGTTCCAGCGGCGGGCGGTTTGTCACAATCACAGCGCCTGCGGCTGAACCGGCACTGGCGCAGAGCAGATACGCCGCCGCGCAGAGCAGGGACAGCCCCGCCGTCGCCCACGCAAGCCCCATACTGCCGGCCCACGCGAACGACGCCGCAAGCCCAATCATCAGACCTGCCAGTACCACGAAAATGATTTGCAGCACAAGGATAATGCGGCTGCGCAGCTTCGTCGTGCCAAGCACGCGCATAATCGCCGCTTCTCGGGCCTCGGTGAGGATCAGCAGCGCCGACACGCCCAGCGCCGCCAGTAGGCTCAATGCCAGCGCCACAGGATACAGCATTTCCATCAACCGGATACTGTCTTCCAAAGGCTCCACCGCCTGCGTCAGTTCCTCGTCCCATATCATGGGGCGCAGCGGAATCAGCCCCGCGCCGGGGGCTTCGAGGATTTCCTCCACCGCCGCGTATACGGTGTCAAGTTCCCGGTTCCATGATGGCTCCAGCGCAAAACGGGCGGTGCTGTACGCGATATGGTCCCCCATCACCTCGTCCATCACGCTTGCCGGGGTCAGCAGATAGAGACGGTCACTCCCTCCCCCGTTGATTGTCAGCGCCCCGGTATAGGTACCGGCCACCTTCAGCACACGCACATGGAATACGCCGGTGTCCTCCCAGAGAATATCCAGCGCAACATTTCCGTTGGGCTGGATGTGCATCGACTCATACAGCGGTGCGGGCACCAGCATCGGCAGCGCGCCGCTGCCCGACCAGTCCTGCGCGAACATCCCTGCATCCCAGCCGTCATGGTAGGAAATTTCTATCTCGGACCCGCTGCCGACGGACTGGAATTTTTCAAGGTCGCTGAAAGAGACCATCAGGGCCGCCGCTCCGTCGGAACTCCAACTGTCGGTTGTGCCTGGCGCATCGGGAGAATCGCTTTCCTCCGTGATTTGCATGCTCATCACGGCGCACTGGCCCTCTAAGTAGACGTTTTTGGCAAACCCGGAAGAAAGGATGTTGTCGACTGCCTTTTGCGCAACGAAGCCGCCGCCCATTACATAGTCCGTCGAATTTTGGCGCATCAGGCTCATTTCGACGGAAACGGTGTTGAATAATTCATCCACACGCGCACTGCTTTGGAGGATAGAGAGCCGAATCGCCGCCAGCCCTACGGTGAACAACGCCGCCAGCAACAGCACCAACGCGCTTTTCACCTTGGAACGCCGGATATAGCAGCCGACAAACCGCAGTGTGTGAGCAACGCCAAGTGCGCGCTTGGCGGGCCGCTTCGGCGCGGCGGGAAGTGTGCCTGTCCCGCGCCCGGTGGCCATAGCCCCCGCTGTTTTTGGCATTGTGTCCAGCGCCGCCATCTGCGCCGCTTTTTCTTCTTTCTGTTTTACCTGGACATTGCCCTGCAATAGTTCCAACGTCGGCTTGCGGGATAAAAACACCATCCCGCCCAATGCTAAAAGGAAGAACAACAGGAATATGCCGCCGAAAATCGCGGCGAGCCAATAGCGTGGAAGGGCAAATTCGGCAGCAACCTCACCGTAAGCACTAAGGGAAGCTAAAGTTTTCGCCCCGCGGTTCAAGGCATACTGCCAGCCAAGCAGTGTTCCGCCCGCCGTTCCCGCCAAACCAATCAATGCCAGTGGCAGCGCGCCCTGCCAGACACACATGCCCGCCGGGACGCCGAGCGCCCGCGCAATCGCCACATCACGCTTTCTGGCGCGCAGATAGAAGAACGCCACGAGGCACAGCGCCGTGAGCAGGATCAGCCCAAAAATGATAAGGTTATACAGTGACGATTGCAACATTGGCTTTACAGCCGCTTGGAAATCCTCCCACCCGTTATCCTGCATAGTCACCTGCAGCGTCATAGCCGCCAGCGCGTCGTGGGTGTCGGCCAGAAATTCCTCTGTGACTTTAGGGGAAGTCAGCGCAAAGTATATGCTGGACGCGTTGAGCAGGTGAGCAAAGGCGTTGAAATTCTCGGGCACGGCGGACTCAGGTATCCATATGTAGTTGCGGCGCACCGTATATTCCGGGCGCTCGAGGCCAGGACGCACAAAGTTATAGGTCCCTACGATCTGGAAGGTCTCTGTCGCCGTTTCATAGGGCGGCAAATATCCCGAGTCAGGGAACCAGATATAGCCATACTGAATATCTTCTACATCCCGCAACTTCAGCGTGATGGTGTCCCCGATCGACAGGCCCCGCAGATTTGCCATCTCCTCATGGATCACGCACACCCGGTTCTGCGCGGCGGTGTCCTCATAGGTCAGCCAGCGCCCGTCCACGAGGTAGATATCCTGATCCGGCTGCGTTTCCGGCATGATGTCCATGGCCCGCCTCGCATACACCATCAGCGCGCTCAGTTCCTCACGGCACACCTGGAGTTCTTCTTCAACACCGGTCAGCACCGGGTCGCTCCAATCAATTTCTCCGTTCTCAGGAACAGGATAAAACAGCGGGGCGCCCTTAGCCAGCGGGAGCGCGGTAAGGTGATCGTCTCCTGTCACACCCTCATACTTCGGCCTGAGTCCGCTGCGCTGGGGGGGGCTCATGGTGGGTTTGTTGAGGCAGAAGTCTTCTGCATATCGACTGCATAGCTTACCGCGCCCGCAAAGCAGATACTGTTTTCCGACGGTCAGCGTGTCCAAAGCGGCCTGCGCCTCCTCCGCCGGAACATAGACCTTGACGGTGCGCCCTTCCCACACAAGCTCCGGTGCGCCGGCCAAGGACTGCTCCTCGCGAAAATAGCAGCACAAAGTCCACTTAACATCGGCTGAGGCGTCAACAAGCACAGACGCATTTCCACACATCTCGTTGATAGCCAACAACGTCCCTGTAAAGTAAAGGTTCGTTTTGCAGCTATTTGAAGCGCCAACCCCATACACATCCGCATTGTACATATCCTGCAACACGGCGGAGCAGGTTCGATGCCAGCTTGTATGGGTCACACGGGGGTCGTTTTCCAAAAATTCCAGTGTTTCGTCAAAGGAGGCGGTGGGCGCGGTGCCTGTGCCCTCCAGCCGGGAGATTTTCCCGATTGCTTTGTAATAGCCGCCCAAACGCTCCGTTTCCTGCCGCACAAGCAGATATTCCGCCGCCCGCGCCGTGAACGCGAAGGTTATCAGCGTGATGATAAGCAGGAGAAGCACCGTGCGTATTGGCTGCCGCCGTGTGGAACGCAAGAAGATGTTGTTTTTCAAAACGATTCCTCCTCCTTTTACTGGTATTGTAAATGACTCATTGCCGCATGAAATGACGCGGGGTTCATCTCCGGGTTCGTCAGGCGCGCCAAAATCCGCATCCTTGTCAGCGGTTCATTCCCGCCTCAAAGCACTAATAACAAGCTCGTGTTCGGTAAAAAGCCTTTTCTCCACCCCAATAATATTTGTTATTTTATGCAATCTAAAATTTTAGATTTTCTACATAATACCACACAATCTATGGTTTGTCAAGGGCGGGGAAACGCGGAGAGCGTCCAGGCTGCGGGGAACTGCACAAAAACGTCTCGCTGAATTTTTGGAAGGATTTTGACAAATTGGATATAGAAAAGGTCAAGCCCTATTATCATAAGGCTTGACCTTGACTATAAAGCGGCGCTTCTGCCCGGCTTTTTGCAATATCCCTGTCATCCCGCTTTTGCCAGCATGCTATCCGTCATGCGGTAAACTCAATCGGACGCGTCCGCAGCGTCGGAGACATGAGTGACGATACGCATACCGTATCCTTCCTTAATACATCTCCTCGTTGCGTTCTTCCACCTTTTTTATCATCGCAAACCCAAAGCCAAAGAGTGCGAAAAGGTCCATAGTGCCACAGACGATCACCAAAATATCCGGGACCAATATCCCGCACAAATTGCAAATACATTCGGCGATTGTCAGGATGAGTGCCATCAGCACCATCACTGTTAAGCTGACTTGCCACCATAGCGTCAACAATTTGCTTTTATCCATCTTTTTTCCCCTTTCTATTACTATATTAGCTGGTACTACTGCCGCCCTTTTGAAAAAATACAGAAGGGTTTCCAGATAGTTTAGCTGTTCCATCTGGGATAGATTTGCACATACTCGTTTGTCGCACAGGTATTCCAATACCTGCGCTATACTGCGGTTTAACAAGGACATAACAGGGTTCCACCACAACAGGCAGGCGACTATTTGCAAACCTGTTTTTATCCACAAATCCCCGCCGATAAAATGCTGCATTTCATGGCGGAATATGTTGCGGATATCCTTTTCTGAAAATCCGGCTGTATTGGCGGGGAGCAGGATATACGGGTGGAAAAAGCCCGTCTGATATGCCGTGGGGATTTCCTCGGATACAGTCAGTTTCCACTTTCCGATATAGCCCAACTCGCCGCAAACACCGCTGCACAAATCAAGCAGCCTGCTGTCGGGCTGGCCGTGGGATAGGCGCCGGAGGAGCCATGCCTGATGTATCCATTTTACCAGAAAGCGAAGCAACTGGACAGCCGCGCCTATCCCCCAAAGGGCAAGCAGGCATCCACCAAGTGTAACACCGGGAAAGGGCCGCCAGGCAAATACAGCATCTATTTTTGAGCGGAGCGCTGTACTTCCGGGATAACGGAGCGGCAGGACAGCCCGCAATGCCACCAGAACAACGGCGGCGGAAAGGAAAGCCAGCGCGGGCTTTTCCGATCTGCGCAGCATCCGGCAGCCGATGTATGCAGCCACCGTAAACCACAGCAGCGCCATTATGAGGGAGCTGGACGAGACCACCATGATCTGTTACTCCTTCCTGATCCCTTTTCCGTCGGCTTCTTTCGCCTGTATACTTTTCCGGCGCTCTGCCAGCAGGTTTTCCAATTCTGAAATCGTCGTTTCATCCAGAGGGGTATTTTCTACAAAGGCCACCATCAATTCTGAGGTATTCTTCGG
>CANCXY010000206.1 GCA_947381875.1 uncultured Clostridia bacterium | reverse complement strand
TCCAAGGGCATGATGAGCATGGTGACAATCATTATGGCGCTTGCCAGCCGCGCGCCCATCACGATTTTAGACGAGCCGGTGGCAGGGCTGGACATTGTGGCGCGGGAGGATTTTTACAAGCTGCTCTTAGCCGATTATGAGGAGACGCACCGCACGTTCATTATCTCTACGCATATCATTGAGGAGGCGGCGGGCGTGTTTGAGGACATCATCCTGCTGCACGAGGGGCGGCTTTTGGAAACCGGGTCGTGCGATGAATTTGTGGCGCAGTTCCACACCGTCACAGGCCGGGCGGAGGATGTGGAAAAGGCGTGCGCGGGGCTTACGCTCCTGCACGAACAGATGGTAGGGCGCAGCCGCGTGGCCTCGGTGCGGGGCGACGGTGAACGCCTGCGCCAAAACGCCGTGGGGCTGGACGTGGATATCGACCCTGTGAGCCTGCAAAAGGCGTTTGTCTACCTGGTGGGCGAGGAGAAGGAGGCGGGGCAGGCATGACGCGTACTGTGCGGTACCTTTCGCGTGTCGTCTTGCAAACCTTCCTGACGATGTTGGGCATGACGGCGCTGCTGCTCCTGTACTATGCCGTGACGACGGAGCCGGCCTATGCCGAGCGGACGGGCGGGGTAGTGACGGGCGTAGTGTTCGGCGTGGGGCTGATTTTCCCGCTGCTGATGCAGTTGAACACGGTAACGTATTACCTGACGCTCTCGCTCTCCATGAGCGTCACGCGGCGCGGCTGTTTCTTAGGTCTGACGGCGGCAAAAGTGGGGTATGCCCTGAGCGTTGCGGCGATACTGGTGGCGGCGCAGATAGCGGTGGGGCAGATTTTCGGCACAGCCCCGGTATTTGTCGGCGCGCGCCTGGTGGGCGTAATGGCGGTAATGCTGATCAGCGCATGCCTGGGCAGCACCGCTGGCATGCTGGGCCTGCGCTACGGGCGCACACTGCTGCTGATTTTCTCAGTGGGCACAGGGATCCTCTGCGGTATAGTCGGCGGCATCATCGGCTTTGCGGGCGCGACGGAGCGTATAGATGGTCTGCTGCCGGCGCTGTTAAGCCTGTTCGGGAATATGCCGCTGCTGTGTTCTATCGCGTTTGCAATATTCCTGGTTCTCACGGCGGTCGACTGGCGCATTTGCCGCGGCATCAGTGTAAAGTAAGGGGGCGGACGGTATGTGGAAAAGCATCAAGCGGGAATTCCTGCTGAATGTGGATAACCTGTGGGAGTCGGCGGCCATCATCGGCGGCGCGTGGGTGATTGGCCTCATCATTGACGCAATCATCTTCCATTTTTCGCATGATGATGAAGTGTTCATTGGAGGGCTGATAGCCTCCGCGATGGCGTTCATCTGTGTGGCGCTGCTCATGCCCGCCTACTATTTCTCCTGCGGTTACGAACAGGCGGTGAGCATGGGCTGTACGCGCCGTGCGTTCGTCGTGGGCATGGCAGTGACAACATTTGTGCATACGCTGTGCGGCATGGCCTGTGTAATTGTGCTGGCGCTGCTGGAATCGTGGATAGGCCGCCTTACCGTGCCGGAGCGCTATTCGATTGGCAAGCTCGCGGAGCTTCTGCCGGAGCTGAAAGAAAACGTGCTGACGCTATTGATTCTGTTTGGCATCATGCTGGAGCTTGTGTGCGCGAGCATGTTTTTGGGCGCGTGCATGCAGCGCTGGGGCCGCAGAGCCTTTTGGGGCTTTTACATTGGCGGGATGTCGCTGTCCCTGTTTGGCAGCAGCGTCTCCATGATCGACACCAATACATTCTATGGCCGCATCCTGCGCACCATAAGCCAGGCGGCGTCCCATATCCCAGGCGGCGTATGGACAGCCCTCGCCATCCTGGGCCTGCCCATCCTCGGCGTCGTCGGTGTCTGTCTGCTCCTGCGCGGCAGCGTGCGCCAGTCGGCGTAAGCCGACTGTTGGGCTGCCGCCCAAACCTGCCCAGAGGCGCTGCCTCTGGACTCCGCCAAAGGGGGCAAGCCCCCTTTGGAATCCCATCACGCGCGGCAATTTCATTGCCGCGCACCCAATGCCGGGGAATACGGCGGTGATGGGCGGAATTTGTCGATTCCCGCGCTGCGTCCTGTTTTTTGCGGGGCGTTTGCGGTAAGATAGGGATACCAGGAAGTCGCCAAACAAAGCGTTTCCATGTATTCCCCGCCTATGGGGCGGGGAATACATGGAAAATATCTCAGAGGCTTATACATTTCTGGATACAGCGGCGCGGAGGCCGCGACTGAATAAGAGGAGGAAACATGTTATGGAAAAGAAATTGACATTTCGCAGCACGCTTTCCCGCGTGGGGCTGTGCTATTTTACGCTGATGCTGGTGACGCAGCTCTTGCAGACTGTGCTGTCGCTGCTGATGATGGAGCAGATACAGTCCGGCGGCTGGTGGATGTGGATCATCTCCTATGTGCCGCTTTACCTGATCGCCGTGCCCATCTTCTGCCTGATGATGAAAAAACTGGTGCCGGATATGAGGGATACATTCGGTACGGCAGCGCTTTCCTTTAAGGGGTGGGTGCGCTGGTTTTTCATGTGCTTGGGCATTACCTATATCGGCAACTTTGTTTCTATCGGCATCCTGTCGCTGATTGCCATGCTGAAAGGCGGCGAGGTGATGAACCCTCTGGCCTCTGTCGTGGACGCCAGTAATCCTGTTGCGACGGTGCTGTTCGGGGCTGTCATCGCGCCGGTTGGTGAGGAATTCCTGTTCCGTAAACTGCTGCATGATAAAATCGGCCGCTATGGCGTGCGTACCTATATGTTGGTAGGCGCGTTCATCTTCGCCATGTTCCACGCGAACCTGTCCCAGTTCCTGTATGCGTTTGTGCTGGGCGCGATATTCTGTTATATCTATGCCTACACCGGCAAATTGATCTGTACAATCGCCCTGCATATCTCCATCAATTTTGTTGGCACATTTTTGATGCCGCTGCTCGCCGTGCTGGGTGAAGTGGGGGTAATGATTGTCGGGCTGCTGGTGATGGTGTTGATCGTCACCGCCATCGTGCTGGCTGTGCGCAAACGCTGGCGCTTTAACCCTCAGACAGCCCCGCAGATCGTGGAGGAAGTTAGCGTAGAGGAGAGCGCGCAGACAGAGGAGATGCAGCCGGAGGAGGAAAGCGGACGCGCAAAGCGGCAAAAGAAAGACGTGCCGCATACCTTCGGCGGCGCGCTGCGCACGCCGGGCATGATCGCCTATACAGTGCTGTGCCTGCTGTTGATCGCCCTCGTGACGCTGTCGTGAGTATAGTGCCAAAGTCTTTTGGGCAGCACTGCCGTATTTCCCCGCCCGCAGGGCGGGGAAATACATAAAAAGCGAAACACACCTGAAGAATAGGGATGGGGGAAGCTATGAACAGCGATACAGTGAATAAGATGTGGGCCGTCAGCCTGATAGTGATCGGGATTGCCACAGTCCTCATGACAGGCGCGCAGATCGTCGGCCACGCCACCGGCCAGACGCCGGACATCCTGGTGCGCCTGTGCGGTGCGGCGGATCTGATTGCCCTGCCTTTCCTGGGGTTTGCGTCGGTGAAGAAGCTGCAAAACAGGAAATAGACAGGGTACATACACGGCGGGCGGAACAATGTGCGGGCACCAGGCCCGTGAAAAGTTCCGCCCGCCGCCTCATAAATAGGGCAAACAACGAAAAATGAGCATTGACGAGCGCGGATTTTTTTGCTATAATAGCAAAGGAAACTGGGCAGGGCGGATGCCAGCGCAGCCAGCCGCCCGTTTTTCGCACTTTTCCGAAAGGATTGCGGAGCGGGGATATATGAGCAGCGGTATCGAAGCGGTCATAACGGGGCTGACTCGAAATCAGTTTGTGGGAAACCACACGAGGGTTCGAATCCCTCCCGCTGCGCCACAAAGAACCGGCGATTTTCACCAGAAAATCGCCGGTCCTTTTCATTCCTCTAAAATCTCCTCTCTCTCATATTTCCTTCCCACAACATACATGGGAATAAATAAGCCGCCCAAAGTAAGAAACAAGGCAAGAAACAAATCGACCTTCATCTGCAAAATTCCCGTAAACAGCGAAGTCACTATATAACTGACGATTGGATACCCCACCATCAGCGCCACAGCCCAAACACGGCCGGCTTTCAATATTTTTCCCCAGTTGTTATTATTAAAAGCAAGCCCAGGGAAATTCATTTCAAAGAATCCGTCCGTATATACGCAAATGCGGTTTTCATCATAATAGGCGGGCAGCCTTTCCTTTACCAGAAAACAAAAATACAATCCAAAACTTGCTCCCAAACTCATAGATACCAACAGGCCGACAGTGATACGCCCGCTCATATAAGAAAACAGTATTTCAAGACAGGCAATAACAAAAGAAAAAACATATATAGCCCCCCATTTGCCTTTGTTGCGATATGCCCGCGGCGGTTCTTTTTCTGAATACGAAATAGCTGTTTTCACCACCTGTTCCACCTGTGTTGTACTCAACACGTTATCCTGTTCCATGCGCTGACACATCAGCAGCTCCGTTACGGTAACGCCCAGTATATCTGCTAATGGTATTAACAAATCTATATTGGGGACGCTTGCGGCGGTTTCCCATTTGCTCACAGCTTTATCAGAGATGAAAAGCCGTGCCGCCAGTTCTTTTTGGGTAATGCCTTTTTCTTTGCGGAGCGCGGCCACAAATGCGCCGAATTTTTGTTTATCAATATTGAACATCCATTTTCACTCCTTTCCTTAAATTTTAACACCATATCCTCTAAAAAGCAATCGAACAGCAGGCGAAATCCATAGTTTTAGAGGTAGAACGGCAGTAGAATCCATAAAACCAGAAAAGCCCCCGATAAAATCGAGGGCTTTTCTGTTCGCACCTGAAATCAGCCGGATGGCTTTTCCCCTTTCCGGCACACGTCCGTACATATTTGAACCGCTGTTATTAAATAATGCACGGCAACGCACACGGCCCCAATGATCCCGATGTATTCCGCGTAAAAAAGGAAATCCGAAGGTACCGGTACGATCTGCGGGATCATTCTCATATCATCCCATAAGCCGTTTTGCAAAAAACCATAGCACCCAAAGCCGAAAATCAGCAGTTCCAGCAGATAAACGCCATATCTAAAAGCGCCGCGCATCTTCTTTTCCGTTTTTGAAAGGAACCCATGCAGATGTATGCCCAAATGGAAAGACATCAACAGAAAACCCCATGCGGTAGACAGGACATGAATATCCCGCCAGTAAAACGCCGCCGGTAAAAAGGAGATAGGGAAGACCAGGCCGGAAATCATAAAGGAGCTGATCATAATCCCCAGCATAGCCGCCAGCAGCAGAAAATCCGAAACGGTCAACAAGGCTCTGCGGAAGCGGTATTTCCCTCTGAACAAAACCGTGTACCACTTCACATTCAGAAAATGATGCAGGATAAACAGCACACACAACGTGATCCCCACTATTGCGTGCAGCCGAAGCCCCATGCCGGGGTGATAGTGCATCAGATACAAAAACAGGGTGAGCATTGCAATATCTATAACTGTTTTAATATGTTTTTTCACGGGTTTAATGCCCCTCCCTCAAAATATATGTCTGGAAATATCTTGACTATACGTCCTTTCCATTTACTGGCCTCTATTTTACCATATATTTACGGAAATGTACATATGGAGTTTTTATGCGGCATAACGATTTGCCCATGCTATAAGCAAGAAAAGGGATGGCGGCGCGCGAACGGGGCGGGCTGCCGCGCGGTCAGCCCCGCCCACCCTGCCGCTCCACGTCCGCGCGGGGCGCTCTCCCTATGGAAATTTGTACCACCCCAGACACACAAAACCCATCAAAAAGCGCCTGCGCGGGGGCAAATGCTGTGTGTCCGCGCTTCTTTACCGTCGGGTAATAGAAAGTTTTCAGAAAATTTTCTTTTGCCGTCTCGCTTTTTTCGCGCATATATGCTAATATAAAAAGGTATGAGTTCCGCGCGAAAGCGGGAGTGTCCAATGCGGGGTGTTTTCGTGTATTTCCCCGCCCTACGGGCGGGGAA
>CANCXY010000205.1 GCA_947381875.1 uncultured Clostridia bacterium | reverse complement strand
GGGTTTCCAAAGGGGGCTTGCCCCCTTTGGCGGAGTCCAGAGGCAGCGCCTCTGGGCAGGTCCGGGCGGCAGCCCGGCGGGCAGCGCCTCTGGGCAGGTCCGGGCGGCAGCCCGGCGGGCAGCGCCTTTGGCTTGACAAGGCGGGGCGGGGCGAGTATACTTTTTCTGGCGGCCACAATAGAGCGTAAAAGAGGAAGGGAAAGCAGATATGATCATTATTTTCAAGGATTCGGCGCGGCCGGAACAGATTCAGAAACTCTGTGCGGATTTTGAGGCGCAGGGGTTGCAGATCCACAATTCTGAGGGCGAGCATACACACCTGATCGGCCTGGTCGGCGACACGGGCGACGTGGATATCAACTATGTGCGCGCACAGCAGTTTGTCGCGGACGTAAAGCGCGTGAGCGAGCCTTACAAAAAAGCGAACCTGAAATTTCATCCAGAACCCACGGTCGTGGAGACAGCGGGGCGGAAAATCGGCGGCGGGCATTTTGCTGTGATGGCCGGGCCATGCAGCGTCGAATGCGAGGCGCAGATTATCGAAGTGGCGCGCGACGTGCAGCAGAGCGGCGCGGCTTTCCTGCGCGGCGGCGCGTTCAAGCCGCGCACGTCCCCGTATTCCTTCCAGGGCATGCGCGCCGAAGGGCTGGAGCTTCTGCGCGAGGCGCGCAGCGCCACCGGCCTGCCCATCGTCACCGAGATTATGAACACCGAACATATCCCGCTGTTTGAGGATGTCGACGTTATTCAGGTGGGCGCGCGCAACATGCAGAATTTTGAGCTTTTGAAAGAGCTGGGGCATTTGGACAAGCCCATCCTGCTCAAGCGCGGGCTTGCCAACACGCTGGAAGAATTTTTGATGAGCGCCGAATATATCATGGCGGGCGGTAACGAAAAAGTCATTTTGTGCGAGCGCGGCATCCGCACCTTTGAAACCAGCATGCGCAACACCTTAGATATCTCCGCCGTCCCCATGCTGAAAAGTAAAACACACCTGCCTGTCGTCATCGACCCCAGCCATGCCGCAGGCATCGCATGGATGGTGGAGCCGCTGGCCCTCGCCGCCATCGCCGCCGGGGCCGACGGCCTCATGATCGAAGTCCACAACGACCCGCCCCACGCCAAAAGCGACGGCGCGCAAAGCCTCACCCCCGCCCAGTTCGACGCCCTCATGGCCCGCGTGCGCTCTACGGCTGCTTTCTTTGGGAAGTCCATGTAAGCCTGCTGGGCTGCCGCCCAGGCCTGCCCAGAGGCGCTGCCTCTGGACTCCGCCAAAGGGGGCAAGCCCCCTTTGGAAACCCATCCTGGCCCTTTTCGATTGGCACTCTTGACAGCCGGGGCGGGAGCTTTTATAATAGGCAGAAGAACAGGGAAATTCTGGACGACTGCCGGGGATTTCCCGCTCAATCGGATACAAATGAAAGGGGTCATGTTCCATGAACAGATTACAGGGCAAGGTTGCCATCGTCACCGGCTCCACCAGTGGCATTGGTGTGGGCATTGCGAAGCTGTACGCCGCCGAGGGCGCACAGGTCGTCGTCTGCGGACGCCGCGCCGAAAAAGGACAGGCCGTTGTAGACGCCATCACCGCCGAGGGCGGAAAAGCGTCATTCCATACGATGGACATCACCGACCCGGCGAGCATTGAAGCGCTGATTGCCGATACGGTCGAGACCTACGGCGCGATCGACATCCTGGTAAACAACGCTGCCAACGTCGCCCTGCGCGATGGCCGTGTCGACGAGCTGACACTGGAAATGTGGGATGCCATTTTCCAGAGCGACCTGCGCGGCACGTTCTATGTTATCAAGTGCGCGCTGCCGCATATGCGCAAAGACAAACGCGGCGGCTCTATTATCAATATCGGGTCCATGGCGTCCTGCGGCGGCGACCTCGGCTCTACCGCCTACGCCAGCGCCAAAGCGGGCGTCGACCTGCTCACCCAGTCGGTGGCGCTGCAATACGGCAAAGATAACATCCGCTGCAACTGCATCCGTCCGGGCCTGATCGTCACGCCGGACAACGAAGCGCGCGTCCCGCAGGCGCTGAAAGATATCTTCCTGAGCAATATCGAGGTGAACCGCTATGGCTGCCCCGAAGATATCGGCCATGCGTGCGTCTTCTTCGGTTCCGACGAAAGCACTTATGTCAGCGGCCAGATCATCACGATAGACGGCGGCATGAATTCGCACGCCCCCACCGTCGCGCAGTTCCGCGCGATGGGTTCGCGGACATGGTAATATTGCCGCGCGGCTGTCCTATCCTAAAAACGATATCGCAATGTCCATTGCCTTACCTCCTTTGTACCCCAGCACTGTAAAGTTGGAAATATCCGGAAAACATCCAAACAATCGACGTTGTTTGGATGTCCAAATCCGTTATAAAATTTGCCAAAAATACTTGCTATTGCCGGTCACATATGGTAATATAAGATATATTGTCCATTTTACTCAGTTCGTTTTCCGCCGAAGAGTGGCTTTGGTCTTAATTGGAGGGAAAACGCTGGCTTTGTGACATTTGCTGGCCTGCCAGATGGTGGGGCTGACGAAAGGGATAACCACAATATCACGAGAGGAGGTAAATGGATTGGCAGGGCAGATCCAGAGGATGATCCAAACGGTCATTACGCAAAAAGCCAAAGGAAATGTGGTCATTGCAAACTCCATACGGACCAAGATGTATCTGAAGGGAATCGCCGTTGATAAGTTTACGGAGGTATCTCCGGACGACCTGGCGGTTATACAGACGGTTCGGGAAATTGCCAAGGAATTTGGCGTCATCGTTTAACATATATCAAAATTTATTGAAAAGGCGGGGTAAACATTGGCCATTAAAACGCTTTCCATCAAAGGATGTGACAGTCAGGATATAGCCCGGCAGGCACAAGAAGCCCTGGCGGATTTTCAGCCGAAACTGCTGTTGTTTTTCGCTTCCAGCATTTATGAGAATCCGGAAGCTGCCCTACATACGGCTTTCCCCAACAGCCAAATTATCGGCTCATCCTCTCACAGCGAGTACTGCAATAACGGCTACACCAGCGGCTCTGTCAGCATTATGGCGATAGACGCCGGGAGCGTTGAGGACGTGTATGTGCAGGTCGTGGAGAATATTGGCGCAGAGCCGGACCTGCGGGACGTCCTGAACGAGATCCACAGCCATTTCGGCGGCGCGAATGAGATCCTTGCGAATTTTGAGCGATATGTTGGCATCGTCCTCTTCGAGTCCAGCGCAAAGGTGGAAGAGATCTTCATGGACTGCTTGGGTACCGCCACCGACCTCCTCTTTGTAGGTGGCTCTTCTTCTGCAGCAGATGGTGGCCGGTCCTTGGTCTATGCCGGCGGCCGGAGCTACACCGGCGCAGCGGTGCTGGCCGTTTTAAAGACGACCAACGGCTACGATGTGTTGAAGACCCAGAGCGCCCATATTTTCTCGGAACGTAAGTTAACGGTGACGAAATCCGACCTGCGCAACCGCATCCTTTACGAGTTTGACCACCGGCCCTGCGGCGAGGTGTATGCGGAAGTGCTGGGCGTTGGGCAGAATGAAATCCAGAACTATTTTGTGTGCAATCCTCTGGGCGTTGTGGCTGGAGACGAGATTTTTGTGCGCACCTTTAACCAAATTCAGGACAGCGGCATTACCTTGCACTGCGGCCTGCCGGAGGGAACAGAGATCAACGTCCTGAAGATCGGCAACATTGTGGATGACACCCAAAAGGCGCTGGACGAAGCGATCCCCTACCAGCCTGCCGGCGTAATCAACTTCAACTGCCTGTACCGAACGCTGGAAATCCTGAATGAAGACCAGGTGGAACCCTACTGTGCGCTGTTTGGCCGGTATCCCAGTATTGGGTTCTCTACCAACGGCGAGGCGTTTTTGGGACATATCAACGAGACATCTACAATATTGGTGATCAAATAAATTCTGTTGACTGCTGAGAGAAAGTTGTCTTGCAGTTTGAAATAGTGAGGGTTGCCTACACCCAATAAGAAAAACCTGCGGTTTCCGGTATAGCCGGAAACCGCAGGGCCTTTTATATGCAAAAGACTTTGCGAATTAGTGCACTTCTGCCATAAGCCCTCTTTGCCCGAGGGATTGCAACAATCTGGTGTGGACACAAAATGTCTGCATCGAAACTGCACATTGTGGCAAAGGTTCAACTGACTCGCTGTCAGAAGTGATAATAGATGCCATTCTTGAAACGGCGAAACGCGCCTTTACCGCGAATCGCGTTAGCCAACTCTTGCCGGGCTGTACCGGGCGGCAGCGATTCAACGAAGCTCTCCATAATACTGTACTCGTGAATATCATATTTTGTCGGGAATCGTAGAAACCGGCCTCTCGGTGAGTTTTCGATCAATTCTTCCAGTTCTTCATTACGTTCGCCTGTGATGATCTCGTCCTGCAAATAAACCGTTTCGCCGGTCTGTGTGTCATAGAAATAAGTAAACGCATCATCGGCGGTTTCGATTGCCTCAATTACCTGCTCCAGTTTAATTTTCATTGTGGCTGCTCCAATCATCAATTATCATCCGTTCGAGCGGCAATTTGTCGCTCGAACAAGGCTGTTCAGGCCCTATGAATGTCAGTATAAGTTTCTCTGGCATTTTTGTTATAGGAACCTTTTGAAGATGCTCAAACGCCCGCACAGCAAACCTATGACTGACCATCGTATCCCACTCGGCCAGCAGAATGATCTCCGCTGTGCCGTCTTTGAAATCATAGTAAAGTTCGCCCCAAGCGCCGTCGCAGTCTGCAAGATATTTGTAGACTGCGGCGGTTATTTTTTTGCCCCGTTTCTTCTGCGACTTTAAGCGGAGTTCCACCGCATGAAGTGCGTCTGCCGCAACCAGTTTCCTTGTCAGATTGTCCTCTGTTTTGGCATAGGCCCGCTCCGGTCATAGACCGTGCTACATGGGAGCTTGTTCAGAAACTGCGGGGAACTCCACGTCGGATAGACACCCTTGGCGAAGCCAATCCGCTGACCGGCCTTGTGTTCTGCGCCGACTGCGGGGCAAAGATGTATAACCAGCGGACGCGGGGCAATGAGAACAAGCCCTATCCGTCGGACGCCTATGAGTGCTCCGCCTACAAGCTGGGCGGGCAGCGGCGCGACAAGGTTTGCAGTAACCACCACATCTCCACCAAGGCGCTGAGAACGCTGATTCTGGAAACCATCAAAATCACCAGCGCTTACGCCATTTCCAACGAGACCGAGTTCATTCAGAAGGTTCGGGCAGCGTCCGAGGTCCAGCAGGCACAGGCGGCGAAGGACTTGAAACGCAAGCTGAACAAGGATAGGCGGCGCTTTGAGGAACTGGACACCATTATCAAGAAGCTGTATGAATCCTATGCGGTGGGCCGCATTAGAGAGGAACGCTTTGACACCCTTCTCGCCGGATACGAACAAGAGCAGGCAGTGCTCCGGCAGTCCATCGCGGAAGGTGAATCTGCGTTAGGCAGCTTCGAGCAGGACACCGCTAATGTGGAGCATTTTCTCGACCTTGCGAAGAAGTACACAAATTTTTCAGAATTGACCACGCCAATGATCAACGAGTTTATTGACAAGATTGTTGTCCACGCCCCGGATAGGTCCACAGGGGATCGGGTGCAGGAAGTGGACATCTATTTGAAGTTCATCGGCAAGTTCGACGCGCCTGTGCCGGAGCCTCCCCCGGAGGAGATCGCAGAGCAGGAACGTCTGCAAAAGGAGCGCATCCGAAGCCGGGAGCGGTATCGCAGGCTGAAAGCGGGAGAAAACCTGAGTCCACCGTTTGAAAGAGTCTGTGAACAGTGCGGGAAAACCTTCATGGCGGGCATTCCGAACGCCAAATTCGGTCATCCTAACTGTCGGGCTAAATTTTACTGCCGCCAAGCGGCGGAAAGCAGACGGCGTGATTGCACCTGTGCGAATTGCGGGAAGGTTTTCTCGACCACGAGAATGGATGTCAAATACTGTTCTGACACTTGCAGGACAGAAGCCAATCGCATCATGCAAAAACAGCGGAACGCAAAGAAGCG
>CANCXY010000204.1 GCA_947381875.1 uncultured Clostridia bacterium | reverse complement strand
TTCGGAGCGGACGGACATTAGCAGATTTTTACAGCGGTTTCCTGGGCGTGCCGCTTGCCGGGGCGACGCTGCCTGTCGCGGCGTTTTTCTTCTTGGGGATATACGGAAAAGTGATCTATATGCTCATAGCGGCGGTTATCCTTGGTATCGGGCATATAGGGATACATAGGCAACACAGAAAAGGTCTTGACAACGAGAAATAGGGGGGCATCCCCTGAAAACAGAAGAAAGCGGGCCGACCCTCTGAAAAGGGATTGGCCCGCTTGACTGTATGAAAAACCTGCCCGCGCTGGGAATGGGGTAAAAGACATCCCTTACCCCGCCTGCTGCCGGCGGTAGCAAACGTATATAGCCGGAGCGCAAACAAGCGTCAGCGCGGTATATACAACAACCAAAATCGGCAGGGCGCCAACCACATGGCTGCCCAATGTGTAAAGGTGGAAATAGCGGATCACCTGCCCAAGCTGTAAAAGCTGGTCTGGCAGAAGGGCAAAAATCTTATCCAACAGCGGCATGTTGGAAGTTCCAACAAGCGCCGCCATAAACGATGACAGAAATATCAGCGCCAGCGGCGTCAGCACAGCCGTGACCGCTGACCGCGTTTTCGCGGAAATCAACATTGTCAGAAGGGCCATGAACAGACACCCGATATATCCGCCAAACAGGACGAGAAGAAACGCCTGTCCCATTGTGAGATTATAAAACGAAAACCAATGCTGAAGCTGGACCGGGCACGCCCAGCCATCCGCGCCTAAAAGCGCCAGCACCACGCCTGAAAACAGCAGCATGGCGGAAAAATAGATGCCCGTCACCGTCCAGATCCCCGCTTTCAGCTTGGCGGCAACCGCCCGGTCCCGGCCATATACCGCCGAGAAAAAGACGGCGTCCGCTTTGCAGGAAAACTCCCCCGAAAAAATACCCGCCGCCAGATAACAGGCCAGCAGCATGGTAAACATCGCGACGCTTTGCGCATAGGTCAAGATCTGTGTCCAGCCTTTTGTGTAATCATACAATATAGGGGTAGGGAGCGCTTCATACTGTTCGATCAGATAGGCTTTTTCCTGCTCGGAAAAGGTATCCGCGGCATCGCCCGAAAGATAGCCTTTCAGCAAACGGACGCGGTTGGGGTAAAAATCCGGCGCGTTTTCCGGGGTCAGCTCGTCGGCGGCAAAGTAATTATAGCCGCGAAAGGTATCTGCAAAGGCGTAGTTCAGCAGATGTCGTATTTCAAATATGCCCTGCCCGCGTGCAAAAACGATTGCCTGTTGTGTTTCATCGAGGGAAAGGTATTCGGGCGATTGGGCGATTTCCCGGTTCAGCGCAACAGCGCGCATCAGCTTTTCCGTATCCAGCGGCCCGGCCCATTCCTTCTGCGCGGCGCGCAGGCCAGCCGCCGCGCCGGGGCCGTTGTGTGTTACCCCCGCTTCATCCACGAAAGATACGCCGTGGACAGCGCTCCAGCAGTTAAAAACCACAAATGCAAACACCAGTAAAAGCGCGATTTGGTTCTGCCTGCGGGAGAATATCTTTTTCAGCTCAAATCGCGTCATTGCCTTCACCTGACCCTTCCCCAAAATAGTATAGAAACACATCTTCCAGTGTGGGCGGCTCCTCTTGTGCCGTCTCCGCCGGGCACGTCGGCGACAGCACGCGCAGCACCGCGCCCTCTCCCACAGACTTGATATTTGCCACCTTATACTGCCGCAGATAGCCATCTACCTCGCGCTTATCCGCCGCCACGCGCCAGACCTTATCGCCCATAGCCGCAATAAGCTGTTCGGCGGTGCCGCCCGCATGGAAACGCCCTTCCCTCATCAGCAAAATTTCCTTCGCGATATACTCCACATCCGATACAATATGCGTGGAGAGCAGCACCAGGCGTTCGGCGGCCAGCTCGCTGAGCAGGTTGCGGAATCGGATACGCTCGTTGGGGTCCAGCCCGGCCGTCGGCTCGTCTAAAATCAAAATTTTCGGGTCGTTCAGCATGGCCTGTGCGATACCCGCCCGGCGCTTCATGCCGCCGGAGAGCTTTTTCATCTTTTTTTTGCGCGCCCCGGACAGGCCGACCTGTTCAATCAATTCCCCGCTCCTCCGCTTTGCGACAGCCGGCCGCAGGCCCTTGATTGAGGCGATATAGAGCAGATATTCCTCTACGGTGAAATCGGGGTAAAACCCGAAATCCTGCGGCAGATAGCCCAAAATGCGCCGGTATTCGCTGCCCAGTGCAAAAATATCCGCGCCGTCCCAGGTGGCTGTGCCCCCGCTGGGGGCCAGCAGCGTACACAGTATGCGCATCAGCGTAGTTTTGCCCGCGCCGTTCACGCCCAAAAGCCCATAGACGCCGCTTGTCATCACACAGGAAACGTGGTCGACGGCGGTGAGCGCGCCAAAGGATTTTGTCAATCCCGTCAATTTTAACTCCATAACGGTTTTGCCTCCCAAATGGTTGAAATATGTTTTTGTCCCCGGCAGATGCAAAAGCTCAGATACCCCGCTGCCCCCGCCAGCAGCGCGCACCACAGCGGCATGGAAACGGCTCGGTACAGCGCCTCATTCAAAACGACCTGTGTCCAGAAAAGATACCATACCCCGCACAAAAAGCCGGGGAACAGGGGCGTAGTATGCCAGCGGCTGTACAGGCACTGGAAACAGATGCAGCAGGAGACGGTATAGGGGAGAAGGAATTCGATCAATAGTTCCTGCCATGCGGCGCACCCCAAGCCAAGCGCCGTCAGGGAAAATGCCGTGAGCAGGAAAAAATCGGCCAGCGCGCACAGGAGCAGGCGCGCGGCGTATATCTGCCGCAGGCTGTAATAGGCTGCGCATTCCACTTCCATGGCATCTGTCCCGCGGTTCTTCCAAAGCTCCGGCAGGAGCAGCACCGCGAAGGCACACGCCGCCAGAGCCATGCACCGCTGTGAACGCGCGGGCGTGCCCGAAAGGTGCAGGGTGGCCATCAGCGCCAGCAGAACCAGCGCCTGCATGACCCACCACCGTTTCTGAATAAACCGGCCCTGCTGCCAGAGGAATTCCATCCGGCTCAATCTGCGCGTTTCCTCCTGCGCGTAGAACGCGGCGGCGGCGCGGCGCGTTGTTTGGCGCAATGCGGAGCCGGAAACCGGTGCGGGGTCGAGCCGTTTCAGCGCTGACCGGATGGCGTTGTCCTGTTTCATAAGCCCTCCAATTCTTTTGATAAAATCTCCCGTGCGCGGCGCACGCGGTATTTGACAAGCGGCAGGCCGATGCCTAAGATACGGGCAATATCCGCCTGCTTCTGTTCGCTGAGAAAATAGAGGATAGCTGTTTCGCGCACCTCGTCCGGCAGTCGGGACAGCGCGGCGCGCACGGTGAGCCGGGTGTCGAGCTGCCCGCTGTCTGCGGCGGCGGTTTCCGGCAGTTGTTCCAGCGACGTTTCCCGCGATTGGCGGAACAGGTCGCGGCAGGCGTTGGCCGCGATGGCATAGAGGAAATTGGCGGCCTTGCCATAGTGCCGGTAGGTGGGAAGGGCGCTGAAAAACCGCACAAAGGTTTCCTGCGCGCAGTCCTCGGCGTGCATGGCGTCATCGGTGTGCGCGCGGCAATAGCGCAGGATATTTGCGTAATGCCTTTCCACAAACGCTTCCAGTGCGTCCGCGTCGCCCTGGCGCATTTTTCGGATCAATGGCAGGTCTTTGTCCATGCGTCCTCCTTTCCCGTCAGTGTATAAATGCCATACAATCGAAAGCGCTTTCTATTTACTATAACGGTTCAGCGCCCAAAAAAGATAGTCCCTCCAACAATTTTCCCAAAAAAACCGCCTGCCGGCAGGAATGGCAGACGGTTGAGCAATAATCAACGGGGAGCATGTAAAAGTTTCGCCGGCCTTTTCCAAAGGCCGCAGGATTCCAAAGGGCGGCGCCCTTTGGGCAGGTCCGGGCGGCAGCCCGGCAGCGCGGCGTTATTCGCCGCGCTGTTTTTCCGCGTCCATGATGCCGTAAAAGGCTTGCACGGCGGCGTCGGATGCCCGCACGCGATCGGCGAGGCCGTCCGGGTAAATGTCGGCGCAGAGGAAATCTTTTGTGTCAATGCTGCCTTCCGGGCGCGTGCCGTTTTCGGGACGGGGGTATTGCAGGGTCAGGTCGATGGCGTAGAACGGTACGCCGCCCGCGTCCATCAGGCGCTTGATTTCTAAAAGCAGTTCCGCCGCGCGTTCGGCGGTCACGGTTTCGTCGTCTATATAGACGGTCAAATGCCCTGCCTGTGCGCCCAACTGGGGAATGTCATACAGGGCGTCCGGCGTAAGCGTCGTTTGATCGATGCCGTAAATGGGGCCGTCCCAGCCGATCTCCTGGCCGCGCGGCAGAAATTCCAGGTCGCCAAACGCAAGATGGGTTTCAAAGGGGAGGGCGTCGCTCTCCCATACCGCGTCCGACAGCGCGCGGTATGCGCTGTCCAGGCGGCGGGCGGTGGTGCCTCCTTCCGCGACCATGGAAGTATAATCGTCGCGCCGGACGTGGCCAAGGCCGTCCAGCCAGAGCGTGAAATACCGGTCGGTGCTGCCCGGCGCGGTGATATGCGCGAGGTAGCTGTGGGTTATAAAGGTGTAGGCGACATTCTCAAGCACATAATCCGTACCGGCATAGTGCGTTTTCAGATGTTCCCGCGCGGCGTTTTCCGCAAGCCGCTGCGAGATGGGGTTGCCCACTAGTCCGTTGGAGAATACACCCACACCGATTGTCAGCACGGCGGCGATGATAAGCGCGATGGCCCTGCCTTTTTTATCCTTATCCGGGGTTTTGCTGAACGCCCCGGCGACCAGCCAGGCAATCAGCGCGCCCACAAAGGCCAGCAGGCTGTAGATCACCGACATATATACAACGGTATACATATCAAGCGCTTCGGCAGCCTGCGCCTTTTTCACAACCTCCACAGCCGTGTGCGTGAGGAAGATAACCAGCGGCAGCTTATACAGCACCTTGCCGCGGAACACGCCGTATCCCAGCGCGCCGATAAACGGCATCAACAAAATATTGTAAAACATATTCTCGGTGGCCGTCATTTCTACGCTGAAAAACACGCAGAACAGCAACCCTAAAGCGGCCAGCAGGCGGGAATGCTGCCGCAGTTTCCGAAACGCGCGTTCCCCGTTTGCGGCGGGCGGGGGTGTTTCATCCCCCATGAGCGCCGCGCACGCCGCGCAGTTGGCGGTATGGCGCTGCACGGCCTCCCGGCTCTCCTCGCTGGCAATGCCATCCCGTACCAATGGCATCAAATCCTGACAGATATTGCAGCTGATTTCATTCATCCCAGAACCCCTCCTCTTTGAGCAGGTTGCGTATTTTTGCCCTGGCGCGGAAGTCAATCACACGCGCAGAATTTTCCGAAACGCCGAATTTCACGCCGATCTCATAAAATGAATACCCCTGCACGCGCATGTTTACAATGCCGCGTGTGCGATCCGGCTCCCGTCGCAAAAGCTCGGCGGCACGCGCAGCCAGTGCGCGCGTTTCGGTGTGTTCGGCCACGTCCGGCCCGCTGTCAGCCAGCCACTCTGAAAGGGACTGCGCAGCAGGCAAGCACCGCTTTTTCTGCCGCAGGTGCGAAAACCACCGGCGGCGGGCAATAGTGAAAAGCCACGTTTTGATGTCCGCCTCGCCCCGGAACAAAGCGGCGGTGCGCAGGGCCTCTAAAAAGGTTTCGGAGGCGAGGTCCTCGGCCAGTGCCGCGTCCCGACAAATGCTGTACAGATAGGAATATACGTCCCGATAATACAGGTTGAAGATTTCTTCCATCGTTTCCCGCACGCCGCCGCCCCCTTTCCTGTATTGTTTCTTCCCCGCCTCCGGCGGGGAAGAAATTGCAAACCCCTTTGAAGTCCTTTGCATGTTTTCCCGCCGGAGGCAGGGAGACAGCCTCAACGATTCCTTCCTGCCCCATTAGTGGCATATTCTATAGGATTGTTACACAAAACCCAAAAAATGTCCCCGGCTTTCGCCGGGGACAAAAAGCACGATAGAATGTTGGGCTGCGCCCAAACGGCCCAAAGGCTCCGCCTTTGGAATCCGCCAG